>NZ_JAFBAT010000202.1 GCF_019247615.1 Mycobacterium sp. | reverse complement strand
GGCCAAGGTACGCGCCGGCGGCCCGATCGACGATCCGGAGGACGCCGCGCTGCCGCACTGGGCCGGCGTGGTGCCGCTGGGCGTGAAGGCCGGGCCGCCGGTGCCGGCCGACGACCTGGACCCCGCTACCCCGCTGCCGGCGTACCTCCGCTGAGCGGAATCCCGGGCGCGCGGGCCCGGCGGGCGTTGTCCCACCACGATCCGACCAGCATCACGATCCCCGCCCAGGCCGCGGCGCGCCGAAGCCCGGGCCGCCGAACGCGTGAAAGGTCAACACCTAGAGCAGGTAGCGGTAGGCCGGGGAGCCGGGCTCAAGGGCCTCGACGTGCAGCTCCGTCGCCCGCATCCGGGCCAGCAGGCCGTCGAAGTCGGCGGCCGACCCGAGCTCGATGCCGACCAGCGCCTCGCCGGTCTCCCGGTTGTTGCGCTTGACGTACTCGAACAGGGTGATGTCGTCGTTGGGCCCGAGCACGTCGTCGAGGAATCGGCGCAACGCGCCGGGCTCCTGCGGGAAGTCGACCAGGAAGTAGTGCTTGAGGCCCAGGTGCACCAGGGAGCGCTCCAGCACCTCGCCGTAGCGCGACACGTCGTTGTTGCCGCCCGAGATAAGGCAGACGGCGGTGGATCCGGGCTCGATGTCCGCTTCTAGCAGGCCGGCCACCGACAGCGCGCCCGCAGGTTCGGCGATGATGCCCTCGTTTTGATACAGGTCGAGCATCGCGGTGCAGACTGCACCCTCGTCGACCGTGGTGATCGACACCATGTCTCCGGCGGCGGCCAGCGCGGCATAGGTCAGCGTTCCAGCCCGCTTCACCGCAGCCCCATCGACGAACTGGTCGACGTGGTCGAGCGTCACCGGCTCGCCGGCGGCCAACGCGGCCATCATCGCGGCGGCCCCGGCCGGCTCGATTCCCAGGACCGCCGTGTTGGTCGTGCGCTCGGCCAGGTAGGTGGTGATGCCGGCGATGCAGCCGCCCCCGCCGACCGGGACCACCACCAGGTCCGGCTCTCCGTCGAGCTGGTCGAGCAGCTCTACGGCGATGGTGCCCTGTCCGGCCATGGTGCGCAGGTCGTCATACGGCGGCACCAGGGTGGCGCCGGTGCGCTCGACGTCGGCCAGGGCCGCCTCGGCGGCCAGGTCGTAGGTCGAGCCGGCCACGATCAGCTCGATGAACTCCCCGCCGTGATAGCGGATACGGTCTCGTTTTTGCTTGGGCGTCTTGGCCGGCACGTAGACGCGGCCGCGCACCCCCAGCGTCCGGCACGCGTATGCGAAGCCCTGGGCGTGGTTACCCGCCGACGAGCACACGACGCCCGCTGCCAGCTCCTCCTCGGACAGCTGCACCAGCAGGTTGTAGGCGCCGCGCAGCTTGTAGGAGCGGACCACCTGCAGGTCTTCGCGCTTGAGGTACACCTGCGCGCCGGTGATCGCCGACAGCCGATCGCTCAGCTGCAGCGGCGTGGGCGTGACCACCGGGGCGATCCGCTGCGCCGCCGCGTCGATGTCGGCCGCACACAGCGGCGACTCGCTTCGGCGGTGGCTCGGTTCAGCGGACACCGATCAATGGTGCCATGCCGACCGACGCCGGAATTCAGCTCACGGGGGTCAGCACGAACACCGGTATCTGCCGATCGGTTTTTTTCTGGTATTCGGCATAGTCCGGCCACGCGTCGACAGCGCGCTCCCACCAGATCGCCTTCTCATCCCCGAACACCTCTCGGGCGTCGTACTCGCGGGTGACCGCGCAGTCCTGCAGCTCGACCCGCGGATTCTTCTTGACGTTGTAGTACCAGACGGGATTCTTCGGAGCCCCGCCGAGCGAGGCGACGATCGCGTACTCACCGTCGTGCTCGACGCGCATCAGCGGCGTTTTACGGATCTTCCCCGTCTTCGCCCCGACGGTGGTCAGCAGGATGATGGGCTTGCCCTTCATGTCCGCGGCCTCTTTGCCACCGGATTCGGCGTACTTGTCGGCTTGTTCGCGGGACCAATCCCAGGGGCTGGGGGCGTATTCACCTGTAAGCGGCATGCCCCCCAGTCTAGGGCCCGAGTCGAGCACGACCATGACCCGCTACTCGACGAACGCGCGAAGGTGACGGCGGGTCTGGTGATCCTCGGCCCCGGCCTCCCCGTCCGCGTGTTTTCCCCGCGTGTAATCGCCTTGCCATGGCACCCGGGCTGTCCCGTCGGGATTCGCCGTTGCCTGCAGCCGTCCCAGATCCGCACGTGACTGCAGGAAGAACTGGTGCTTGCTGCGCAGAGCTTCGTCAGATTCGATTCGCCGGAGTTCCGGGGCGAACTCCTCGAGCTCGGCACGGCGCTGCGGAACGATCATGCAGATCGGCTCGTCCACCTCGAACCGCACGGGCATCAGTTTGCGCGTGAGCTTCCAGTTGATACTGAAACTGGAACTCGCCCAATCGGTTTCGACGACCCCCTCGAGCGGGGACACGCCGTCCTTCGGATAGTTCGCCGGTCCGCGGACCAGCAGGTTGTAGCCCGGCGGAGTGCGAAAAAGCAGCGGCAGATGCCAGGTCACTATGCCCCCGCCGAACTCGCTGGTGGGCAGAAACTGGCCGGTGTCGCGCTTATCGGGTGCGATCACCACACCCAGGCGGTCTTCGCGGCCCATCCAGGTGGCGGTGAACGCGCACGGATTGCGGATTTCCCAACCGCTCTGGTTGGCGACCAGCATTGGTAAGCACCGATTGGCCCAACTCTGCGGCATCTCCGACATCCACGAGCGGCCGACCGGCGCGGGGGCAATCGGCGGGGCATTGTCCCCGGTGATGAACCCGATCAGTGGACGCGCCGGACCGTCGTGCTCGTCACTCACTCGGACACTCCGCGCATCTGCATCGCGACGATTCTCCCCCATGAATCCCCATCCATTGTTTCGACAGCGAGTGGGTCAAGCACGCTTCCGGGCCAACTCGGCGATCA
Source organism: Mycobacterium sp. (assembly GCF_019247615.1). Classification (GTDB taxonomy): domain Bacteria; phylum Actinomycetota; class Actinomycetes; order Mycobacteriales; family Mycobacteriaceae; genus Mycobacterium. The sequence goes on along the minus strand of NZ_JAFBAT010000202.1, from coordinate 24,654 downwards.
CGTTGACCCGCCGGATGGCGGTGGCGATCTCGTCGGCGAACTCCCGCCGGCGTGCGGCGATGTCGGGGGCCTCGAAGCCGTCCACCAGCTCGCGATGCCGGGCCAGTCGCAGCGCGGTTTTGAACAACTCCATGGACCTCGACTCGGCGCTGGCGATCCGGCGCTGCAGCTCCCACTGCTTGCCGACCTCGAGGCACTCGCCCAGACAGCCTTGCTCGTCGAACGATTCGTCCTCGAGGGCGGCCAGCCGGTCGGCGACGATGTGATAGGCGTCCAGGAACGGACGCAACACCAGATGCGCCAGCAGCAAGTCTGCCTTTTCCAGCAGCCGCCGCACATCGGCCGCGCTGGCGGCCTTGGTGGTATCGATTGGGTCCTTGGCCGGCCCGATCAACCGCACCTCGTCGGCGAGGTCCTTCTCGAATTGCGCACGAGCGGAGAACAAGAACTCGAACTTCAGCAATTCGCGAAGGGCCAACGCCTCGTCGCGCACGGTGGCCGGCAGCACCAGGCCGTCGGCGGACTTTTCGGTGGCAGCGAGCAACGCCGTCTCCGCGATGGCGCGGTCCACCAGAATGTGGATGGCCGTGTTGCGGTAGAACGCCGCGACCAGGTGCTGGTCGGCGCCGATGCCCCAGACCGGCTCGGTGCCAGCGTCGTAGACGGTCACCACACCCGACGCGACCAATTGGTGCAGCGTCCACCGGATGGTCGAGCGATTCGTCAGGTCGGCCGCACCGGCAACCGTCCAGTTTCGCGCCGCGATGTAGCTTGCCAGCGGTTGCACGGTGGCCAACACCTCGGTGATCGTCAGCGACCGGTCCGCACCCAGCAGCGCGAGGCTCACCACTGCGGTGGGCGTGACCGGGGTCGCGCGGTTGATCCGGTGTTCGACATCGAGAGCGATGCGTTCGATTTCCGTTCCGGTCCCGGAGGCCGAGGTGTCCAAGGCGCGCAATTCCTCGAGACGCTTGCGCAGCGGCAACGGTTCGCCGAAATCCAGATACGCCCGGCCCAGGCGCCGGCCCTGCTGGCGCGCCAGGTGGATCAGGAAGCGAAGGTCTTCCGGCCGTTTGACCGCGCCGTACGCCTCGGTGGTCATCGCTTCCACCTCGTGCAGTTGGTCGTAGACGATGGACGTCGGCACCAAATACACCTCGGGACCGTCGATTTCGTCGACGGCATCGGTGATGTAGCGCAGGATCCCGAAGACCGGCGGCCGCAGCTTGCCGGTCCGGGTCCGTCCGCCCTCGATCGACCAGGTGAGGTTGGCGTGGTTTTGCACCAGCTGGGCGGCGTACGCGCGCAACACGAAGCGGTAGACGGGAATGTCCTTGGTCTGACGCCGAATGAAGATCGTGCCGGTGCGCTTGGCCCAGGAGCCCATCGGAAAGAAGTTCAGGTTGGCCCCACCGAAGGTGAGTGCGGGCGACAGGCGGTTGGCTTGGATCACCTCGGGCAGCAGCATGCCGTCCAGGTAGGAGCGGTGCGAAAAGGCAAACGCGAGTGTCGCTTTGCGATCCAGTTTGCGCAGTTGTGCGATCTGGTCCTCGTCGACCAGCACGTCGTAGGCGCGCATGAACCAGCGGCTGAAGCCGCGCCAGGCCCTCACCGCCCGCTCTTCCAGCGTGGGTGCCATCTCGCGCAGGTAGCCCGCGGCCTCGGCACGCACGCTGGCCGGGTCGCGCCCCAGCTCGGCCGCCAGCTTCATCAGCCGCTCTTCGTACCACGGCGCCGCCAACAGTTGGACCACCTCGTCCGCGTCGGTCGGCAAGGGAGTCGTTGATTCGTCGACTAAACCGCTGCGCTGCAGCGCCTTTCGCAGTCCTGCGCGTCCGGCCTCACGCGCGGCTGCCGTGCGTCCACCACTCATGCCGGCTGCACCGTTGCGGCTTCGGGCTCCTGCACCTCCGGATGCAGCTCATCGGAATAGAGTTCCTCGATCTCGGTGGCGTATTTCGTCATGATCGGCTTGCGTTTGAGTTTCATGGTGAGCGTGATCTCATCCCCGCCTGGCTCCCACAGCGTCGGCAGGATGCGGAAGCGCTTGATTTGTTCGACCCGGGACAGTTTGGCGTTTCCCTCGGCCACACCCGCGGCTATCCGGGCGACCACTTCCGGGTCGCCCGCCAGCGCGGCGGGAGAAGCATCGGCCAGGCCGTGCTGGGCCGCATACGGGCCCACGGAGTCGGCGTCGAAGACCAGGAGCGCGGTGTTGTACGGCCGTCCGTCACCGATCGTCATCATCACGCCGACCATCGGGCACGCCGCCAGGATGGCATTCTCGATGTTGGCCGGCGACATGTTCTTTCCGGCCGCGTTGATGATCAACTCCTTCTTACGGTCGACGATCCGCAGATAGCCATCAGGGTCCACGTCGAGGATGTCGCCGGTGTGCAGCCAGCCGTCGGCGTCGATGGCCTCCGCGGTCTTCGCCGGTTCCTTGCGGTAGCCCTTCATGACGAGCGGGCCGCGAACCAGGAATTCGCCGTCGTCGGCGACCCTGCCCTCCAGCCCGGGTAGTAGTTTGCCCACGGTGCCCAGCCGCGCGTCGCGCGGATGGGTCACACTGGCGACGCAGCTGAGCTCGGACATCCCCCACACCTCGCTGATCGGGATGCCGATCCCGAGAAAGAACGCCAGGGTCTCCTTCGGGATGGGAGCCGCTCCCGATACGGCCCAACGAAGCTCGCCGAAGCCCAGCCGCTCGCGGAGCCTGCACAACACCAGCTCGTCGGCCTTCGCCCACTCCTCGGCCAGCTCGGCCGACATCGGATCGCCGGCCAGCAGCGTCAGGGCCCGTTGGGCAGCCACCGACATCGCCCACTGCAACGCTTGACGCTTGACTTCGTCCTCTTCGTGGCTGACCGCGAATTCTATTGCGGCCTTGAGCTTTTCCCACACCCGCGGCACAGCGCCCCACACGGTGGGACGCGCGTCCGGTAGCGCCGCAGCAATGGCACGCGCGTCGGAAACCACCGTCACCTGGGCGCCGAATACCTCCAGCGCGTACAGGCCCATCACCCGATCGGCGATGTGCGCCGTCGGCAGAAACGACGTGACGCGGTCACCGAACTGTATCGGGAGGACAGAATCCAGGGCGGACGCCTCGAACAGCAGATTGGCGTGGGTCATCTCCACACCCTTCGGGTTTCCGGTGGTCCCCGATGTATAGATGAGAGTGACGACATCGTCGGACCGCACGTTGCGCCACGTCGACTCGAAGTCGAAATCCTTTCGCCCGGCGGCACAGAGGTCGTCCACCGAAATGGTGCCGGGCGGTGAACCGTCGATGCAGACGATGTGCTCGAGGGGCGCACCGCTGGCGCGGATCCGGTCGACGTACTGCTCCTCGCAGATCGCCACCTTGGTGCCGGCGTTGTCGAATAGATAGGTGAGTTGCTCGGCGGGCAGTGTGTTGTACACCGAGAAGGACGTCGCGCCGAGGTGCTGGGCGCCTATCTCGAAAGGGTAGAACTCGATCCGGTTGGCCATCATCAGCGAAACCGTGTCCCCCGGCCCAACCCCCAAGCCGGCCAGTCCGGCAGCGGCCTTGCGCACCTGCGCCGCGAGTTCGCGCCACGTGACCGTCTGCGCGCCGCCGGGCGTCCGGAGCGCGACGAAATCCGGGTCGATCGACGCGGTGCGCTGGAACGCCTCGCACAGGGTGGCCGGACTGTCGGCTGTCGTCATTTTGTTCTCCTAAGCGCCCGGATCAGCAGAGCCCTTCGTGAGCGTACGTCCCGTGGGTTGTGGCACGGAACACATCACCCGGCATCCGGGCGCCAGAGCTGCACCGTCGTTGGTTCCGACTGCTCCACAGCGCTCCTTGTGGTCAACGGGCGGCGTGTCGAATGTGCGGCGGACCGCACGCTCGGCGGCGAGGGTGCGGCTGGCCGCACGCTGGGCAACGACCTAGAGGCCCAGGCACCCGGGACCCAGCAACTCCTTGAGGTCGCCCATCAGCGCCGGCGAAGGTGTCACGCGAAGCGATTCGTCGAGCTCGAGGGTCGTGATCCGGTCACCGCTGATGAGCCGCAGATGCACCTGCGAGGTACCGGGGTGGCGCACCAGCACCTGCTTGAGGGCGCTGACCTTGTCGAACGTGCACTGCCGCGTCGGCATGCTGACCGCCAGCGGCCGGTCAGCATGCGCCGTGGAAAAGTCGGGCACCACGAGTTCGTTGGCGATCAACGCGATCCGATCGTCCCGGATCGCGACCTTGGCGTTGATCAGCACAACCGCGTCATCGACGATGTCGGCGCCGAATGTGGAGTATGCGTGGGGGAAGAACATCACCTCGATGCCACCGGTGAGATCCTCCAATTGCGCTGAAGCCCAAGGCATTCCGTTCTTATTGACTCTTCGGTTCACCGATGCCAGGATGCCCCCCACCCGCACCTGGGTGTCGTTGGGGACATCGCCGTCGAGGATCGCCGGAATGGCCGTGTCGACCTGCGCCGTCAGCAGGTGCGCCACCCGGTTGAGCGGGTGCCCGGACACGTACAGGCCCAACATCTCCCGTTCCAAGGCCAGCTTGTGCTTGTCCTCCCATTCGTCGTCGGGCACTTTGATGGTGAACACCGGATCACCGGCGCCGCCCGCACCGTCAGAGCCGCCGAACAGGTCGAACTGCCCCATCGCCTCGGCCTTCTTGGTGCCCAGCACCGAGTCGACGGCGTCGGTGTGGACCAGAAACAGGCCCTTGCGGGCATGTCCCAGCGAATCGAACGCGCCGGCCTTGATCAGCGATTCGGTCACCTTCTTGTTGCACGCGGAGATGTCGATCTTGTTCAAGTAGTCCGAGAAGTCGGTGAACTTACCTTTTTCGCTGCGGGTTTTTATCAAAGAACTCACCACGTTGGCACCGACGTTGCGCACCGCACCCAGTCCGTAGCGGATATCGGCGCCCACCGACGCGAAGTTGAGGCCGGACTCGTTGACGTCGGGCGGCAGCACCGTGATGCCCAGCTTGCGGCAGTCGGCCAGGTAGACGGCGGCCTTGTCCTTATCGTCGCCGACGGAGGTCAGTAGCCCCGCCATGTATTCGGCTGGGTAATTGGCCTTCAGGTAGGCCGTCCAGTACGACACCATGCCGTAGCCGGCGGCGTGCGACTTGTTGAACGCGTAGTCCGCGAACGGAAGGATGGTGTCCCACAGCGCTTTGATGGCGGCGGGCGAGAATCTGTTGGCCTGCATGCCTTCCGCGAAGCCCTCGTACTCCTTGTCGAGGACCTCGCGCTTCTTTTTGCCCATCGCCTTACGCAGGATGTCGGCGCGGGCGAGCGAGTAGCCGGCGACCTTCTGCGCGATGCGCATGATCTGCTCTTGGTAGACGATGAGGCCGTACGTCTCGGCCAGTATCTCCTCGAGCGGTTCGGCCAGTTCGGGGTGAATGGGCCGGATGGCCTGGCGGCCGTTCTTCCGGTCGGCGTAGTCGTTGTGCGCATTCTGGCCCATCGGCCCGGGCCGGTAGAGGGCGATCACGGCGACAACGTCCTCGAACCCGGTGGGCTGCATGCGCCGCAGCAGGTCGCGCATCGGGCCGCCGTCGAGCTGGAACACACCCAACGTGTCGCCACGGCCCAGCAGCTCGTACGTGGCCTTGTCGTCCAGCGGCACAGATTCCAGGTCGAGGTCAACTCCCCTGTTGGCCTTGATGTTCTCGATCGCGTCGCCGATGATCGTCAGGTTGCGCAGGCCCAGGAAGTCCATCTTCAACAGGCCGATCGCCTCACACGACGGGTAGTCCCAGCCGGTGATGATCGCGCCGTCCTGCGGTCGCTTCCACAGCGGGATGGCCTCGGTGAGGGGCTCGCTGCTCATGATCACCGCGCAGGCGTGCACGCCTGCATTGCGGATCAGGCCCTCGAGGCCGCGCGCGGTCTGGTAGATCGTGCGGACATCCGGGTCCGTTTCGATCAGGCCGCGGACCTCGGCGGCTTCCTTGTAACGCTCGTGGTTGGGGTCGGTGATGCCGGACAGCGGGATGTCCTTGGCCATGATCGCCGGCGGGAGCGCCTTGGTGATCCGGTCGGCGATGGCGAAGCCCGGCTGCCCGTAGTGAATCCGTGCCGAATCCTTCAGTGCCGCTTTGGTTTTGATCGTGCCGAAGGTGATGACTTGGGCGACCCGGTCGTGGCCCCACTTGTCGGCGGCGTAGCGCACCATCTCGCCTCGGCGACGGTCGTCGAAGTCGATGTCGATGTCGGGCATCGAGGTGCGCTCGGGGTTGAGGAACCGCTCGAAGAGCAGGCCGTGCGGGATCGGGTCGATGTCGGTGATGCCGAGGGCATAGGCGACGAGCGACCCGGCGGCCGATCCCCGGCCGGGGCCTACCCGGATGCCCACAGAGCGCGCGTAGTTGATCAGGTCGGCGACGATCAGGAAGTAGGACGGGAAGCCCTTGGCGCAGATGACGTCGATCTCGTAGGCGGCCCGCGCGGTGTAACCGTCCGGCGGACCGGCGGGGAACCGCCGGTTCAGCCCGGCGTTGACCTCGTGGCGCAGCCACGACGCTTGATCGTGGCCCTCGGGCACCGGGAAGACCGGCATCCGGTCGCGCGGCGCCCACACGTCGGCGTAGGACTGCACCCGCTCGGCGATCAACAGCGTCGAGTCGCAGGCGCCGGGCACCTCGTCGTCCCAGATCTGTCGCATCTCGGCGGCGGACTTGAGGTAGTAGCCGTCGCCGTCGAACTTGAAGCGGTTGGGATCCGACAGGGTCTTGCCGGTCTGCACGCACAGCAGCGCCTCGTGGTTGTGCGCGGCGTCGCGGGTGACGTAGTGGCAGTCGTTGGTGGCCAGCGGCGGAATGCCCAGCTTGCGGCCGATCTCGAGCAGCCCCTCGCGGACCCGCCGTTCGATCGCCAGCCCATGGTCCATGAGCTCCAGGAAGTAGTTGTCCGCCCCGACGATCTCCCGCCAGCTGGCGGCCGCCTGCAGCGCTTCGTTGTCCTGGCCCAGACGCAGCCTGGTCTGCACCTCCCCCGACGGACAGCCGGTGGTGATGATGATGCCCTCGGCGTGTTCGGCGATGAGCTCGGCATCCATTCGTGACCACTTGCTCAACTGGCCCTCGAACGAGGCCAGCGAGGAGAGCTTGAACAGGTTTCGCAGGCCGGTCGCCGTCTCGGCAACCATGGTCAGGTGCGTGTAGGAGCCGCTGCCGGAGACGTCGTCGGCCTTCTGACTGGGGTCGCCCCAGGTGACGCGCCGGGTGTCGAACCGCGAGCCCGGCGCGACGTACGCCTCGACGCCGATGATCGGCTTGATCCCGGCCTTGGTCGCCTCGGTGTAGAACTCACTGGCGCCGAACATGTTTCCGTGGTCGGTCATCCCGATCGCCGGCATCTGCAGCCGCTCGACCTCGGCGAGCAAGGGCGTGATCTTCGCGGCACCGTCCAGCATCGAGTACTCGGTGTGGTTATGCAGGTGCACGAAGGACGCCGACGATGAACCGCTCATAGGGACGCCAGTCTATGACCGGCCACCGACGCATTCCCGGCGTGTCGCTTCAGTGTGTCGCCGACGATCGGTGGCAACCCGCCGCGCACGGCTTCGCCGCGCCTGCGATCGCCGCGAGTTCTATCCGTAGAGCTCGACGAACTGCTTGAGGGACTTCTCCACGTCTCCCTTGACCGCGCGGGCCGCGGCCGAACCGACCGGACCGAACAGCGCACGACCGCCCAGTTCGAGGCGCAGGCCGAGGGTGGAACCGTCGCCGGCGGGCCGCACGGTGAGGGTGACACCGTATTTGGCTCCGCCCTTGCCGGCGCCCGACATCGCCACCTCGTGCGGCGGATTCCACTTGGTCACCGTCCAGGTCACCCGGTTGCGCAGCCCTTTGGAACGTGCCACCCCCACGATTTCGGTGCCCTCGGCGATCTCGTCGGGCAGCTCGCTGCGCCACGCCTCGTGCAGCACGAGCCAGTCGCCCAACTCGGAGAGATCCGACACGTGGTCCCACATCTCCTGGGGCGCCATCGGCATCTCGGCGCTCATCTCCACAGCGGCCATCGCCTCAGGATAGTGGCCGCGGCGAGCGACAGGCTGGTGTGACGCTCGACGGTGAACGCCACGCTGGCGGGACGCTCGGCGACCGGTGCCGCCCGGCGATCAGCGGTTTGGCCCGCCCCGGAAGCGGTTTCCGATGCGGATACCCGGAAGCAGCAGGCTGCGCGGCGCGAATCTGCCGCCGGTGCTGACGACCTTCGGCACGATTCCCGGAACGACGCTGCGCTTGCCGGTGAGCATCCCACCAATCGCCGCTTCGGCCACGTCGCGCGGCGAGACCTGCGCGATCGGAATGCTGAAGCGCTCGGCGTTGGCGATCTCGGCCCACTCGGTCGGCACCGGGCCAGGGCACAGCACCGTGACCGACACACCCGTCCCGTGCAATTCCTCGTGCACGGCCTCGGAGAACGTCTGCACGTAGGCCTTGGTCGCCGAGTACACGGCCATGTAGGGAAGCGGCTGGAATCCGGCGATCGAGGCGATGTTCATCACCGCGCCGGCGCCGCGCTCCACCATGCCGGGCAGGGCCGCATGGGTGAGTTCCGTCAGGGCCAGGACGTTGAGGGTGACTTCCTGGCTTTCGCGTTCGATCGGCAACGTGTAGAAAACGCCGCTGGTGCCGAAACCGGCGCTGTTGCAGAGGCCGGCGATCGGCTCGCCGCGAAGCCGGTCCGCCAATGTCGCGCGCGCTCGGCCGTCGCTGAGGTCCAGCGGCAGCACCTCGACCGCGACCGAGTATTCCTTGCCGACCTCGTTGGCCAGATCGTCGAGGCGCTCCCGGCGACGCGCAACCAAGAGGAGCGGAAAGCCGCGGCGCGCCAATCCGCGAGCCAGTTCTGCGCCGATGCCCGATGAGGCGCCGGTGATGACGACGGTTGTCCGAGTGTCAGGTTTGGGAAGACTCACGGCGTCACCAATGTATCCCGCGGGTTGCCCGCACGAATGTCTCGCTTCGCTTGTCGAACTGCTTCGAATCCGTTGTCCCGCTGGTTGATTCGCCGCCCTCGGCCGCAGCGGAATCGTCGAACATGGTGAAGGCGCGGTTGCGCACAAGGTCCATGACGGCCGGGTTGACCGCGTCGGCGACGGCGGCGAATTGCCCGAACGGCGAACTCGCGCGCCGTGGCCGGTGCACGATCGCATCCGTGATCACCCCGGCCGCCTGATCCGGCGTCAGTGCGGGAAATTTGTCGTACATCGTCGTCGGGCTGATCATTGGCGTGCGCACCAGCGCCATGTGCACGGTGGTGAACTTCACGTTGTCGTTGACCACCTCGGCCTGCAGCGCGTCGCACAGGCTGTCCAGGGCGGCCTTGCTCGCGATGTAGGCGCCGAAGCGGGGCGCGCGGGTCTGCACGCCGACCGACGAGACGTTGATGATCTGCCCGAATTGGCGCTCCCGCATCCCGGGGATGAACTTAAGGATCAGCTGCACAGCGCCCAGGTAGTTCAGCTGCATGGTCCGCTGGTAGTCGTGGATCCGGTCGTAGGACAGCTTCAGCGAACGCCGAATCGACCGGCCCGCGTTGTTGATCAGGATGTCTACCCCTCCCAGTTCGGCCAGCACCTGGTCGGCCATCGCGGCGATGGCGTCCATGTCCGTCAGGTCGCACGGGTACACGTGGGCGGTCCCGCCGTTGCCCCGGATCTCGTCCGCGACCTTTTCGAGGTTTTCCCGCGTGCGGGCCACCAGCGCGACGGTGCCGCCCGCCTCCGCGATCTTCTTGGCGGCGGCCTCGCCGATGCCCGACGATCCTCCGGTGATGAGGACGGTCTTGCCCTTCACTGCATCGTTCAGAGTGCGGCCCTGCAGGGCGTCGAGCAGGTTCCTCAGGTAAAACGGTCGATACCGTCCCGCGGAGTTGGGCGTGTTGATGATGTGGGAGACGGCCGCGATCGGCTTTTCCACCAGGTTCGTCAGGTCACCAAAGTTCACCGTTTCCCCCTCGATGTTCGTCCAGCTTGGAGCGCTGTGACGTAGGCCATAAACCTAACCTAGGCCATGGATGGGCAGCAGATGCATATTGCCGCCAAGTGAACGGCGTTTTGCGTCTCACGCTGCGGTTCCGGCAAACGCCACGAAAGCGCAATCGGCTTGTTACGCAGGGCACTTCGTGCGTGATCGGACGCTAACTGACGGGCAACCCCCAAGTGTTGCAATCGGTATCGTGAAACTCTTGGCGCGCTTCCGCAGACCCGAGCCCGCCACGATCTACGAGCGGATCGGCGGGCACGAGGCGCTGGAAGTCGTGGTCGAGGACTTTTACGGACGCGTGCTCGCCGATCAGCAACTGTCGGGCTTCTTCACCGGAACGAACATGACCCGCCTCAAAGGCAAGCAGGTCGAGTTCTTCGCGGCCGCGCTCGGAGGGCCCGAGCCCTATACCGGCGCGCCGATGAAGCAGGTGCACCGGGGACGCGGGATCACCATGTACCACTTCAACCGGGTGGCGGGGCATTTGGCAGACGCGCTCGCCGCCGCCGGGGTGCCCGGCGAGACGGCGACCGAAATACTCAGTGCCGTCGCGCAAGTCGCTCCCGACATCGCATCGGCCGACAACACCAACGGGCCGGTCTGACCGCATCGGCCCCGGTGCGGCGCTCCGGGGTCCGGCTGCTGGCGCGGCCGAGCATGAACCACAGGCTCGCGCTTGCCACTCGACGCCGCCGGGCGGCGAACCATCTGGGCATGAGCACCGTCTAACCAAGCACGACATCGATACGCCCAGACGCCCGCGCATCGACGCGGACGCCGAACGGAGAGCACACAATGCCCACAGCAAACGCGGTACCGGCGCCGACGGCCCGCAAGCAGCACCGCCGTCCCCGTCGAATACTCGCAGAAATCCTGGTCGGCGCTGCCATCGCCGCAGGCGCCGTCATCAACACGGCAGCACCCGCCGCCGCCGACCCGGACGCTGTCAGCACCGAGCCGAACCCGTACGGCACCCTTGGCTGTAACTGCCCGGAGACGGCACCCGCGCACAGCCCGCAGTTGAGCGAAGAGATACGTCGAGGAATCCGCGAGGGACTGACGGTCTCGGTGCCGGGACTGCCCGCACCGGCCCCGCGCGCACTTCCCCCGCCCTGATCCGCTCGGGGACGCATCGGCAATGACGCTTCAGGCGACGTTGGATCGACACCTTCGCCAGAATGCAATGCATGTCCCGCGCATTCGAAGATCTCGTGTCCGAAGCCGATGCGGTATGCGTGGACGGCTGGGACTTTTCCTGGCTCGACGGTCGGGCAACCGAGGAGCGACCCTCCTGGGGCTACCAGCGGTCATTGCGTCGGCGGTTGGCGAGCGTTTCGGCCGCGCTGGACATTCACACCGGGGGCGGGGAGGTGCTGTCGGGCGCCGGACCTTTCCCACCCACGATGGCGGCCATCGAAACATGGCCTCCGAATGCCGCGCTGGCGACCGCACGCCTGCACCGGCTCGGAGTGGTTCTCGTGGCCACCCACGACGAGCCGCCTTTGCCGTTCGCCGACGAAGCGTTCGACCTGGTGACCACCCGCCATCCGATCTCCGTCTGCTGGGACGAGATACGCCGGGTCCTGCGGCCGGGCGGCACCTACTTCGCACAGCACATCGGGCCCGCCACGATGGGCGAGCTTGTCGAGTACTTCATCGGGCCGCAACCGGAGAAGTGGGCGGAGTTCCATCCGGACACCGTGGCCTCGCAGGCGCAGGCCGCCGGGTTCGAGGTCCTGGACGTACGCATGGAGCGGCTGCGCGCAGAGTTCTTCGACATCGGCGCCGTGGTCTACTTCCTGCGCAAGGTGATCTGGACGGTGCCTGACTTCACCGTGGACCGTTACCTGGACCGGCTGCGCGAACTGCATGAGCAGATCGAGGCCGACGGCCGGTTCGTCGCGCACCCGACGCGGGTTCTCGTCGAGGTCCGCAAGCCCGAATGAGGGCGAATCTGCCCGGTTGAGCGCCGATCAGGCCTCGTCGCGCAGCATGTCCAGCGCGTGCTGCAGGTCGGGCGGGTAGGGGCTCACGATTTCGACACGCCTGCCGTCGGCCGGATGCGCGAATGAGAGCGACCGTGCGTGCAACCATTGCCGTTCCAGCCCAAGCCTTTTCGCGAGTTTCGGGTCGGCACCATACACCAGATCACCGCAACAAGGATGATGCAGCGCGGCGAAATGCACCCGAATCTGGTGAGTGCGACCGGTTTCCAGATGCACGTCGAGCAGGCTGGCTGCCACGAAGGCTTCCAACGTGTCGTAGTGGGTGAGGCTGTGCCGGCCATCCTTGGTGACGGCGAACTTCCATTCACCGCCGCGGTGGCGCCCGATCGGCGCGTCGATCGTCCCGCTGGACGGATCGGGATGCCCCTGCACCAGCGCGTGGTAGCGCTTGTCGACGGTGCGCTGCTTGAACGCCCGCTTGAGCACCGTGTAGGCGCGCTCGGAAAGCGCCACCACCATCACCCCCGACGTGCCGACATCGAGGCGATGCACGATGCCCTGGCGCTCAGGCACACCGGATGTGGTGATCCGGTAACCGGCGGCGGCCAGGCCCCCGAGGACGGTGGGCCCGGTCCAGCCGACGGACGCATGCGCGGCCACCGCAGCGGGCTTGTCGATCGCAACGATGTCGTCGTCGGAGTACAGGATGGTCATGCCCTCGATGTCTACGGGGGTGTTCGCCAGCGGGGCCGGCGCGTCGGGCAAGCGCACCTGCAGCCATGCGCCGCCGGTCAGGCGGTCGGACTTTCCGGCCTGAACCCCGTCCAGCTCGACGCCGCCGTCTTCGGCCAATGCTGCCGCCGCGCTGCGCGACAGTCCCAACAGCCGCGCCAGCCCGGCGTCGACACGCATGCCCGCCAGTCCCTCGGGGACCGCCATCGAGCGGTCGGTCATCGGCGCGGCTCGGCCTTACGCCGGCCGACGGTGTCGAAGTCGTAGCCGAGAATCGACAGCACCACCAAGAGGATGGCCCCGCCGACGACGGACGGGTCGGCGACATTGAAGACGGGCCACCAACCGACCGACAAAAAGTCCACGACGTGGCCGCGCAGGGGCCCCGGGGACCGGAAGAAGCGATCGACCAGGTTGCCCATGGCGCCGCCGAGGATCATTCCGAGCCCTACCGCCCACCAGGGCGACACCAGCCGCCGCCCCATCCAGAAGATGCCGACCACCACACCGGTCGCGATCAGCGTCAGCATCCACGTGTAGCCGGTCGCCATCGAGAACGCCGCGCCCGAGTTGCGCACCAGAGTCCAGGTCACGGTGTCGCCGATAATCGACACCGGCTGGCCGGGAGGTAGGAGTTTGACGGCAAGCACCTTGGTGACGATGTCGAGGGTCAACACCACCGCCGCGACGGACAGCAGCAACCGCAGCCGCCTTGGAGGATCCTGCGGGCGCTGCGCCCTGCGGGGTGCTGTTTCCACGACCTCCTCGCCGTCGCCGGTCCCCGCGGCTGAGGTCATCGGCTCGGCCGGTCCTGTTGGTTCCTCGGGCACTTCCCTATCATCCCCTAATCCGGACGCCGCCTCCCCGGAGCGGGCGGCGGCGTGCGCAATGATTCCAGCATGGCCCGTCTCACCGTCATCGCTACCGGAGGGACCATATCGGCCGGCGCCGACGCCGACGGGGTGCGCAGACCTGTCTACAGCGGGGCGGACCTCACTTCGCCCCTCGCCGATGCTGTGGACCTCGACATCGATGTCGTCGACCTGCTGGCGCTCGACAGCTCTCAGCTGACACCTGCCGATTGGGATCGGATCCGGGATGCCGTGCGAGCCGCGGCCGATGGCGGCGCCGACGGTGTCGTCGTAACCCACGGCACCGACACCATGGAAGAGACGGCCCTGTGGCTCGATCTCACGCATGCCGGAAACGTGCCCGTCGTCCTCACCGGCGCCATGCGCAGCGCCGACGCACCGGACGCCGACGGCCCGGGCAATCTGCGGGACGCGCTCGCGGTCGCGGCCAACCCGGCCGCCCGCGGCCTCGGAGTGGTCGTGTGCTTCGCGGGCCGGGTGCTGCAGCCGTTGGGCATGTACAAGGTGGCGACCGACGACCTGAGCGGTTTCGCCGGCGAGCTGGTCGGCACGGTCGTCGGCGGCCCGTCGCTGACCAGCGCCAAGACACGGCCCTACCTCGGCGAGCTGCGCGCCGCCGCCGCGCCGCGGGTCGACATCGTGGCGGCCTACCTCGGCAGCGACTGCGTGGCACTGGACGCCTGTGTCGCCGCCGGAGCGCGCGCGGTGGTGCTCGAGGCGCTGGGTTCCGGCAACGCGCCGGATGCGGTGGTCGAGGGGGTGCGACGGCATTGCCGCAACGGGGTCGTCATCGCGGTATCGTCCCGGGTTCCCGGCGGCCGGGTCGGCGCGAGCTACGGTCCCGGCCACGAGATGGCGGCAGCCGGCGCCGTGATGGTTCCGCGGTTGCGGCCATCGCAGGCTCGGGTGTTGCTGATGGCCGCGCTGGCCGCGGAATTACCCGTCGCCGCCGCCGTCGACCGCTGGGGTTGACTGAGCGTTCGCCTGCAGCACACCGACGTACTCGGGCCAGTCCAGCGAGTCGACCGGGTTGGCGCGCATGAGATCGGCGGTGTCGGCTGGAAACGTCCGCGCTTGCCCCGGGCCGGATCCCCGCGTCTCGAACCGCACCGTGACCACCCCGTGTCCGGCGCCCTGCACCCAGCCGTGCCCGAAGGCGCGGTGTGCCACATCATCCCCAACCCGCCATGGCGAGGTCTCCTGAGCCGCGGCGAACATGGCCTCGGTCGCGGTGGCAAATTCCGCCGAGTGCCGGGTATCGGGCTCGGCTTCCGAGAACTCCAGATCCGGGAACAACGATTCCTGCCGGACGTCGCTCAATCCCGAAAAGCCAACGCCCACAAGGCGAATTGGTCCGATCTCGCGGGGGTCGAGCAGCAGTTTGCGGGCCAGCGCGAGGAGCGCGCCGGACTCGGCCGTCGCGTATGGCAGGGTCGCCGAGCGGGTCAGCGTGCTCATGTCGGACTTCTTCAGCTTTACGGTGACGGTGCGGGCGCCGCGGCCGTCGCGCATCAGCCGTTGATGCGCATGCTCGGCGATCGGGTCGATAGCTTCGCGCAGCTGGTCCAGGCTGGTCAGATCGGTGGCGAAGGTCGATTCCGAGCTGATCTGTTTGGCTTCGGCGCGCTCGGCCACGGGGCGGTCGTCGATGCCCCGGGCCAGCCGGTGTAGCGCGGCGCCGACCGTCGCACCCAGGATGTTGGCCACCTCGGCGTCGGTCAGCTCGGCCAGTTGCCCGATCGTCTCGATGCCCAGCCGATGGAGCTTCTCCTCGGCGACCGGTCCGATGCCCCACAGTCGGCGCACCGGCAATCCGGCGAGCAGCGATTGTTCCTCGGCCCGCGGCACCACCCGGACACCGTCGGGTTTGGCCAGCTCCGAGGCGATCTTGGCGATTTGTTTGCCCGAGCCCGCCCCCACCGAGGCGACCAGACCGGTCTCCTCGCGGACCCGCCTGCGCAGGTCCTCGCAGAAGGCCTCGACAGCGTCGGCCGACGCCCCGGCAAGCTGAGGCGGCTCACCAAACCCCTCGTCGAAGGACAGCTGCTCGACCACCGGCACCATGCTGCGCACGGTGTCGAAGACCCGCCGGCTGGCCACGCCGTAGACCACGCCGCGCGGCGGCAACACCACCGCTGTCACGCCGATCAGCCGGCGGGCCTGATGCATGGGCATCGCAGAGCGGGCGCCGAACACGCGCGCCTCATAGCTGGCGCCGGCCACTACACCGCGGCCACCCACGCCGCCGACCAGTACCGGCCGGCCCCGCAGCGTCGGTCGGGTGAGTTGTTCGACGGAGGCGGAGAACGCGTCCATGTCCAGGTGCAGCACCCAACGGGACTCCACAACTGCAAATGCTATTGGTCTAACGTCGTGGACCATGGCGATGAATCTCTGCCACCGGCTGTGTTGCAACTCCACCCACTGGGCGCGGGAAGTGGAAACCCGCGTGTTGCCGACGGTCCTGGCTGGGGTGGAGCTGGGCGACAACACCCTGGAGATCGGCCCGGGATACGGCGCGTTTTTGCGGGTGCTGGTCGACAAGACGCCGCGGCTCACCGCGGTGGAGATCGACACCCGGATGGCGAATCGGCTTCAGCGCCTCTACGGCACTCGAGCGCGCATCGTCAACGGCGACGGGACCGATACCGGGTTGCCGGACAACGAGTTCAGCTCGGTGGTGTCGTTCACGATGCTGCACCATGTACCGACAGCCGAACTCCAGGATCGGCTGTTCGCCGAGGCCTTCCGGGTGCTTCGGCCCGGCGGCGTATTCGCCGGCAGCGACGGTGTGCCCTCGCTGCGCTTCCGGATGCTGCACTTCCGCGACACCTGCAATCCGGTTCCGCCGCAGACCTTGCCGAATCGGTTGCGGTCGGCCGGTTTTCGTGATGTACGTGTTGAGGTGCAGGGCAGGCGGCAACGCTGGCGAGCCGTCAAGCCGTAGGACGCAGGCGCCACTGTGCCGACCCAGCCGGAGCTGCGCCGGCTCTGCCGGGTGGCGAGGGCGCCGAGAAGGCCGCCAACATTTTGTCCGCGAAGCTGCAACTGACGACGGGTTTACTCGAAAAATGCGTCGCCAGTGGCAGTCTCGCGGTCAGCACGGGCATCCCCTCGCCTGCAGAGCAGTGCGAGCCCGGTCCACGACGACGTCCGGCCGGTGACGCAGCAAGTCAGCGCCTACCCGGATCAGGCGCCATCCCCGGCGTTCCAGTTCGGCGGTGCGATCGATATCCGTGGCCCGAATCCGCGGGTCGGTCCAGTGCTGCGGGCCGTCGTATTCGACGCCGACAAGCCATTCCTCCCAGCCCATGTCGAT
Source organism: Mycobacterium sp. (assembly GCF_019247615.1). Taxonomy (GTDB): domain Bacteria; phylum Actinomycetota; class Actinomycetes; order Mycobacteriales; family Mycobacteriaceae; genus Mycobacterium. Next base: position 7,794 of record NZ_JAFBAT010000202.1, on the reverse strand, counting down.
GCGGGCGACCACGGCACCCCAGACATTGCGCACCACTATCTGGGTCTGCGGCTTGGGCAGGCCCCCGGCGATCAGGACCAGCCTCGTCCTGGTCTCCTGGGGCGATTCGGCGCCCGCGTCGACGAGCGGCAACACCTGGCGCAGCTGCTTCATGCCCCGCGCGCCGCGATGGCTCTCCATCAGTGGATACACGTCGTTCGCGGCAACACCCGTTGCTCGCGCCAGGGCATCGATCCGGATCAGCGCGGCCGTCAACCCCGGTCGCCGCCCGATGTCGAAGGCTGTGCGAGCAGCAGACGTGACCGGCACGCCGTCGACGGCCGTCGTCTCGCCCGCCGAAAGCTCCTCGTTACGGGTGATTATCAACGCCGGCGGACGTGTGCGGTCGCACACCAATTCAGCCGGCGCGCACGGGTCGACCCATCGTGCGCCAAGTAACGCGGCCGCGGAGTTGCCCGCCACGACGGCTCGCTTACCCGACCACAGCCACGCGGCAATCGCACGGTCTGCCGCCGTCAGTTGACTGCCGCGGCGCTGATACACGTTGCGGTAGATCCGGTTGCACGACCGCCGCAGCTCGCGTTCCGTCCAGGCTCCGCTGCGGATAGCTTCCGTACCGACGAATGGCGCTGTAGTCACGACGGCAGGGTGCCATGCCACGGCGACATCCGCCGAAACTGTTACTAGCGACTGACTCTCTCAAGAAACGCGTCGCGGAATGCAGTTTCGCGGTCGAAGCGGTCAGACCTTCGAGATGCTCACCCGGACGCCATCGCCGATCGCCGCCGCCTGGGGCGCAGGTTCGCCAAACTCGAAACGAGTAGCGAGGATTTCCCCCGCGATCAGCTCACGGTGCGTCTGCGCCCAGCCGGCCCGCTCTGCGGGCACCGACATGACCACGCTGATGCGATCCGACACGTCCAGCCCGGTCGACTTGCGCAGTTCCTGCAGCTCGCGGATCCGGTCCTTGGCCCAGCCCTCGGCCTCCAGCTCCGGGGTCACGGTGCCGTCCAAGACGACCAGACCCGACCCGTCGGGCAGGGCGGCCGTGTAGTCCGGGTCCGCCGCCACCAGCCGCGAGCTGTACTCGTCGGGTTGCAGCACCGCGGGCCCGGCGGTCAGGGTACCGTCCGGGTTGACGACGCCCTCGCCGGCTTTGACCGCCTTGATGGCGGCCTGCACGTCCTTGCCCAGTCGCGGCCCGGCCACTCGCGCGTTGACGGTCAGCTCGAACCGGCCATAGGTTTCGATGGCATCGGTCAGTTCGACGCGTTTGATGTTGAGCTCATCGGCGATCAGCTCGGTGAACGGCTCCAGCAGTTGCGGATTATCCACCGCCACAGTCAATTTCGGCAGCGGCAGGCGAACCCGCAGTTTCTTGGCTTTCCGCAGCGATGAGGCCGCCGAGCACACTTCACGGACCTGATCCATCGCGGCCACGAGGTCTGGGTCAGCGGGCAGCTCATCGGCTTTCGGCCAGTCCGTCAGATGCACCGACCGCTCACCGGTCAGGCCCCGCCAGATGATCTCGGTCATCAACGGCAGCAGCGGAGCGGCCAGCCTCGCGGTCACCTCGAGCACCGTGTGCAGGGTGTCGATGGCATCGACGTCTTCCTCCCAGAACCGCGAACGAGACCGTCGCACATACCAATTCGTCAACGCCTCGATGAACTGGCGCAGCTGCTCGCACGCCCCCGAGATGTCGCACACCTCCATCGACCCGGTCAGGTCGTCCCGCAGCGCCGCGAGCTTGGCCATGATGTAGCGGTCGAGCACGTGCGCCGAATCGGTGCGCCAGTTACCGACTTTCGGTGCGTAAAGAGACAAGAAGCTGTACGCATTCCAAAACGGCAGCAAGACCTGCCGCACGCCGTCGCGGATACCCTGCTCGGTGACGATCAGGTTGCCACCCCGCAGAATCGGCGACGCCATCAGGAACCACCGCATGGCGTCGGAGCCGTCGCGATCGAAGACCTCGGTGACGTCGGGGTAGTTGCGCAGGGACTTGCTCATCTTCTGGCCGTCGGAGCCCAGCACAATCCCGTGCGCGACACATGTTTTGAACGACGGACGGTCAAAAAGCGCTGTGGCCAGCACGTGCAGCGTGTAGAACCAGCCACGGGTCTGCCCGATGTATTCGACGATGAAGTCGCCGGGATAGTGGCTGTCGAACCACTCGCCGTTCTCGAACGGATAGTGCACCTGGGCGTACGGCATCGAGCCCGAGTCGAACCACACGTCGAGCACGTCGGGGATGCGTCGCATCGTGCTGCGACCGGTTGGATCGTCGGGATTGGGCCGGGTGAGTTCATCGATGTAGGGCCGGTGCAAATTGGTGGGCCGCACACCGAAGTCGCGCTCGAGCTCGTCGAGGCTGCCATACACATCGATTCGCGGGTACGCGGGGTCGTCGGACGTCCACACCGGAATGGGCGTTCCCCAGTAGCGGTTTCGCGAGATCGACCAATCGCGCGCGCCCTGCAGCCACTTACCGAACTGGCCGTCTTTGACGTGTTCGGGGTACCAGGTGATCTGCCGGTTGAGTTCCACCATCCGGTCCCGGAATCTGGTGACCGCGACGAACCACGACGAAACGGCCCGGTATATCAGTGGATTTCGGCACCGCCAGCAATGCGGATATGGATGCTCGTAGGTTTCGTGCCGGATCAAGACCGCGCCGTTCGCCGCGGCGGGACCGCTTCGGTCCTTCAGGTCGCGAATGATCGGGGCGTTGGCGTCGAAGACCCGCAGGCCCCGGTAATCCGGGACGGTGGCGTCGAAGCGTCCCGTCGAGTCGACCGGAGTGACCGGCACGATGCCGGCCTGATCGGCGGTGACCATGTCGTCCTCGCCGTACGCCGGCGCCATGTGCACGATCCCGGTGCCGTCCTCGGTCGTGACAAAGTCGCCGGAAAGCACCTGAAATGCCTTGGCCGTCTGCATGAAATATGGAAACGGCGGCAGGTACCGCGTGCCCACCAATTCGTCGCCGCGATACCTGGCGAGCACCTCGGGTTCTTCTCCCAATTCGCGGGCATACGCGGCGAGCCGGGCCTCCGCCAGCACGACGCGGCGGTCGCCGGCTCGGACCTGCACGTAGGTCACCTCCGGGTTGACGGCCACCGCCAGGTTCGACGGCAGCGTCCATGGCGTCGTCGTCCACACCACAAGGTGCGCCCCGTCCAGGTCGCCGCCGACGACCTTGAAACCGACGGTCACCGCGGGGTCCTGACGGCTTTGGTAGACGTCGTCATCCATCCGCAATTCGTGGTTGGACAACGGGGTTTCGTCACGCCAGCAGTAGGGCAGCACCCGGTAGCCCTCGTACGCCAGGCCCTTTTCCCACAGCTGTTTGAACGCCCAGATGACCGACTCCATGTAGTCGATATCAAGCGTCTTGTAGTCGTTGTCGAAGTCGACCCAGCGGGCCTGGCGGGTCACATACTCTTGCCACTCGTCGGTGTAGCGCAGCACTGATTCGCGGCAGGCCTCGTTGAACGCCGCGATACCCATGGTGTCGATCTGCGACTTGTCGGTGATGCCGAGCTGACGTTCGACTTCCAGTTCGGCGGGCAGGCCGTGGGTGTCCCAGCCGAAACGGCGCTCCACCTTGTAGCCCCGCATGGTGCGGTAGCGGGGAATGATGTCTTTCACGTAGCCGGTGAGCAGGTGTCCGTAGTGTGGCAACCCGTTCGCGAAGGGGGGGCCGTCGTAGAACACATACTCCGGGCCGCCGTCGCGGTGCGCGATGCTGGCCCGAAACGTGTCGTCGTTGGCCCAGTAGTCGAGAACCTCGAGCTCGAGCGCGGGGAAGTCGGGCGCCCCGCCGGCCAGCTTCGGGTACGCCCTGACGTCTGCGTTTTCGGTCACGCTCTGTCGTCTCCTGTGGCCGTCATGCTCAGGCCGGGGACGACGACGCGCCGGGTGCGCGAGCGCCGCGGTACCACCCCGCTTGCCGCGCTTGCGCGCGGCCGCTCATTGAGGGCTGTGACGGGCCTGCCCGTTCGGTTCTACTGAGCCAGTCCGGCCGTTCTTCCGAAAGCTCCCCGGTGATGGCCGGATCGACGCCGATGAGCCGATTCTACGGAACGCTGCACCCCAAGGGGCTACCTGGCCTCAGGAAAGCCTGCGGCCAGGTAGCCCCTTGGGGCTTGCGATCGCCACTAAACCCGGACCTCGAGTACACCAACCCGCCACAGGGCCGCGTACACGTGACGCACGCCGACGGTCAGCAAACGAGCGGCGCCGTCGACAAGCGGGTCACCGCCGACACCGAAAGGCGGGGTCTCGACGCTGCGCGCCGTCTTCTTCGGCGCGAGGGGGGCAATCGTGGCTTGCGCTGTGTCGTTGTCGCGCACCACCGTCAGCTTGCGGGCGGGCGCTGCGGTCACCACTTCGTCGTACAGAACTGCGGTCATGATCGCCTCCTCGGCGGATTACCAAACGAGCACTGATTGGACTGACGCGTCCCGTCCCGTAGTGGTTCCGATCAGACCGCTTGGCCGCTAAGCGAATTAGCCGAGAACGTCGTGCCGGAGACCGGATGGGGACGAAACACAGTTCGGACTTCGGTCCGGACTGTCGCTGGAACTCATACGTCCCTCACCTCCTCGCGGTCGCGCAACGAACACAAAGCTTGCACGCTCTGTGCGCACCAAAAGGAGTGCAGAAACCGACGACCGTCGGAAACTCGCACCCCTCTCGTCAGAGCTTTGGCACCACACGACGTGTCCGGTATTCCGGAAGCCACCTGGGCTCAACCCTTAAGCCGGGAGGAGCTGTCCTGACCCGGGGCGTCTTTCGACGTTCGGGGTCAGTGGCCTGTATTCGTGTAGACGCCTCACCTAACGAGGTGCAACGCGACCGATAATGCACGACCCGTACCGGGCGGTCAATGTGATCCGTGCCGTGTCGGCGAATCTTTATGCAATCACAACGCATGCGCGGCTATCCGGCTGCGGACGCAGCCCGTCGTAGGCCCCTGGAACAGCACGTCCCCTGCTCGCACCGCGCATGCGACCCGTCCCCGGCACCGACCGCGCCCCGGCCGCGCGCCGGAGCCGGTCACCGATCGATCAGGTGCTCGAGCCGCTCAACGGTGTCGATGAACTCCTCGACCATGTCCAGCACCACCGAGTGTGCGGGCCTGACACGGTCAAGCGAGCCGACCACCTGGCCAACGAAGTAGGTGGCCAGCTCACGAGCCTTGGCGTCGGGATGGGCCGCGGCCTGATTGATTCGCATCTGCGGCCCGCTGACCAGTGCCGTCTGCAGGGGCATACCGAGCGGGGCCGGGCTCTCCGGCCGCTCCCATTCGTCCGTCCAGGCCGTACGAAGCATCCGCGCCGGTTTGCCGGTCATCGAACGCGACCGCACCGTGTCCGAGGAGCTCGCCGCCAAAAACTTCTCCCTGACTACCGGGGAGGTCTCGGCTTCCTCCGTGGTCAGCCACACCGACCCGCACCACACGCCCTCCGCTCCCAGGGCCAGGGCCGCGGCGATTTGGCGACCGCGGGCGATTCCGCCGGCGGCGAGAACCGGCGTCGGTGACACCGCATCCACCACCTCGGGGACCAAGACCATGGTCGCCACCTCGCCGGTGTGGCCACCGGCCTCGGTGCCCTGCGCGACGATCAGATCGACGCCCGCGGCGGCGTGCCGACGCGCGTGTTCCGTGGTGCCGGCCAACGCGGCCACCAATACGTCTTGGCCGTGAGCACGCTCGACGAGATCCGACGGGGGCGGGCCTAGGGCGCTGGCGATGAGCCGGATGTTATGGCCAAAGGCCACGTCGAGCAGCGGCTCGTAACCCTTCGGCGAGATGTTGAGCCCGCCCGAAGACGCACGTGGCGGGTCGGCGGCCGGAGCGACGCCGTATCGGTTCAGCAGGTCCTCGACGAACGCGCGATGTTCGTCGGGAAGCATTTGCCGGGCCCGGCCGGCGTCAATCCCGCCCTGCTCGGCACCGACATATTTCGGCGGTAGCAGGAGGTCGACCCCGTAGGGCTTTCCCCCGGTGCGCTCCTCGATCCAGCTCAGCTCGCTCTCTAATCGTTGGGGGCTGTGCGCGACGGCGCCGAGGATCCCGAACCCGCCGGCGTTGGTTACCGCGGCCACCACGTCGCGGCAATGGCTGAAGGCGCATATCGGAAACTCGACACCGAGCATTTCGGCGACCCTGGTTCGCATCGCCCGACGCTAGGAATCGTTGATGGATATGTCAATCGACCACGATGCCCTACGGACAGTGGCTAGCCGCGCGCCGGCTCCCCAGCAACGCGGGTGCAGGCCGCGCGACGCGATACCGCGTCGCGTGATCTAAGGCGACCGGCCGTCCGGTGGCCAGCCGGCCACGCCCTCTTCCAGCGGGACCTGGAGGCTCTGCACAATCGCCGCGACCATCCGCCAGGCTCCGATGGCGGCGACGAGTTCAATGAGAATGGTTGTGTCCTGGGATAATTCGCGAACGCACGCCGCCCAGCTCTCGCCGCTCACCGCGCCGTCGCGCACAATATCGTCGGTGGCCGCCAACACCGCCCGCTCCCTGGGCCCAAAACCGTCGTAATCGCGCCAATCGCGCACCCCGAGTAGGTCTTCCGCCCGCACACCCAGCCCCGACGCGACCCGCCAGTGCTGGGTCCACTCGTATTCGCAGGCGGTGAGCCAGCCGATCCGCATGATCACCAGCTCGCGCAACCGCGAGTCGAGCGCACCGTGCCAGAGCATGGTGGCGAGCAGGTCGTTGATGGCGCGCGCCAGCTGCGGATGGTTCAGCAGCACTTGGAAAATGTTCAGCTCAGCCATGTAGTCCGGTACGGCCGCTTCATCGGCGGCGGCTTTGGCCTCCTCGAGCGGCAGTTTGGGCACCCGGGCTTGGCCAATGGGTGGGGTCATGGCGTGTGCACTCCGTGTACTGGCGCGATCCGGCGCGTTCTGGGGACATGGTAGCCAGCATTACCTCGGGATCGGGCCGCGCAGGGGCGCGGCCGTCGTTGCCGGGGAGGCGCCTGTGATCAGTGATCGATTCGGGTGCCGGCGGTGACCACCGCTCCGGGCGACCACAACGAGATGTGCCGTCTGCGCTCCGCCTTGCCGGGGCGACTGAATGCGCGAAATAAACGCAAATCGGGCGGCGCGTCGCTGGCCGATCAAGGGCAGTACGGAAGTCCCGAAAGCCCGCCGAAGCGCCAACCCCCGGTCCCGCTCAGGTGTGACTTAAATTGCAATCGTAAAGATATCAGCGATTTCCCTGCGGGCTTTCGCAATAAGTCCTAATATGGCGTGACGAAGCATCACCGATGCCGCGTATTGGCGTGCCCGATTGGCGTTCGCCTGCCAGTCCCGGGGGTCCTGCCTCATGCCGCGCCAGCTGCCGGAACGTTGACAACCTGCGAAGTCACTTGGGCTGCAAGGCCGCCCACGATGCTGGGCGCTCTGGCGTACAGGCACTTTAGCGTTGGTTCGGACCTCGATGCACCCGCGACACGCACGTACCGTCCGAAAGGTATGCGACTGAAAGTCGGACCACCCTATGAGTCGACGTGCCACCGGCCCGAGCGCTGTTAAATTTGTGTACGTTCGGACGAATTTTCCACGCGTGTGGAGCAAAGCGGCTACGCTGCTGATCGCGCCATGTACTTACGGTGGGCTTCGATCGCGGGGGTCGGTGGGTTGTTCGTGCGTCGCCGCGGAGTGGCAGCTCGCACAGAAAAATTCGGCGATATTTCTCGAAGCCCTGATAAGAGCATGCCGCAGTGATGGGAACTTGGGGATAGGGGGAGGTGGAGGACAGCG
>NZ_JAFBAT010000069.1 GCF_019247615.1 Mycobacterium sp. | reverse complement strand
TGCCGAAGCCAGCAGTGTCCACTGATTATGCAGCTCCTGCGCATATTGTTCCTCGGCGCGCTGCTGCGCGACCCAGTGACGAGCGCCAGCCCGAAGCGTGGTCGATGGTTCCGGCCACCACGCGCCCACCAGGGCGGCGGTGTACTTTCCCGCAGGCAGGTCTCCGGGCACTCCTACCCCTCCCTGAGATTAGACATCCGAAGTAGAACGTTCGAGGGCGATACGACCAGTTACTTCGCCCCCAAGTAGTTTGTACCTCTACGGGCACAACGTAGCCATTGCTGTATCTGCCTGGTTCGCCTCGTCGACCGACTGCTGGAAAATGGAAGACGTCTTATCAAACACGCTGCTGATAGCGTCGATAGTCCGATACGCGGCTGCCAGCTTGCGTCCCGCATCTCGGTCAGAGTTGTTCAGAGCGGGATTACTCGTCGCCGCATCAAGTATTCCGGCCGCATTTGTCAGTGAGACCCGCGCGATAGCAGTATCTGCTGAGTTTGTGTCGGCCTTCACCGAACGCGCCGCAAGTTGGTATGCCGCACACAACTCTTTTTTCGCGCTCGCGACCTGTTCAGGGCTGAAGGACGGCGACGGGCTCGCGGTTGTCGAAGCTTTGCCAGACCCGCTCGGCGTGGGTCGAGCTAGGTCGATGATGCCGACAACCAGCGCGGCCACCGCAATCAAGCCAATCGCGACCAACGCGACGACGATACGGCCGTTCGACGCTGGTCTGCCCGGTTCCGCGGGTGGTGTCCACGGCGCCGCAGGAGGCAGCTGGGGATTCGTCACCTTCTCAAGGCTAATCACCTGTATCGCACTGTCACTTCAGGCCACGACCAGGCCGGGCCCGCCCGCGGCGATAACCACGAGCGCATCGCACATCAGCCCGGGTCTGCGCGATGGTGGTGCCCAGTCGTGGCCGGTCGTGCGACCTCGGGGTCGAACCACCCGCCCAGACCGTATTCACCTCGGTGCCGTGCGGTCATGCCGTGCCCCTGTAGTGCGTCGCCGTGACCCGAGACCACATCGGCGATACTGAACAGCGATTCCGACCCGTCGTCGAAGTAATGCAGATGGTCATGAATCGGGTTGATGGAAGTGCTCGCCACCTCTGCCTTGAATCGGGTCGATCCGTAGCCGTCGACAGCCGGGTCGTCGCCGAGGCCGCCAAAACTCACGCCGATGAGGCCTGGCCCAGTCGCATGACCCGGTAGCCAGGTAACTGCATCCCCGGATGCCGCGCCGACGTAGAGGTGACCACCGGGCGGCAGGTGGAAGTCGGCTGCCGAATGAGCCAGGTCGGTACCCGGGGAGCCGACGAGAACCACATCGTTTGCCCGCATCCCATATGCCGCCGCCGCATCCGATACGACGGTGGATCCGTAGGAGCTGCCGACGACGGTGACATGCGCCGAGGGGCGTTCGTGGGTGACCGCAAGAGCATTCACGTCGGCGGCCAGCGCCTGGGCGCCGGCGCGCGCCCCGTTCGGCTCGCGCAGGCTTGGGTCGTACCAATTGTTCGGGGCGTCATACCCCACCCACAGCACCACCGCGGTCTGCCCGCCCCGATCGGCACGCCCGGATTCGTGGTAGAGGCGCGCGGCTTCTGTCTTGGCGAGCGATCCCGCCTGAACGGCCGTGCCGGCCCCCGTCACCAGGATCGCCGTATTTGCCGCGGTGTCGGGGTTGCCCAATGCAATGGCTGCGGCTCCCTGACCCCCAAACACCTCCGGCTGGTACTTCAGCAGCAGCATTTCCCCGACAGCACCGTCTCCCGTGGCGTTCAAGCCTTCTCGGGTCAAGCGGGCGTTCAGGTAGCGCGTGATGGCCCCGGCGGCCAGGCCGTACTTCAAGGGATCACCCAGCACGGCATCGACGTCCATCCCGTGCCGCTCGGCCACCTCCTCAACACGGCGGAGATCATCATTCATCACCGCCTTGTTGACCCGGCTGCGAACGACGACGGGAACACCGTTGAGGTTCCCCAGCTCGCCCGGGTGATCCGCGATCAATTGATCTTGCTCCTGCGCCGCAAGGGTTTTCCACCATCTGTTGACTTCGTCGGCACCGAGACCCGAAGGGGGCAGTTGCATCGAATCCGTCGAAAACACCAACGATTCCGGAGAGGCCACCGTCTGCAGGACCGTTGGGTCGTACCCGTCGGTGCGCAAGGCGATCAACGACGCCAGCAGGGCGCGCGAGTAGGCGTCGCGTATTGAATTGACTTGGTGCAGGGTGTGTTTGGCGTCGTCAATGGCTTGGTGCTCCAGCGCCCGGATAAGCGCATCGAGCGCGGTGAGGTCGGGCGCGCCGAGGCGGCCATCGGTTTCGAGTTCCAGTGCTTGGCCGAGGTGGTTATCCGTCAGCCGCAGCTGACGCTCCAGGGTCGCGATCAACGTCGCCGCCGCGCGTTGAGCCTCGGCCAATGCCGCGGCGACGCACTCTAATTCGACTCCGATCTTGGGCACCTGCAAGGACTGCACGCCCAACGACCTGCTTGCCCGCTGCACTTCGGCGGCGTTGTCGATCGGACGTTCCCCATTAGCCCGATTCCACGACGCCGCGAAGCGGCGGCGGGCTTCTTCGAATGCCGCGCTGGACTCGGCGGTGCACCGGCCGGCATCGTGAAACGCCTGAGCCAGATCGGAAATCTGCGCCGGACGCCCGGCTTGCAGGCTCTCATCGATCGCCCAGGGGTCGCCGCCCGCTTCGGTTATCAGATTCGCGGTGCTGATGTAGCGGAGCTGCACGGCACCGCTCGCATTTCCGCAGCGTTGCGGTCATCCATGTTGGTGAACTCGTCGGCGGCAAAACGCGCCTTACGGCCGAGTTCCGTCAGCGTCCTCCGGTGGGATTCGAGGCTCTTGACGTGGTGAGCCCGCGCCGAGCTGACCGCCTCATGAAATGTTTCGGCAGCCGGAAAACCGCCGAACATCTCCGACAGCAGAGGGCCCCGCGCCAGCTGATCGGCGGCATCTTGTGCGTGCCCGCCCGCGCGATGAGATTCGTCAACGCCGGAGTGCAGCATGTCCATGTCGACAAACACCGCTACCTCCTTGTGGCCGGTCGGTCAATTCGCCGGCGCTCATAGGTTGGCGGCCCCGTCGGCCAGACCGTCACCATCGGTGTCGGTCAGTCTGACGTTCCACTTGCCGTCGCCGTCAGTGTCGACGTATCCGGTCACGCCGCTGTCGCCCGCGCACAGCACCCGGTCGGCCACGCCGTTGCCGTCGCCGTCAATCAGTCGATCGTCGGCGTGCCCTAGGCCGTCGAAGTCGACGAGCGGACCGCCGGTGTGCTCGACGCCGTCGAGTCCGAACCACCTCAGCTGGCCACCGCGGTCGACCGCCACCGCCCAGGTGCCTGACCCGTCGTCGGTGAAGTAGGCCTCCGGCGTGCCGTCGTTGTCGAGATCGAGCACGGCGTGATCGGCCATCCCGTCTCCGTCGAAATCCGCGAGGGCGTCGTCTTGCATGCCGTCGCCGTCGAAATCCAAGCCGACCGCCTCAAGCCGGCCGTCGCCGTCAAGGTCGAGGCTCGGCTGGCCGTGCCAGATGGCCGCCGCACTGTCGTCGCCAGCTAAGCAATAGTCCATGCCATATCGGACGGGGAGGCACGCCTAGCGGTTCCCGCGTGCGCGCCACCAGCTCAGCAGCTCGGCGGTGGCCTCCTCCCTCGTCAACGGCCCGCGGTCCAGCCGCAGCTCTTTCAGATAGCGCCAGGCCTCGCCGACTTCCGGACCGGCCGGAATGTTGAGCAGCTCCATGATCTCGTTGCCATCCAGGTCGGGACGTATCCGCGCCAGATCCTCTTGGGCTGCCAGTTCGGCTATCCGCGCCTCCAGGCGGTCGTAGTTGGCCTGCAGGCGCGCGGCCCGTCGCTTGTTGCGGGTCGTGCAGTCGGCGCGTACGAGCCTGTGCAGCCGGGGCAACAACGCTCCGGCGTCGGTGACGTAGCGGCGCACCGCCGAGTCCGTCCATTTGCCGTCGCCGTAGCCATGAAACCGCAGATGCAGGTACACCAGTTGCGAGACGTCGTCGATCATCTGCTTGGAATACTTCAGCGCCCGCAGCCGCTTTCGGGCCATCTTGGCCCCGACCACCTCGTGGTGATGAAAGCTGACACCGCCATCGGGCTCGTGGCGCCGGGTGGCGGGCTTGCCGATGTCGTGTAGCAGCGCGGCCCACCGCAACACCAGGTCAGGCCCGTCATCTTCGAGCGCGATGGCCTGCCGTAACACCGTCAGCGAGTGCTGATAAACGTCTTTGTGTTGATGGTGTTCGTCGATCGCCATCCGCATGCCACCGACCTCGGGCAGCACCACTTCACCCATCCCGGTCTGCACCAGCAGATCGATGCCGGCCACCGGGTCGTCGCCGAGCAGCAACTTGTCCAGCTCGGCGGCCACCCGTTCGGCGCTGATCCGGGACAGCTGCGGGGCCATGTCCTCGATGGCCTCCCGTACCCGCGCGGCGACGGTGAAGCCGAGCTGCGACACGAACCGGGCGGCGCGCAGCATCCGCAAGGGGTCATCGCCGAATGACACCGACGGTGCCGCCGGGGTGTCCAGCAGGCGATCGCGCAGCGCGGCCAAACCGCCGAGCGGATCGAGGAATTCGCCCGCTCCGGCCGCCGTGATGCGCACGGCCATCGCGTTGGCCGTGAAATCGCGGCGCACCAGATCGTCCTCCAGACGATCGCCGAAACGCACCTCGGGATTGCGCGACACCTGGTCGTAGGTGTCGGCGCGGAACGTGGTGATCTCGAGGCGTCGGTCGCCCTTGCCGACGCCGACGGTGCCGAATTCGATGCCCGTATCCCACATGGCGTCGCCCCACCGCCGCACTATCTGTTGGACCTGCTCGGGCCGGGCGTCGGTGGTGAAGTCCAGGTCGGGACTCAGTCTGCCCAGCAGGGCGTCCCGCACCGAACCGCCGACCAGGTACAGCTCGTGGCCCGCGGCATCGAAAATCGCGCCCAGCTCGCGCAGCACGGCTGCGTGCTGGTTCAGAGCGACCGCGCCCGCGGTCAACAGGTCGGCGTCGGCGTCAGGCACGTTCGATCAGCCTAGTCGGGACGAGTGTTGAGGCCTCGCTCACACGTGGACCAAGGTGACCCCTCGCGTGTGCCCGGGGACGCGCGGATGCCCGCGGAGGCGACAACCCGACCTGCACCGTCGCGCACCGTACGAGCGGCGAGTATGTCCGGGAGACAGACCCGTGCCAGCTACTATCGCTTGGGTGTCGGATGGCGAACAAGCCAAACCACGCCGGCGCCGGGGGCGGCGTCGGGGGCGTGGTGGTCCCGCCGCGGCCACGAAACACGCTGACGGGCAGCCCGCCGGCGAGTCGACGCCGGCCAAATCCCGGCGCTCCCCGGGGTCGCGACGCATGCCGGAGCGGCTCCGAACGGTTCACGAAACGTCCGCCGGCGGGCTGGTGATCGACGGTATCGACGGGCCGCGCGACGAGCAGGTCGCCGCGCTGATCGGCCGCGTCGACCGTCGCGGACGAATGCTGTGGTCGCTGCCCAAGGGCCACATCGAGGTCGGCGAGACCGCCGAGCAAACCGCCATCCGTGAGGTCGCCGAAGAGACCGGGATCCGGGGCAGCGTGCTGGCCGCGCTGGGACGCATCGACTATTGGTTCGTCACCGATGGCCGGCGGGTGCACAAGACGGTGCACCATTATTTGATGCGCTTCTCGGGGGGCGAGCTGTCCGACGACGACCTCGAGGTCGCGGAGGTAGCGTGGGTTCCTATCCGGGAGCTGCCGTCCCGGCTGGCCTACGCCGACGAGCGCCGCTTGGCCAGGGTGGCAGATGAGTTGATCGACAAGCTGCAAAGCGATGGTCCCGACGCGCTTCCGTCGCTACCGCCCACCTCGCCACGGCGCCACCCGCAAACCCACTCGCGCACCAGGCAATCCGACAAGCCCGTCACGGGCCGGAAGAACGGTCACGGGCCCGGGCCGTGAGTGCGCCGCGACTTGCCTGGGCCGACTTGTTGCGCCTCGCCACGGTGGTCGGCATCGTGGCCGGGTTTGCGACGCTCACCGGCGCCGTGTCGCCGCACGCGGCGGCGGGAGAACCGGCCGAGACGCCGTTTGTGCGTGTCCGCATCGACCAGGTGACCCCGGACGTCGTCACGACGACGAGCCAACCCGTCGTGACCGTCAGCGGAGTGGTCAGCAACATCGGCGACCGTGCGGTGCGCGATGTGGTGGTTCGGCTCGAACACGCCCCAGCGGTAACCGACTCCGCGGCGCTGCGCACCTCACTGGACGGCGGCACGGACCAGTACCAGGCCGCCGCGGACTTTCTTACGGTCGCACCGGAACTGCAGCGTGGCCAGCAAGCCGGGTTCACCCTGTCGGCCCCGCTGCGCTCGGTGGCCAAAACGTCACTGGGCGTCGAGAAGCCCGGAATCTATCCCGTCCTGGTCAACGTCAACGGAACACCCGACTACGGCGCCCCGGCCCGGCTCGATAACGCGCGCTTTCTGCTGCCCGTCGTCGGCGTGCCCCCCGACCACGCCGACGACGTCGACAACGCCGTCGCGCCGGACACCTCCAAACCCGTGTGGATCACCATGCTGTGGCCGCTGGCCGACCGGCCCCGGCTGGCGCCCGGCGTACCCGGCGGCACCATCCCGGTGCGGCTGGTGGACGACGACCTGGCCAGCTCGCTGGCCACCGGCGGTCGGCTGGACATCCTGCTGTCGGCGGCCGAGGTGGCCACCAGCCATGACGTCGACCCGGACGCAGCCGTCGGCCGCGCGCTGTGCCTGGCCGTCGACCCGGACCTGCTGGTCACCGTGAACGCGATGACGGGCGGTTATGTGGTGTCGAATTCACCCGACGGTCCCGGTCAACTGCCGGGCACCCCGACGCATCCGGGCACCGGCCAAGTCGCCGCGAGCGCATGGCTGAGCCGGCTGCGGGCACTGGCGCACCGGACCTGCGTGACCCCGCTGCCCTATGCGCAGGCCGACCTGGACGCGTTGCAGCGCGTCAACGATCCCGGCCTGAGCGCGACGGCCACCACCGGCGTCGCCGACATCGTCGACCGCATTCTGGATGTGCCCTCGGCCCGCGGGGCCACGGTGCTGGCGGACGGGCCGTTGACCGGGCGCGCCGTGAAACTGCTCAGCGTCAACGACAGCACGGTCGCAATCGCCGCCGCCGACCTGTCCGCCGAGGACTCGACCAACAACGCTCCCGAGGTCGTCGACACCGCCCCCAAGCGGCTCTCCCCCCAAGTCGCTGTCGCGCCGTTCGACCCCGCCGTCGGGGCCGCGCTGGCAGGGACGGGCACCGACCCCATCATGCCGACCTACCTTGACTCCTCATTGACGATTCGGCTCGCGCATGACTCGGACACTGCTCGACGCCAGGACGCCCTGGGCTCCATTTTCTGGCGCTCCCTGCAGCGCGACGCCGCGCCGCGCACCCAGCTCCTGGTGCCGCCGGCGACGTGGAACCTGTCGGCGGAAGACGCGCAGGACATCCTGACCGCGCTGGCCACCACCATCCATTCCGGTCTGGCGGTGGCGCGCCCGCTGCCTGCCGTGATCGCCCAGGCCGCGGCCGGAAACGATCCGCCGCCCGCGGGCGCCCTCGGGGGCCCAGTCTCGGCCCGCGGCCGATTCACCGACGACGTCGCCGCCAACATCGCCGGCCAGGTCGGGCGCCTGTGGGGTCTGACCTCCGCGCTGACCACCGACGAGCGCACCGGGTTGACCGGCGTGCAATACACCGCGCCGCTGCGCGAGGACATGCTGCGCGCCCTCAGCCAGTCGGAACCCCCCGATACCCGCAACGGACTGGCCCAGCAGCGCGTGTCGGTCGTCGGCAAGACGATCAATGACCTGTTCGGCGCCGTCACCATCGTCAACCCGGGCAGCTCCTACACCCTGGCCACAGAGCACAGCCCGCTGCCGCTGGCGCTGCACAACGGGCTCGCCGTCCCGATCCGCGTCCGCCTGCAGGTCGACGCTCCGCCGGGCATGAGGGTCACCGACGTCGGCCAGATCGAGTTGCCGCCGGGTTACCTACCGCTGCGGGTGCCGATCGAGGTCAACTTCACCCAGCGCGTCGCCGTCGACGTAACATTGCGCACCCCGGAAGGGATGCGGCTCGGCGAGCCGGTGCGGTTGTCGGTGCACTCCAACGCCTACGGCAAGGTGCTGTTCGCGATCACGATGACCGCCGCGGCGGTGCTGATCATCCTGGCGGGGCGCCGGCTCTGGCACCGCTTCCGCGGACAGCCGGATCCCGCCGACCTGGACCGCCCCGACCCGCCCCGCTCCAGGCGCGCCGACTTGCGCGACGAGATCGACGATCGCGTCGTCGACGAGCACCGAGTATGAATCCGGCCTACCGGCGAACCCATCCCCAGACAACGCCGCACCGCCTGCCGCCGTCGGCACGCCGTCCCGGTCCGGCGACCGGCCCCCTGCCACCCGTCCCCGACCTCGCTCGCCGCCGGCCCGAGCTGTCCGACGCCGCGCTGGTGTCGCGTTCCTGGGCGATGGCGTTCGCGACCCTGATCAGCCGATTGACTGGCTTTGCCCGGATCGTTTTGCTGGCCGCGATCCTGGGCGCGGCCCTGTCCAGCGCTTTCGCGGTCGCCAACCAGCTGCCGAACCTGGTTGCGGCGCTCGTGCTGGAGGCCACGTTCACGGCGATCTTCGTGCCGGTCCTGGCACGCGCCGAGCAAAATGATCCCGACGGCGGCGCGGCGTTCGTCCGGCGCCTGGTCACGTTGACGACGACGCTGCTGCTGGTTGCCACCGCGCTGTCCGTGCTGGCCGCCCCGCTGCTGGTCCGGCTGATGCTGGGCCGCACCCCGCAGGTCAACGAGCCGCTGACCACGGCATTCGCCTACCTCCTCCTGCCGCAGGTGCTCGCCTACGGCCTGACCTCGGTGTTCATGGCGATCCTCAACACCCGCAACGTATTCGGGCCGACCGCGTGGGCGCCCGTCGTCAACAACGTGGTGGCGCTCGTGACGCTGGCGGTGTATGTGGCCGTCCCGGGAGAGCTTTCGGTCGATCCGGTGCGGATGGGCAACACCAAGCTCCTGGTGCTCGGCATCGGCACCACGCTCGGCGTCTTCGCGCAGACCGCGGTGCTGCTCGTGGCGCTCCGGCGCCAGCGGGTCAGCTTGCGTCCGCTGTGGGGAATCGACGAGCGCCTCAAGCGCTTCGGCACCATGGCCGCGGCGATGGTGCTCTACGTGCTGATCAGCCAGCTCGGCCTGGTTGTCGTCAACCAGATCGCCAGCACGGCCGCGGCATCCGGGCCCGCAATCTACAACTACACCTGGCTGGTCCTCATGCTGCCGTTCGGCATGATCGGGGTGACCGTGCTCACCGTGGTGATGCCGCGGCTGAGCCGCAACGCCGCCGCCGACGACACCCGGGCCGTGCTCGCCGACCTGTCGCTGGCGACTCGGCTGACGTTGATCA
>NZ_JAFBAT010000053.1 GCF_019247615.1 Mycobacterium sp. | reverse complement strand
TGTCGCGATGGCACCTACTCGCATAGTCAAACCCACAGCGGCACCTGCTCGGGCCACCACGGTGTGGCCCAGTGGTGTCCGTGTACTTCCGCCTCGGGCCAATCCAGCCTTGGGCAGTCGGCGACGGTAAGGAGCGTTCACCGCTTCATGCCGAATGAGCCGCTTATCTCACCAGACGACTGATAACCGATCGTCCGCAGTTAGCGGGATGCCGCATCCATAAATCTCTGGGAAACCTCTAGAGCTTTTCGGCCCAACCGAAACAACACAGAAAGATTCGGAGCCTGCGCTCTGCCGCCAGCCCATGCCTTCGCGTCGAGCTTGCTCGTGTACGTGGCACCGGCGTAGTGGCGGGCCAGGTCTGGCCCGATGTAGGACGCGAGATACCTGCCGGATCGCTGCCGCGCCACCCATCCCCACGAGCGGCGATTCCGCTTGCCTGCCATCTGTTTGCCTTCCTGCTTGATATTTGCTTGATCTGCATGCCAGCATGCGCCTGATTTGTCCAGGTCTGTCAGCGGGTCGGAAGCGGTGAATCTCAATACAGCACAAGGCTTTTCGCAGGTAGAAAGCTTGTCGCAGATTTACCGCACGGCTAGTTCGAATCCTGCCGGGGGCACTGTCTCAAAACCGGCTCTCACCAGCCAGCGGAGGCCTTTTCAGCGGGTTTCACTCGTCCGGATACAACGGTCCGATGTTGGCGCCCGGTTGTGCCCCGTCGCCCTGTCGTAGAACGGTGAGGCCGCCGGGAATCCACGGGGTCCGTAGCTGTGTCGTGGAGTCCGGCGGAGTCACCACGATCGTTGTCGGCAGCCAGGCGGACTCCGGGCCGTGGGGGCCTAATTTTGGCAGGAAGCCCAGATTGCTGCGGGCGGATGCGCCCGGCGCGAGGACCACGGGCTGCACATCGCCGCTCGTTCTCGGCACGCTGTAGGTCGGGCCTAATGTCGGATCGTCGGGGCCGACGAGGTCCACGCCCGGGTAGCCCTGCAGGGTGCAGGTCTGATGGGAGACGTTCGTAAAAATCAACTCAACGGTGATATACGGCTGTTGGCCGGGCGAAATGGGCCCGCGGGTACTGAGGCTCAGCGAATCGGCCCCGCACCATGGCATGGCTGCCGCTGTCGTATTCGCCGCTGCCGATACAGCAAATAGCGCAGCGACCGCTAGGGCAGCCGCGCGTGTTGAAAGTCTCATCGAGTTCGCCTCACCACCTTCGTACATCGAGGCTGGTGCGAAGACTCTACTCACATCGGTGCGAGTAGCGAACGCAGGCGTTGCCAGCAATGTCGTCGTGTTTCTGGGTGTGGTAGTTATCGCAGACCACATGTAATTTTCGCCGAGGGCAGGCCCGCGCGACGGTCTTGAGGAAGTCCAAGAACTCGGCTTTGCCGTCCCGTTCATAGCAGCGGTCGGTCACCTTTCCGGTGGCGATCTCCAACGCGGCGAACAACGTGGCGGTCCCATTGCGCCGCGGTTAGGTAGCTGACCAGCGTAAACAGGACAGCGGCGCGCGGTTGTACCTATGCGCTACCTATGCGCTATTTCTGCTCTTCGAGCAGATGAGCGTATGGATCGGCGTCGGCACCAACGGATTCCGGCATTGGGTAGTAGGTCTTGATTAACAGGTTGCCGTCGTCGTCCCACGCGAATGTTTCGATGCTATAGGCCATTTGAACGTTCGGCTCAGTGCCAAAGTGATTCTCACACACCCATGCCATCTCGTTTCCGTTCACCTGAACAGTCAGCATTTTGATCTTCAGGATTGACTGGAACGTGTCGAATGCCTCAGAGGTCGCGGTGTCGAAACCGTGCTTCTCCTCTGTGCCGACCGGATCGAACATACGAACCCCGCCGGGGCAGATTGTGCGCCAGGACGCTACCCACTCGTCTTTTTTACCGGCATTCCATAACTCGGCATGTTTGGCCGCGTGGGCAAGTCGAGCGGATCTGCTGGGAACTTTGGACACGTGGTAAGGCTAGAGCACTGACTGGACACCTGTCCAGTTTTACCCACAGGTGGTAGAGCATGGCCTTTTTCACACCATGCGATTGGATCAAAGGCAACACTAGGCCGCGTGGACCATGTATTCGGCGCCCTCGTGCTCACCGCGTCACTGTTCGCCCCGCTTTCCCCGCGCCACCGCTGACGCCATCAAGTTGTCATCCCGTGTCCAACGGGGGCAACTGCAACGAACCGGGTGAATTTTGCCGCAACCGCGACCACGGAGCGACCGGGGTAGCCGGCGACGGCGAAAACATCGTCTGCATGAACAACAACGGCTGGCGCTGGGAACCGTCCACCTAAACATCGCTTGTTGGCTACAAGCACCAAGAAACGTAAGTTAGGTCTAACCCGACCCGGCTGCCTGACGTTCCGCCGAGCGGATTACCGGAATCACGTATGGTCCTCGTCTTTCCAACCCCACTCGTCATCCTCCAGGACATCGACGGTGACATCGTTGTCGGCAGCGCCCTTCGTACCGTAGGCAAACGTGAGCAGGGTGCGGTCGTCCTCAAGTGGCTCGACCGAGACGACGGTAGCGTGCCCGATCCTCATGCGGATCCTGTCGCCGGGCTTCAGTTCATCGACGCGTTTAAGGGGCACGGGTGACCCATCAACGCCGGTGAAACTGCTGGGCAGCTGCAACTACCTTGCTCATTCGTCATCCTTCTTCACCACCTCTGATGAGTGCACCAACCCTAAAAGCACACTGGCGGGCCGGCATGCCATGCATCCAATCAATGATGGCGGAACTGCTTTGACGTCCCGGCAAGCCCCACCCTCGTCGCCGCAAAGCTGCGCATAACTGGCGCGGCACGCCTCTAGCGCGACCATTTCGCCACGGCGAAAGCCTCAGCGCCGCAAGCCAATCCGACGGCCCGCAGGCCAGGGGCGTGCAGAACTCATCCCCCGCGCAACAGGAACAGGCCGTAAGCCGCGATCGACTGGG
Organism: Mycobacterium sp.; assembly: GCF_019247615.1. Lineage (GTDB taxonomy): Bacteria > Actinomycetota > Actinomycetes > Mycobacteriales > Mycobacteriaceae > Mycobacterium. The sequence goes on along the minus strand of NZ_JAFBAT010000053.1, from coordinate 6,434 downwards.
CGTCGGCAATCACGCCCGAGCGCATCATCTCCTCGACGTCCTCGCGCGGGAACCACGCGCTGCGCATGTCCTGCTCCTCGGGCTCCCGGTCGGCTTTCCCTTCGGTGATGCCCGTCGCCAGAAACACCCAACCGCGCTGACTGGTCATTCCGGGGGCGGTGTCGAGCTGGCCGAGCGCCTCGAAGGAGGCCGCGCTTAATCCCGTTTCCTCGCGCAGCTCGCGGGCAGCCAGCTCGGACGGTTCGGCGTCCGCTAGATCCGGGGCGGTGCCCTGCGGAAACTCCCAGCGACGCGCGCCGAGGGGATACCGGAACTGCTCGACCAACCGGAAACGGTTCTCGTCATAGGGCATCACGAGCGCGTACGTCTGCTTGTCCACCACGCTGTAAATGCCGGGGCTGCCGTCCGGTCGCCGGATCTCGTCCTCTCGCAGCACGAGCCACTGGTTGCGGTATATCTCGCGGGACGCGACGCGTTCGATGAAAGGCACGCAGCCAGTATCGCCGTCGAATCGAAGCCGGGTACCGTCCGAGGCTATGCCGACCCCCGAAGCCATCACCCAGACCGTCAATCGATACCTGGAGCTGGTCGCCACCGGCACCGCTGAGGATGTCCTGACCCTTTACGCCGCGGACGCGACCGTCGAGGACCCGATCGGGTCGGATCTCCGGCGCGGTCACGACGCCATCCGCGAGTTCTACGCGGCGTTCCAAGACCTCGAGAAGCAGACCGAGCTCGCCGAACTGCGGGTCGGTGGTAACGAGGCGGCCTTCTTGTGGCACCTCACCCTTGACGCCGGCGGCAGCCGCACCCGAATCTCGCCCATCTCGACGATGCTGTTCGACGACGACGCCAAGATCACCTCGATGCGGGCGTTCTGGTCACCGTCCGACGTTCGCGCAGTGTGAAGGACGGATCGATCAGGCGACCGCCTCGGCTGCTCGCTTGATCCTCCGCAGCATCTCCTCGATGCGGCCGCGCCGCGCTGTGGGCATGCCCGAGTAACGCATCCCGGGGCAAGGCTTTTCGGTGGCGCAAATCGGCACGGTGTTCGATAGTCGTAGCAGCAAAGAGGGGATAAGCATGCGGGGCCACATCATCGTCAGCGGCGACGACTCGCTGGCGAACACCATTGTCGAGGAGCTCAACAACGCCGGTGTGCACGTCGTCAAACTCGCCAGCCCCGCCGAGCTCGCCAGCGCGGAGGTCACGCGCGCACTGGCCGTGATCTGCGCCGGGAAAAACGACGCGACGAACCTCGAAATCGCGCTGCTGGCAAGGAAAGCCAACCCCGAGGTGCGGGTGGTGGCGCGGATCGCCAACGACGTACTGCGCACGGCGATGGCCGCAGACCGGCGACCCGGCGCGATTCTGGACGTCGCGGAGCTTGCGGCGCCGTCGGTCGTCGAGGCATGCCTTGCGCACACCATGCACCCGTTCGAGGCGGCCGGCATCAAGTTCGTCGTCTCCGGCGCGGAGGCACCGCGGGACGCAACGCTGCGCGAGATCTACGGCGACCTGGCACCGGTGGCGGTGATCCACGGCGAGAACTGCGCCAGCCCCGGCGAGGTGGAGGCATGTCCGGGCCGCGATCTGCCGGTGCACGCCGGCGACTGGACCGCGATGATCGGCACCACCGACGAGTTGGCCGACCGCGGCATCAGGGTCCCGCGGCCCACCACGACGCGCGCACGCCGACGCAGGCTACGGCGGGGACTCGACGCCGCACGCGCCCTGCGCGACGACGTCAACCCGATGCTTTTCCGCGCGTTGGCGGCCGCGTTCATTCTGCTCGTCGGGTCAACGGTGCTGTTGCGGTTCTTTTACCAACCCCATCCGGGCATGAATTGGGTCGACGCGTTGTATTTCACCACCGAGACGATCGCGACGGTGGGTTACGGCGACTTCAGCTTCCTGCACCAACCGACCTGGCTGCGGCTGTTCAGCATCATGCTGATGCTCGCCGGCGTGACGACCACCGCGGTCCTGGTCGCGTTCATCGCGGACCTGCTGCTGTCACGCCGCCTCGCCCGCTCCACCGGACGGCAGCGCGCACGTCATCTCCGCAATCACGTCATCGTCATCGGGCTGGGATCATTCGGCAGCCGGGTCGTCGCCGACCTGATCGCCGCCGGCTACGACGTCGCCGTCATCGAGCAAAACGAGAACAACCGCTTCCTGTCGGCGGCCGCCGACCTCGACGTGCCCGTCATCTTCGGGGACGGGACGCTGCGGCAGACACTGGAATCGGCCGGGGTCAGACATGCCCGCGCCGTGGCGGTGCTGACGCACGACGACATGGTGAACATCGAGGCCGCGATCGTGCTGCGCGAGGTGTTGGGCCCGCGCGTCCTGCCCGATGTCGTCCGGCCCGACGTTCCGCTCGTGCTGCGCGTGTACGACCGCGCGCTGGGAGCGGCGGTGGCCCAGCGGTTCGGTTTCGAAAACGTTCGCTCGACGGTAGAACTGGCGGCACCATGGTTCATCGGCGCCGCGATGGGATTGCAAGTGCTGGGAACGTTTTCAGTCGGGCAGCGCTCTTTCATGGTCGGCGGGATGCATGTGGCGGCCGGCAGCGAACTCGACGGGCTGCAGATGTTCAAGCTGTCCACCCAGACGCGGGTGATCGCCATCACCCGGCACGACGCGCCCGTCGAGCTGCACCCGCGACGGGACGCCTGGCTGCGCGGCGGCGACACCGTCTACCTGGTCGGCCCGTACCGGGAGCTGCTGGCGACGCTGCGCAAGGGACAGCCTCCCCAGCAGTCCGCCACCGACGAGGTTCAGCTCATCCCGCCCCGAGCTGTCGCGCCACGTCGGCCGCGCGACGCAGCTGGTCGAGGTCCGTACTCGTCGGGATGAGCTGGACCTCGTCGGTCCCGATCGCCTGGAACCTGCGCAGCACCTCGAGCAACTCGTCCTCGTCGCCGGCCCAGCCGGTCATCGGCGCCATCGCGTCGACGTATTCGGCCGGTATCCAGTTCAGGTAGCGACGCAAATGGGCGTGCACCTGCGCGCGGGCCCGCTCGGGCGGCCCGAACGCGAACCAGAACGACGTGACCAGGTGGGGTTTTTGCTTGTCCGCCCGCACCCACGCGTCTCTCGCGATGTCGAACAGCTGGTTTTGCCTGGCTGCATCAAGGTCCAAAGTGGTGCCGGCCAGGCCGTCGGCCCACGCCGCCGCGCTGCGGATAGTCTTCGGCCCGAGGGTGCCGACGAACAATGGCGGGCCCCCGGGCTGGACGGGGGCCGGACCGACGGGGAGCACCGATTCGGTGATCTTTTCGCCGCACCAGACCCGTTTCATCACCGCCACGCGTTCGGCCAGGCCGCGGATGGTCTGCGTCGCGGGGTCGGCGCCCACGGCGCGATAGTCCTCGTGCCGTCCACCCACCCCGACGCCGACGCTCAGCCGGCCGCCGCACAGCACGTCTCCGGTGGCCAGCGCCTTGGCCAGCATGACGGGGTGGTGCAGTTGGGGCACGATCACGGTCGTGAGCAGCCGCACCCGGTGGGTCCATGCGGCCAGCGCGCCGAGCAGCGTCACGTTGTCGGGGTTCGGGAAGGCGATGCGCTCGCCCCAGCACAGCGACGAGAACGGCCCCTCGTCGATGCCTCGGGCCCAGTTCTCCAGCACCGCCGCGTCCAGGTGGGGCTCCATCACCGGCATGGTCATCGCTATCTGCACAGACGCGATTCTGGCAGCATGGGTCGGATGGGTTTGCCATGTACCTCCATCGCGCATGTCCGGTTGACCGTCACCGACATCGAGCGGTCGCGGCGGTTCTACGAGAGCGTGTTCGGCTGGCCGGTGTTGCTGGAAGTCCCCGACAATGCCGACGAAGCAACCCGCAAGCAGTTGAGTTTCCTGTACGGCGGCGTCGTCTACGACCTCGGCGGCACGCTGATCGGGCTGCGGCCGGTCGCATCGGACCGCTTCGACGAGGACCGCTGCGGGCTCGACCACATCGCGTTCCGGCTCGCCAGCAAGGACGAATTGGATTCTGCGGCAACACATCTCGACGAGGTCGGCGTCTCACACGAGCCGGTCAAAGACATCGGCCCGTCATACATTCTGGAATTCCGCGACCCGGACAACATCGCCCTGGAGCTTACGGCGCCGAAGTGATGCTGCCGGCGGTGCGAGAGTGCTCAGAATGACGGCGTTTACGGCGTGTCAGCGGAGAAACACGCACGCTCGTGGGAGGGGGAGACTGGGAGCATGAGCATCAGTTTCAATCACACCATCGTGGCGTCGCGGGACAAGCGGGAGTCCGCGGAGTTCCTCGCCGAGCTGTTCGGCCTGCCGAGTCCGAAGCCGTTCGGGCCCTTCATGGTTGTTGCGCTCGATCACGGCGCCAGCCTGGATTATGCGGACGCTCCACAGGACGAGGAAATCCGGCGACAGCATTACGCATTTCTCGTTTCGGAAGAGGACTTCGATGCGATCTACGGCAAGATCCGGGAACGCGGCCTGCAGCACTGGGCCGATCCCCGTCGAGAGCGGCCCGGCGAGATCAACACCAGGGATGGCGGGCGCGGGGTGTACTTCCCGGATCCCTCCGGGCATGCGATGGAGATTCTGACGCGGCCCTACGGCTCGGGCGGTTAGTCGGGGCGCCGGGGCGAGCCGTGCCGCACGTGCTCCTGGTCCCGGTAGTCATCGGCGAGTTGCGCGACATGCCTGGGCAGGGCGCCCGCGGCGACGTCGGCCAGGGTGGTTTCCTCCAGCACCGAGCGCATGCTGGCCCGCAGCGCCCGCCACACGTCGGCCAGCGGCGCCGTCGGACCGGAATAGGGCAGGTCCCCCAGGCCGATGTCGCGGACGCTGGCCAGCGGCCCGTCGATGCAGCGCAGCACGTCGGCGATGCTGATCTCGTCTGCGGGACGGGCCAGTTCGTAGCCCCCTTCACGACCGCGGTGGCTTCGGACCAGGCGATCGGTGCGCAGGTTGGTGAGGATGTCGACGAGGAATTGCGGGGGTATGGCCTGCGCCTGGGCCAGATCGTCGGTCTTCACGAGCATGCCGCCGTCGACCGTCGCGAGCTGAACCATCGCCCGCACGGCGTACTCCGCCTTGGCTGACATGCGCACCCTGTGGATTGTGCCATCCGTGCGCGCTACACCCTTGACTCCAGCAGGTCGATGACGCTTTGCGCCTGCTCCTCGAGCGTCCGGCCCGGCGTGAGCCGCAAGTCCGGGTTCTTCGGCCGCTGATACGGGCTGTCGATGCCGGTGAAGTGCGTGATCTCGCCCGCGCGGGCTTTGGCGTACAAGCCCTTGGGATCCCGCTTCTCGCAGTCGGCCAGCGGGGTGTCGCAGAAGACCTCGACGAAGTCGAAGCCCGCGTCTTCGTGGACTTTACGGGCCATTTCCCGGTGCTCGGCCAGCGGGCTGATCGCCGGCACCAGCACGACCTGGCCGGAGTCGGCCAGCAGCGTCGCCACGTGCGCCAGCCGGCGCAGGTTCTCCGCACGGTCGGCCATGCTGAAGCCGAGGTCGGCGTTGAGGCCATGGCGCAGGTTGTCGCCGTCGAGAACATAAGCAGGAACACCCTTTTCGAGCAGCTTCTGCTCGACCAGCATGGCCACCGAGGACTTGCCGGCCCCCGACAGGCCGGTGAACCAGACCGTTCGGCCCCGGGTCGCCCGGTCGGCTGCGGTGACCAATGAGGCGTGCCGCACGGTGTTCGGGCTCGCCACCTGAGCCGAGACGTCGCGCAGCACCATCCCCGCGGCCACCGTGCCGTTGGTGTCGGGGTCGATGAGGATGAACGAGCCGGTGCTGGCGTTGCGCGTGTATTCGTCGAGCAGCAGGGGTAGCTGAGTGCGCAGGGAAATGCGGCCGAGTTCGTTGAGCTTCAACGCCGTCGCGGTCTTGTCGCGATGCAGGGTGTTGACGTCGAGCCGGTAGTCGAGCGCGGTGATCCTCGCGCGCGTGGTCCGGGTGGTGTGCTTGATGAGGTAGTCGCGCCCGGGCTCGAGCGCCGAATTGTCGCCCATCCAACACACGGTCGCGTCGAAGTGCTGGGTGACCCTGGGATGGTTGTTGGTGCGCGCGATCATGTCGCCGCGCGATATGTCGATGTGGTCGGCGAGGCTTATCGAGACAGCCATCGGCGGAAACGCCTCGGCGACAGGGCCGGTCGGCCCGTCGATCGCGGTGATCCGCGTGGTCTTGCCGATCGGAAGCACCACCACCTCGTCTCCCGGGCGCATCACCCCGCTGGCCACGGTGCCGGCATAGCTGCGGTGGTCCTGATGTTCGCGGGTGTGGGGCCGGATGACGTACTGCACCGGGAACCGCACGTCCACGAGGTTGCGGTCGCCGGCGATGTAGACCTCTTCGAGGTGCGAGAGCAGCGGGGGGCCCTCGTACCACGGCGTCTGCTCCGACTTGGTCACAACGTTGTCGCCGTGCAGCGCGGACATTGG
>NZ_JAFBAT010000309.1 GCF_019247615.1 Mycobacterium sp. | reverse complement strand
CGACGAGCAGGGGGTCGGCCTGTCCGGCTCGACGACCACCGCGATGCTCGCGGCGATGCTGCTCGACAGGAACCCCGGGGCGACGGTCATTTACAACCTGATCTGTTCGCGCGCGGTGCCCGAAGTGATCCGCGAACACGGCGGTACGCCCGTGGTCGAGCGCGTCGGGCACAGCTTCATCAAGGCGAAGATGGCCGAGACGAACGCCATCTTCGGCGGCGAACATTCGGCGCACTACTACTTCCGCGACTTCTGGGGCGCCGATTCCGGGATGCTCGCCGCGCTGCATGTGCTGGCCGCCCTGGGTGAGCAGCATGGGCCCCCGAGAACGCTCTCGGAGTTGACCGCCGACTACCAGCGTTACGAGTCGTCGGGCGAAATCAACTTCAATGTCGCGGACGCGCCGTATTGTGTGGACGCCGTGTTGAAATCTTTCGGCTCCCGGATTCAGTCCATCGACCACCTGGATGGGGTGACGGTCGATCTGGGCGGCGGCAGCTGGTTCAACCTGCGTAGCTCGAACACAGAGCCGTTGCTGCGACTCAACGTGGAGGGCCGCACCAGCGAGGACGTCGACGCGGTGGTGGCTCAAGTCAGCGCAGAGATCGCCGCCCGAACGTCATCCGGGGCAGCGCAACCGTGAACCCCACCCGGGCGATCGATCTCGAAGACACCGAGGGCCTGCTCGACGCCGACCGGGAGGGCCTGCTGCGGGCGGCGTCGATGGCCGGCGCACAGGTGCGATCCGTGGCCGCCGCCCTCGACGAGGGCGCTTGCGAGCCGCTGCGCGTTGACGATCGTCCGCGATCGGCGATCTGGGTGTCCGGCCGTGGTACCGCCGAGACGGCCGGTGCGATGCTGGCCGCAACCTTGGATGGGGTGGCGGAAGAACCGATCGTGGTAGCCGGCGAGGCGCCGCCCTGGATCGGGCCGCTGGACGTGCTGCTCGTCGCCGGCGACGATCCCGGTGATCCCGCACTGGTCGACGCCGCCGCAACCGCTGTGCGCCGGGGCGCCCGCGTGGTGGTGATCGCGCCGTATGAAGGCCCGCTGCGCGACAGCACGGCGGGCCGAGTCGCGGTGCTGGACCCTCGGCTGCCGCTTCGCGATGAGTTCGGCCTGTGCCGATACCTGGCGGCCGGCTTGGCCGCCTTACAAAGCGTGGACCCGAAGGTACGCGTCGACCTGGAGATGCTCGCCGACGAGTTGGATGCCGAGGCGTTGCGCAACAGTGCCGGCCGCGAACTGTTCACCAATCCGGCAAAAACTCTTGCCGCGCGCATGTCCGGTCGTTCGGTGGCGCTGGCCGGCGACTGCGCCGCGGCGATGGCGTTGGCGCGGCATGGCAGTGCGGTGTTGCTGCGAGTCGCGCATCAGGTGGCTGCCGCCGCCGGGCTGGCCGACGCGATCGCGGCACTGCGGGCGGCCCCCGGGCCCGGCGACGCCTCCGCTTCCGTGGACGCCCTCTTCCACGACGAAGACATCGACGGACCGCTGCCCGAGCGGCTGCGGGTGCTGGCCTTGACGCTGGGCGACGAACGGATGGTGGTGGCCGCGCGGGTCGCCGGGCTCAACGACATCTACCTGGTCGCGGCCGAGGATGTGCCCGATGCCCCGGGCGGCCTCGCGACGTCGGGGGCGTTCCCCGCGTCGACCGGTGGCGGGCGCCCCGAGCAGCAACTGGCAATATTGGCCGTCCGGCTGGAGATGGCCGCGGTTTACATGCGACTCGTGCGGGGATAGATACACAAGTGGAGCTGCTTCACGGGGCCTTGAGGACGTACGCCTGGGGATCGCGCACCGCCCTCGCGGAATTCACCGGGCGTCCGGTTCCGGCGGCCCATCCAGAGGCCGAACTCTGGTTCGGCGCACACCCCGGTGACCCCGCCTGGCTGGAAACGGACACAGGCGAGATCTCGTTGTTGGACGCGCTCGTCGCGGATCCGGAGGGACAGCTCGGACCGGCGTCGCGCGCCCGATTCGGTGACGTGCTGCCCTTCCTGGTCAAGGTGCTGGCCGCCGACGAGCCGCTGTCGCTGCAGGCCCACCCCAGCGCCGCCCAGGCGGTCGAGGGCTACCTGCGCGAGGAGCGCCTGGGCATCCCCGTCACCTCGCCGCTCCGCAACTACCGCGATACCTCGCACAAGCCGGAGCTGCTGGTCGCGCTGCACTCCTTCGAGGCGCTGGCGGGATTCCGTCAGGCTGCCCGCACCGTCGAGTTGCTGCGGGCGCTGGCCGTGCCCGAACTGGACCCCTTTATCGATTTGCTCAACGACCAGTCCGACGCGGACGGTCTGCGGGCCTTGTTCACCACCTGGATCACCGCGCCCCAGCCCGACATCGATTCGCTGGTCCCCGCCGTCCTGGACGGCGCCATCCAGTACGTCGCCTCCGGGGCAAGGGAATTCGCGGCCGAAGCCAAGACGGTGCTCGAGCTTGGCGAACGCTATCCCGGCGATGCCGGGGTGCTCGCGGCGTTGTTGCTGAACCGCATCACCCTGGCCCCCGGGGAGGCGATATTCGTGGCGGCCGGCAACTTGCACACCTATTTGCGTGGTTTCGCGGTGGAGGTGATGGCCAACTCCGACAACGTGTTGCGCGGCGGCCTCACGCCCAAGCACGTCGATGTGCCGGAGCTATTGCGGGTCCTGGATTTCGCTCCCACCACCGAGGCGCAGCTGCGGCCGCCCGTCCGCCGGGAGGGGTTCGAACACGTTTATGAGACACCGGCCGAGGAATTCGCCGTCGCCCTGCTGGCGCTCGATGCCGAGTACCTCGGCCACGAGGTCGACGCGTCCTGCGGTCATGAGGGCCCGCAGATCCTGCTGTGCGCCGAGGGCTGCGCGACGGTGCACGCCAAGTCCGGGTCGCTCGCGTTGCAACGCGGCATGGCCGCCTGGGTGGCCGCCGACGACGGCCCGATCCGGCTGGTCGCGCGGGAGCCCGCGAAGTTGTTCAGGGCGACCGTAGGGTTGTGACGGCTCGCGGCCGTTCCTTGACGGCCTGTCGCCGCTCGCGTAGCCACAGCCGCATGTTGTGCCGCATGGCCCGGCCGATTATCCGCGGCGGCGGAAGCATATAGAGGCTGTCGAGCAGGGAGAACCGGCGCAAGAACCATTCCGCCAGCACCGGTTCGGTTTCGGCTGCCCCGAGAAATTGGTCGAACAGCGCCGCGGACGGCCGCCACCACCAGGGAACGGGCGCCTTGGTGCCCGCGTGGTGGAAGTAGACGTCGGCGATGCCGTTCATGATCCACACCGGGTAGGTGGTCTTGGCGGTGGCCCTGTTCAGCTCCGCGGCCAGCCGGTCGTCCGGGAATTGCAGCGCGCGCCGCAGGTGGCCGGCCTGCAGGACCGTCATGGTCATGCCTTGCCCGAATGTGGGGTTGAAGCTGGCGACGGCATCGCCGAATGGCACGATGCCGGCCGGGAAGCGGTCGAGTTTGTGATAGCGGCGCCACCTGCTGGCCGGAAAGGCGTGGTACGCCGGCTCGCCGATGGGTTCGGCGTGCGCCAGCGCGTCGGTGAAATGTTTGGGAAGCAGCTCGTCGGCCAGCGCGAGCATTGCGGGAAACGTCCTCGGCGGTTTGGCGTTGGCCACCCCGAAGGTGGTCAGCACCCAGGTTCGGTCCTCGTAGAACAGCATGCCCAGCCCCAGCGACTGATCGTGAGAGGCGCCGGCGACCACCACCTTCTCCGCGATCAGGCCCTCCGGGATCCGGAATCGGTGGGTGGCGTAGTTGATGCCGATGTCGATGGTCGCTTCGGCGGGGCGTTGATATCCCCATTGGT
>NZ_JAFBAT010000249.1 GCF_019247615.1 Mycobacterium sp. | reverse complement strand
TGCCGTGCACTCCGGTTAGGTACACCGCGGCGACGCCCCCGATCAGGGCCAAATACCGCGACGGGTGCATGGTCGCCAGATGCTCACACAGCGCGTCGAAATCGTCGAGCGTCGCACCGTCGGACGCCGCCGCACGCGCGATCACCTCGGCGTCCGACAACGGCGGTGGCGCCGGCGGCAGACCGCGGTGCCGATAATCGGGCCCGTCGATTCGCACCGTGGTGAAAATGCTTGCCAGCGTGTTGATTTCGCGCAGAAAGTCTTGGGCGGCAAAGCGGCCCTCGCCGAGCTGCTCGGGCAGGGTGTTCGACGTGGCAGCCACCGAAACACCCCGCTCGACCAATGACGAAAGCATCCGCGAGATCAGGGTGGTGTTGCCCGGATCGTCGAGCTCGAACTCGTCGATGCACACCGCCGTGAAACCGGCCAGCATGTCGATGCATTCGGCGTAGCCGAACACCCCGGCGAGCTGAGTGAGCTCACCGAAGGTCGCAAATGCCTTGGGAGGTGTCGGGGCGTCCGGCGCCGTCTCGGGTCCCGGGCCGGGCAATTGGTAATAGGCCGATGCCAGCAGATGGGTCTTGCCCACACCGAAGCCGCCGTCGAGATAGAGCCCCACGCCGGGCAAAGCGGCCCGTTTTCCGAACAGTTTGCGGCGACCGGCCCGACGCTCCACGGCCTGCCGGCAGAACTCTTGACAAGCCACGACCGCGGCCGCCTGGGTGGGCTCCGCCGGATCGGGTTGGTATGTCGCGAAGCTGACGTCGGCGAAGGTTGGCGGCGGCCGCAACTGGGCGATCAGCCGCCCCGGCGTCACACTCGGATGCCGATCCACCAGCCCGGCCACCGGGCCCGGCGCATCGGCAGAGGCGGACCCGTGCATGCAGGAACTGTAGCGGCGTGCTGCAATCGAGCCCATGCCCCTCTCCGAGGCCGGCGGGACCATCCAACCCGCGGAGCCGTCAGCGGTGCCGCTGACGCTGCTCGGGGCGATACGCGAGCTCGAGGACGGCGAGCTTCCCCGGCTCTACGATTATCCGCACGAGCGCGACTACCCGCACGAGGGCCGGACGTGGGTCCGCGCGAATTTCATCGCCAGCGTGGACGGCGGTGCCACCGCGGAAGGCAAGACCGGCACGCTGGCCGGACCGGGCGACCGGCTTGTCTTCCATCTGCTACGCGAACTCGCGGACGTCATCGTGGTCGGCGCGGGCACTGTCCGGATCGAGGGCTATTCCGGCGCACACCTGGGCGTCGCGCAGCGGCAGCGGCGCCAGGCCCGCGGGCAAAGCGAGGTTCCCCGGCTGGCCATCGTCACCAGGTCGGGGGGCCTGGAGCGCGACATGCCGGTGTTCACCCGGACCGAGGTGGCGCCCCTGGTGCTCACCTGCACGGCGGCGGCCGAGGAAACCCGCCGACGGCTCGGCGACCTGTGCGAGGTGGTCGACTGCTCGGGCGGCAACAGCGGCGACGTCGACGAGGCCGTCTTGCTGGCGGCCCTGGGGGCACGCGGCATGCATCGCATCCTCACCGAGGGCGGCCCCATGCTGCTCGGCGCCTTCATCCAGCGCGACATGCTCGACGAGCTGTGCCTGACGATCGCGCCGTACCTCGTCGGCGGGCACGCATTGCGCATCGCGACGGGGCCCGCGCAACTGCTGACCCGCATGCGCTGCGCCCACATCCTGACCGACGAAGCGGGCTACCTCTACACGCGCTACGTCAAGGCCTGAAAAAGTCACAGCTACTGTGAAACGCATGAGTCGGCAGATCGCATACGCGACGGTCCTGGTCGCGGTGAGCGCGATCGTGGCCGGCTGCGTCCCCGGACTTGCCGCAGACCCGCGCTTTGCCACCAACTCCGGCGCCCGGCCGCAGGGTGCCGCCACGACAAAGCCGCCGCCGAGCGGTCCCCCGCCGATCGCCGCGCCCAAGAACGACTTGTCCTGGCGCGACTGCACCGCACGCGTCTTCACGGATGCCGCCATTCCCGCGGTGCCCGGCGTCAAGCTCGATTGCGCGAGCTACGACGCCGACCTCGACCCGTCGGGCGGCGGGTCCGGAACCCTGAGCATCGGCGTGGTCCGCGCCCGCTCCAACCAGACCCCGCACGACGCGGGCCCGCTGGTCCTCAGCACGGGCTCTGACCTGCCGTCCTCGACGCAGTTGCCGGTCTGGCTGTCCCGCGCGGGCGCCGACGTACTACAAACGCATCCCGTCGTCGCCGTGGACCGCCGCGGCATCGGCATGTCGAGCCCGATCGACTGCCGGAACCGCCAAGACCGCCAGACGATGCGCGACCAGGCGCAATTTCAACCCGGCGACGACCCGGTGGCCAACCTTTCCGAGGTCTCCAACGCCGCCACCACAAGCTGCACCGACGCCGTCGGCATCGGCCCGAGCGCGTCGGCCTATGACGATTCGCACGCGGCCTCCGACATCGAGCGGCTGCGCAACATCTGGGATGTGCCCGCGGTCGCCCTGCTCGGGATCGGCAACGGAGCGCAGGTCGCCCTGGCCTACGCCGCGTCGCGACCCGACCGGGTCGCCAGGTTGATCCTGGACTCCCCCGCCGCCTTGGGCGCCAACGCCGAAACGGCCGCCGAGCAACAGGTCAAGGGCCAGCAGGCGGCGCTCGACGCCTTCGCCGCGCAGTGCGTCGCCGTGCGGTGCGCGCTCGGGCCCGATCCGAAGGGCGCCGTCAGCACCCTGCTGGCCGATGCCCGCGCCGGCCGGGGCCCAGGCGGGGCACCCGTGTCCGCGTTGGCCAACGCGATCACCATCGCCCTGGGCTATCCGTCGAGCGGCCGCGTCGACGCCACCACGAGCCTGGCCAACGCGCTGGCGGCCGCCCGTTCCGGGGACACCAACCAGCTGAACGCCTTGATCAACCGCGCCGCCGCGACCGATGACTCCGACGGCCAGTTCGTCAACTCCTGCAGCGACGCGATCAACCGGCCCACCCCCGACCGGGTGCGTGAGCTGGTCGTCGCGTGGGGCAAGCTCTACCCGCAATTCGGCACCGTCGCCGCGCTCAACTTGGTCAAGTGCGTGCACTGGCCCACCGGTTCCCCCCCGGCGCCGCCCAAGGACCTCAAAGTGGACGTCCTTCTTGCCGGCGTACAGAACGACCCGATCGTGGGCATCGAAGGGGTCGCCGCGACGGCGGCCACCATCATCAACGCCAACGCGGCCAGCAAGCGGGTGATGTGGCAGGGCATCGGCCACGGCGCCAGCATCTATTCGCCCTGCGCGGTTCCACCGCTGAGGGGCTATCTCGACAGCGGCAAGCTGCCGGCAACCGACACCTACTGTCCCGCCTGACAGTTCGCGCCGATGCCCGGTGTACGGTGCGCTGGTGACGGAAGCTGCCTCGACCCCAACCGGCTTGCGTGACCGCGTACTCGCCGCGTTTCGTCCCGGCACCGGCGCACCGCGCGCAGCGACGGTGTTGCGGTCGGCGCTGTGGCCGGTGGCCATCATGTCGGTGCTGCACCGCAGCATCATCCTGCCGTTGAACGGCAACATCACCGACGACTTCAAACCGGTCTACCGCGCCGTGAACAACTTCCGGCACGGCCTGGACATCTACAACGAGCACTTCGATTACGTCGACCCGCACTACCTGTACCCACCCGGCGGCACGCTGCTGATGGCGCCCTTCGGCTATCTGTCCTTCACGCCCTCGCGGTATCTGTTCATCGTGATCAACGCCGTGGCCATCCTCATCGCCTGGTACCTGCTGCTGCGGCTGTTCAAGTTCACGCTGGCCTCGGTCGCCGCGCCAGCCTTACTGCTGGCCATGTTCTGCACCGAAAGTGTCTCCAGCACACTGGTTTTCACCAACATCAACGGCTGCGTCCTGCTGGCGGAGCTGCTCTTTTTGCGGTGGCTGCTCGACGGGAGGACGGGTCATCAGTGGTGGGCCGGCGTCGCGATCGGGCTGACCCTGACGCTCAAACCGGTGCTCGCGCCATTGCTGTTGCTGCCCTTGTTGAATCGCCAGTGGCGCGCATGGGTGACGGCGATCGTCGTTCCGGTGGTGATCAACGTGGCCGCCTGGCCGCTGGTCAGCCACCCCATGGACTTCGTTACCAAGACGGTGCCATACATCCTGGGCACGCGCGATTACTTCAACAGCTCCATTGAGGGCAACGGCGTGTACTTCGGCCTGCCCACCTGGTTGATCGTGTTCCTGCGGATTTTGTTCACCCTGCTCGCGATCGGCGCGATGTGGCTGCTGTACCGCTACTACCGCACCCGCGACCCGCTGTTCTGGTTCACCAGTTCGTCGGGCGTGCTGCTGCTGTGGTCGTGGCTGGTGCTGTCGCTGGCGCAGGGCTACTACTCGATGATGTTGCTCCCGTTCCTGATGACGGTCGTGCTGCCGAACTCGCTGATCCGCAGCTGGCCGGCGTGGCTGGGCATCTACGGCTTCATGACGCTGGACAACTGGCTGCTGTTCAACTGGATGCGGTACGGCCGCGCACTGCAATACCTGAAGATCACCTACGGCTGGTCGCTGCTGCTGATCGTGGTGTCTACTGTGCTGTACTTCCGCTACCTGGACGCCAAGGCCGAAAACCGGCTGGATCGCGGGCTGGATCCGGCGTGGCTGACGCCCAGGCCGGTTAAGGCTAGCGTGGAAGCATGACTCCGAACGTGCAGCTGACCGACGACGAGTGGCGGCAGAAACTCACCCCGGAGGAGTTTCACGTGCTGCGCCGCGCCGGTACCGAGCGGCCATTCACCGGTGAGTACACCGACACCAAAACCGAAGGCGTGTACCAATGCCGGGCCTGCGGTGCCGAATTGTTCCGCAGCACAGAGAAATTCGAATCGCACTGCGGCTGGCCGTCGTTCTTCGACCCGGCGAGCTCGGACGCGGTGATCCTGCGGCCCGACCACTCGCTGGGCACGACGCGCACCGAGGTGCTGTGTGCGAACTGCCACAGTCATTTAGGGCACGTTTTCGCCGGCGAGGGGTATCCGACCCCGACCGATCAGCGCTACTGCATCAACTCGATTTCGCTGCGCCTGCTCCCGGCCACGAGTTAGCAGGCGCGGGCCGGCGCCTTCTTTGCCCCGGCTGTTACCCGGGCATCCCGGGCGTGCCGATGAGGCTCCCCCCGGCGCCGCCTGTGCCCGGCTTGCCCGGGACCGGGCCCGGGCCGCCGTCGGCCGCGTTGCCGCCGTTGCCGATCAGATCGGCGTTCCCGCCGTTGCCGCCGTTGCCGCCGAATGCCAAGCCCTCGCCGCCGGTGGCGCCGATTCCGCCGTTGCCGATGATTCCGGCCTTGCCGCCGCCCCCACCGTTGCCGCCCCCGATGGTGCCGAACCCGCCGACGCCGCCGGGTCCGCCCGAGCCGTTGAACGTGGCGCCGTTGCCGCCGAACCCGCCGTTGCCGCCGGTGGTGGCGCCGATTCCACCGCGGCCGCCGGCCCCGCCGGCGCCTTGGAACGGGTTGGAGTTGCCGCCGTTGCCGCCGTTGCCGCCGTGGCCCGTAACGCCGGTACCGCCGGCGCCGGCCGGCCCGCCGTTGCCGGAGATACCGCCGGCGTTGCCCCCGGCGCCGCCGTCACCGCCGTTGACGTTCCCGGAGCCGCCGGCTCCGCCGAGGCCGCCGGAGCCCTCGAACCCGCCGCCGTTGCCGCCGCGACCGCCGCCGCCGCCGTCGCCCACGGTGCCTGTCCCGCCGGCGCCGCCGGCGCCACCGTTGCCCCACCCCAGGCTCGTCCCGCCGGCCCCGCCGGTCCCGCCGGTCGCGCCGCTTCCGCCGGTGCCTCCGAACCCGCCGGAGCCCAGGAAGCCGCCGGCGCCGCCGGCCCCGCCGGTTCCGCCAATCCCCGCGGAGGCGCCGCCGACGCCACCGGGGCCGCCGTGGGTCTGGTCGGGCCCGCCGAAGCCGAAGAGGCCGCCGGCGCCGCCGGCGCCGCCGTTACCCCCATGTGTCAAGCCATAGCCGCCGTTGCCGCCCGCGCCCCCCGCGCCGAACACCCCGCCGCGGCCCCCGGCGCCGCCGTTGCCGCCGACGCCTGTGGCGTTGGAGCCCCCCGCCCCGCCCGGGCCGCCGGCGCCGAACACACCCGCGGCCCCGCCTTTACCGCCGGGCGATCCGGGGTTCGTGCTGTTCCCGCCGGCCCCGCCGTTGCCGATCAACAGGCCGCCGGGGCCGCCGCTCTGCCCCACCCCGTTTACCGTGCCCCCGTTGGTGCCGTTGCCGATCAGGGGGCGACCCAGCAGCGCCTCGGTCGGCGCGTTGATGATGTCCTGCAGGCTCTGTTGGGCGCCGGCCTCAGCCGCGGTGTATCCGGCGCCACCCGAGGTGATGTTGTGCACAAACTGCGCATGGAAGGCCGCGGCCGTCGAGCCCAGTCCCTGAAATGCCCGCCCGTGCCCGGAGAAGACCGCCGCGATGGCCGCGGACACCTCGTCGGCGCCCGCCGCCAGCACGCCCGTCGTCGGGCCGGCGGCGGCCGCGTGAGCGTCGCTGATTGCCGAACCGATCCCCGCCAGATCGTTGGCCGCCGCCACCATCATGTCGGGGGCCACGGTCAGAAACGACATTCGGACACCTCCCAATATCCCCAATGCCCAGGATGAAAAGTCACGCCCCCCGGGACCGCCGATCACCATCGGACGGTCGGCAGGAGCCTACGCGATTCGACGCACGGATACCCCGGGTTCGGTGGAGATCCGCCCCGGCGGTCAGTCCACCCGGGTCGCGTGAACCTCCCAGAACGGGGCGTGCAGCCGCCCGTCGACCAGCCAGGGCTCCATCACCCGGAACCGCTCCATCAGCGGTCCGACCCGGTCGGCCATGTCGGGGTTGCGCTGGGCCATCGCTTCGAGGGTCTCGAGGCTCATGTTGACCTGATAGGTCGTCGGTCCCAGGTAGGTGAGCTCCCATCCGCCGAGTGGAAGCACCTGGCGAAAGTCGTCTTCGGACAGCGAGCGCGGCATGGTGAAGCCGTTGACGTTGTGCTCGCCGAACTCGAACATGTACAGCCGCGCGCCCGGCTTGGTGGCCCGTCGCAGCGCCTGCACGTAGGACTTCTGCAGCTCGGGCTCGGTGCTGAAGGTGTGGTAGAACGCGCAGTCGACGACGGTGTCGAACCGGCCGTCCAATCCCTCGAGCTTGGTGGCGTCGGCCAACTGGAAGTCCACCGACACCCCGGCCTTCCGCGCGTTTTCCCGGGCCCGCTCCAGGGCGCCGGCCGACCCGTCGATACCGGTGGCCCGGTAGCCCTGCGACGCGTAGTAGATCGCGTGGTGACCGGGGCCGGTGCCGGGGTCGAGCACGTCGCCCTTGATCGCGCCCAGCGCGACCAGTTGGCGGACCACCGGCTGGGGACCGCCGATGTCCCACGGGGTGGCGGCGGGCAAGCCGTGCTGCATCCGCTCGTCGCGGTACATCTCCTCGAACCGGGTCGGATCGGAGGGATCGAACGTCGTCATTGAGATTCTCCTTTACGGCAGCGAATTCACCAGCTGGTCCACCGGCACCCGGGGACCGGTGAAAAACGGTGTCTCGGCGCGGGTATGCCGGCGGGCGTCGGTGGCGCGCAGCTCGCGCATCAGATCGACGATGCGGTCCAATTGCGGGGCCTCGAAGGCCAGGATCCACTCGTAGTCGCCGAGCGCAAACGCGGGCACCGTATTCGCGCGGACATCCTTGTACTCGCGCGCGGCCATGCCGTGCTCGGCGAGCATCCGGCGACGTTCCTCGTCGGGCAGCAGATACCACTCGTAGGACCGCACGAACGGATACACGCAGATGTAGGCGCCGGGCTCCTCCCCGGCCAGGAACGCGGGGATATGGCTCTTGTTGAACTCGGCCGGCCGGTGCAGCGCCACGCTGCTCCAGACGGGAGTACACACCCGGCCCAGCGTCGTGGTGCGCCGGAAATCGGCGTAGGTGCCCTGCAGCGATTCCACGGACTCCGCGTGGGTCCAGATCATGAAATCGGCGTCGGCCCGCAGGCCTGCGACATCGTAGAGGCCGCGGACGACGACGCCGCGTTCCTCCTGCAGCTTCAAAAAGGTCGACGCGTCGTCGATGATGGCCTCTCGCTCCTCGCCGAGCGCGCCGGGCCGCACCGCGAACACCGAGAACATCAGGTAGCGAAGCTGCGAGTTCAGGGCGGCAAAATCCAGTTTCGCGTCGAGTTTGGCCATGGAAACTATCGTGCCACTTTCACTGCAGGGCCTACTAAGGCCTCGACCGCGCGGCCGGCCGCCCCGATGCACGCCGGGACGCCGATCCCGTCCAGGTAGCTGCCGGCCACCGCCAGCCCCGGCGGCAGGCCGGCGCGCAACTCGGCGACCAGCTCGGCGTGGCCGGGGCCATACTGCGGCATCGCCTCGATCCAGCGCCGGACTCGGGCGTCGACGGGCTCGACGGTCAGGCCGAAAACGGCCGCCAGATCGCTCACCGCCCAGTCCAGCAGCTCCTCGTCGGACGCACGGGACGCGAGGTCGTCGCCGAACCGCCCGAACGACAGGCGAACCAGCTGCGAGTCGCCACGGGGACCCCACTTGCGCGACGACAGCGTGATCGCCTTGGCGCGCAGCGGCTCGCCGGTGGCCGCCAGCACCCCGGAACACTGCGGAAACGGGGTGTCCGCGGGCACGGCGAGTGCCACCACCGCCGACGACGCGCTCGCAATCCGGCCGGCGGCGGCGCGTGTCCGGGGGGCCACGTCCGCCACGAGCTGTGCCAGCCGCCGGGCGGGCACGGCCAGGATGACGGCGTCGGCGTGCCGGCGAGCGCCGGTGGCGTCGAGCACGGTCCAGCCCGCCTCTGCGGGCTCGAGCCGGCGCACCGCGCTGCGCACCCAGCGCAACCGGCTGCGCCCGGCGAGCTCGTCGATCAGCACCTGGTAGCCGCCGTCCAGCGCCCCGAAGACCGGCGCGCCCGTGGCCGGCGGCAGCGCTTGGCGGACCGCGTCGATCAGGCTCGGGGCCCCGTGGTCGAGCGCCGCCGCCACCCCGGGGGCGGCCGCGCGCAGCCCGATCGTCGACGCGGAGCCCGCATAGACCCCGCTCAGCAGCGGGTCCACCGAGCGGGCCACCACCTGCTCGCCGAACCGATCGCCCACCAATTCGGCCACCGCAAGGTCGCGGCCGGGCTCCCAGGCCAGCGGGCGGGCGGCTTCGGCGTCGATGCGCGCGATCGTCGCCTCGTCGACCAGTCCCGCCAGCGAACCGGCCGACGCCGGGATCCCGACGACGGTGGCGGCAGGCAGCGGGTGCAGCTCCTGCTGGCTGTAAATCAGCGGGCGGGCGCCGGTCGTGCTCAGTTGGCGCTCGGACAGGCCAAGCTCGGCCAGCAACGCCGGCATCTCCGGCCGGCGGACAACGAAGGCCTCGGCCCCCAGGTCCATGGGCAATCCGCCGACCAGTTCGGTGCGCAGTATGCCGCCGAGCCGGTCGGCGGGATCGAAAAGCGTGATGGTCGCATCCTCGCCGACGGCGACGCGCAAGCGGTTCGCCGCCGTCAGCCCCGAGATCCCGCCTCCCACAATGCAATACGAGGGGCAATACGAGAGACTCGTCATAGCGAGTGAACCAACGAAACCAGCTCGGTCAGCACACCGGGGTCGGTCTCCGGCAGCACGCCGTGGCCGAGGTTGAAAACATGGCCGGTCGCACCGGCGTCGACGGCGCGGCGCCCGTCTTCGATCACGGCCCGCGCGGCCCGTTCGGCCACCGGCCAGCCCGCCAGCAGCACCACC
This sequence comes from Mycobacterium sp., assembly GCF_019247615.1. GTDB lineage: Bacteria > Actinomycetota > Actinomycetes > Mycobacteriales > Mycobacteriaceae > Mycobacterium. The sequence goes on along the minus strand of NZ_JAFBAT010000249.1, from coordinate 9,663 downwards.
GGGTCGAGGTTGCCCTGCAACGCGGTGCCGGGTTCGACGCGGGCGGCGGCGTCGGCAAGGGAGGTGCGCCAGTCCACCCCGACAACGGTGCACTGGCCGGGCTTGATGCCGCATTTCAGCGCGGCGGACATCGCGCCCAGCAACTCGGCGGTCCCGACGCCGAAGTGCGTCATGGGCACGGAGTATTCGGCCAGGGCGGCGAACACCCGCGAGCTGTGTGGCAGCACGTATTGGCGGTAGTGGGCCAGCGACAGCGTTCCCGCCCACGAATCGAAGACCTGGATGGCGTCCACGCCCGCCTCGATTTGCCCGCGCAGGAACGACACGGTGAGGTCGGTCAGCTTCGACATCAGCGCGTGCCAGCTCGTCGGATCGGCAAGCATCATCGCTTTGGTGCGCGCGTGGGTATGGCTTGGCCCGCCTTCGACGAGGTAGGACGCCAGCGTGAACGGCGCTCCGGCGAAACCGATCAACGGAACGTCCCCGAGCTCCCCTACCAACAGCCTGACCGCCTCGCACACGGGCTGAACTGCTTGCCGGTCAAGGGGTTTCATGGCATCGATGTCGGCTTCGGTGCGCACCGGATGAGCGATCACGGGCCCGACGTCCGCGACGATGTCCAATTCGACGCCCGAGGCGCGCAGCGGCACCACGATGTCGGAGAACAGGATCGCGGCGTCGACGCCGTGTCGGCGCACCGGCTGCAGCGTGATCTCACAGGCGACCTCGGGCTCCAGGCAGGCCGCCAACATGCTGTGCCGTTCGCGCACCGCCCGGTATTCCGGCAGCGAGCGACCCGCTTGCCGCATGAACCACACGGGCAACCGGCTCGGTTTGCGCCCGGCGACGACGGCGAGATACGGCGACTCGGTAAGGTCGCGACGAGTAGTCATTGGGCTCAATGCTGCCATGACATTCCGAGACGTTCGGGGGCGCTGAGAAAATGCCGAAGCCGGTTTATGACGACTTCCCCAGCCTGCGCTGCGAAACCGGTGAGAACGGCGTGCTGACGTTGGTTCTCGACGCGCCGGGCCTGAACTCGGTCGGCCCGCAGATGCACAGCGACCTGGCCGACGTCTGGCCGGTGATCGATCGCGACCCCGCCGTTCGCGCGGTCCTGGTGCGCGGTGAGGGCAAGGCCTTCTCCTCCGGCGGCAGTTTCGACCTGATCGAGGAAACCATCGGTGACTACGAGGGCCGGCTCCGCATCATGCGCGAGGCCCGCGACCTGGTGCTCAACATCGTCAACTTCGACAAGCCGGTGGTCTCGGCGATCCGGGGTCCCGCTGTCGGGGCGGGTCTGGTGGTGGCTTTGCTGGCCGACATCTCGGTCGCGGGCCGCACCGCGAAGCTCATCGATGGACACACCCGGCTGGGGGTGGCCGCGGGTGATCACGCCGCGATCTGCTGGCCGCTGCTGGTCGGGATGGCCAAGGCCAAGTACTACCTGCTCACCTGCGAGACGTTGCTCGGTGAGGAGGCCGAGCGCATAGGGCTGGTCTCCCAGTGCGTCGACGACGACGACGTCCTGCCCACCGCAACCCGGCTCGCCGAGGACCTGGCGCGGGGCGCGCAGAACGCGATCCGCTGGACCAAGCGCAGCCTGAACCACTGGTATCGCATGTTCGCCCCGGCCTTCGAAACGTCGCTGGGCCTGGAGTTTCTTGGTTTCGCCGGCCCCGACGTCCGGGAAGGCCTCGCCGCCCACCGGGAGAAGCGCCCGGCCCGCTTCAGCGGCGCGCGGCGACCTGAGCGGGCCGATGAGCGCCGATAACGGCCCCTACCAGGGCCCGAATACCGGCCCCTGTAACGGCTTGGTCGCGGCGCGCGCCCGGCTCGGCGCGCCTGTGGCGGCGTGTCGGCCGAACGGTCTACCGTCGAACGCTGTGACCCGCGCCCGCGACAATGCGGCGGCGGGGGCATCTCCCGCTTGCGGGGGACGCGAGCAACGAAGAGGAGCGGCGCCGTTGAGCTCAGCCGAACCGGCCCCATTCCGCGAGGCGGTCGCGGCGATGAACGCCGTCACCGTGCGGAGGGAGATCGAGCTGGGTCCGATCCGACCGCCGCAGCGGCTGGCGCCCTTCAGTTACGCGCTGGGAGCCGAGGTCAAGCACCCGGACCTCGAAATCGTCCCGGAACGATCCGAGGGCGACGCTTTCGGCCGGCTGATCTTGCTCTATGACCCCGACGGCGCCGACGCCTGGGATGGCACCATTCGGCTGGTCGCCTACGTGCAGGCCGATCTGGATCCCAGTGAGGCCGTCGATCCCCTGCTGCCGGAGGTGGCGTGGAGTTGGCTCGTCGACGCGCTGCAGTCGCGCATGGAGCGCGTCACCGCGCTGGGCGGGACCGTCACCGCCACCACGTCGGTGCGCTACGGCGACATCTCGGGACCGCCCCGCGCCCACCAGGTGGAGCTGCGGGCATCGTGGACGGCGACCACGCCCCAAGTCGGGGCGCATGTCGAGGCGTTCTGCGAGGTGTTGGAGCACGCCGCGGGCCTGCCGCCGGCCGGGGTCGCCGACCTGGGCTCGCGGTCACGCGCCTGAAATGGGTGGTCCGTCGCCCGACGGGCCGGGTAGCACCGCGCCCGGCAGCACGGCGTCCGAACCCACTCCGCTGTTGCATCCCGCCGAGGGCATTCCCGAGATCTCCGTGACCGTCCGCGAGATCGAGGCGGCCGCGCGCCGTCTGGCCCGCGGGCGTGGACCGTTCGCGGTGGACGCCGAGCGTGCGTCGGGGTTTCGGTACTCCAACCGTGCCTACCTGATTCAGATCCGACGGGCCGGCGCGGGCACGGTGCTCATCGACCCGGTGGGCCACGGCGCCGACCCGCTCGCCGCGCTGCGGCCCGTCGCCGACGTGCTCGCTGCAGACGAGTGGATCCTGCACTCCGCCGATCAAGACCTGCCGTGCCTGGCCGAGGTCGGCATGCGGCCGCCGGCACTGTACGACACCGAACTCGCCGGACGGCTGGCCGGGTTCGACCGGGTGAACCTGGCGACCATGGTCGAGCGGCTCTTGGGTCTCGGGCTGGCCAAGGGCCACGGCGCGGCCGACTGGTCCAAACGCCCGCTGCCCACCGAGTGGCTGAATTACGCGGCCCTGGACGTGGAGCTGCTGATCGAGCTGCGCTCGGCGATTTCGGATGTGCTGGACAAGCAGGGCAAAACAGCTTGGGCCGCAGAGGAATTCGATTATCTGCGGAAAACGGCGGCCACCGAGGTGGCGCCGGTCGCACGACGTGACCGCTGGCGGCGAACGTCCGGGATTCATCGGGTGCGCGACCGGCGAGGCCTGGCCGCGGTTCGGGAGATGTGGACGACGCGCGATCGGATCGCCCAGCGTCGTGACATCGCGCCGCGCCGCATCCTGCCGGATTCGGCCATCATCGACGCCGCGATCGCCGATCCGAAGACGATCGAGGATCTGGTCGAATTGCCGGTGTTCGGAGGCCGCAACCAGCGCCGCAACGCCGGGGTCTGGCTGGCGGCGCTGCAAGCGGCCCGGCAAAGTCAAGACCCGCCCGACGAGGTCGAACCGCCCAACGGTCCCCCGGCGACGGCGCGGTGGAGCAGGCGGAAACCCGAGGCCGCCGCCCGGCTCGAGGCGGCCCGCGCTGCGCTGGCCGAGGTGTCGGAGCGCGTCCACGTCCCCACCGAGAACCTCGTCTCACCCGACCTGGTGCGACGCCTGTGCTGGGACTGGCCGGGCGGGCCGGATCCCGAGAAGGCCGTCGACGACTTCCTGCGGGCCGGGCAGGCGCGGGCATGGCAGCGCGAACTGGTGGACCCGGTGCTGGCCGGGGCGCTGCAGCCGCCTGCCGGCGCCGACGAAGCCCGGGCGTGAAACGAGGGCGTGGGCGCACACTCCGCGGCGCCTAGTCCAGGTGCTCGCGGATCTCCGCTTCCGAGACGCTGCTGCCCAACGCGGCGACCCAGCCGGTGATCCGGCGGGCCACGTCCTGGTCGGTCAACCCTAGATCGGCGAGCAGCTCGCCGCGGGATGCGTGCCCGTAGAACTCCTGCGGCAGACCGACGTCGCGGCAGGGGGTGTCGATCTCGGCGCGCCGCAGCGCGGCCGACACCGCCGAACCCACCCCGCCGTTGACCCCGTTGTCCTCGAGGGTGACGAGCAACTTGTGCTGGGCCGCCAGTTCGAGCACGCCGTCGGAGACCGGCAGCACCCAACGCGGATCGATGACCGTCACACCGATTCCCTGGTTGTGCAGCCGCTTGGCGACCGCCAGCGCCATCGGGACGAACGCGCCGACGCCCACCAGCAGTACGTCGTGGTTCACCCCCCCGGCCGGCACCGCCAGCACATCAATGCCCGAAACGCCCGACCCGCGGCGCTCCAGGGCCGGAATATCTTCGCCCACATCGCCTTTGGGGAACCGGATCGCCGTCGGACCGTCGTCGACGTCGAGGGCCTCGCCCAGTTCTTCGCGCAACCGGGTCGCATCGCGGGGTGCGGCCACCCGAATGCCGGGAACGATGTTCAGCATCGACAGGTCCCACATGCCGTTGTGGCTCGGGCCGTCGTTGCCGGTGATCCCCGCCCGGTCGAGCACCATCGTGACGGGCAGCTTGTGCAGCGCCACATCCATCATGATCTGGTCGAACGCCCGGTTGAGGAATGTCGAGTAGATGGCCACCACCGGGTGCATGCCGCCCAGCGCCAGTCCGGCCGCCGATGTGATGGCGTGCTGCTCGGCGATGCCGACGTCGAACAAGCGGTCCGGGAACCGTTGCCCGAAGGCGGACAGGCCGGTCGGGCCGGGCATCGCCGCGGTGATGGCGACGATATCTCGGCGCTTTTTGGCGTAGCCGATGAGCGCATCGGAAAAGGTTGCCGTCCAGCCCGGACCGGCAATCTTGGTGGCCAGGCCGGTGGCCGGGTCGATCACGCCGCAGGAATGCATCTGTTCGGCCTCGTCGTCCTCGGCCGGCGCATAACCCATGCCCTTGCGGGTGACGACGTGCACGATCACCGGGCGCCCGAAGCCGCGGGCGTGGCGCAGTGCGGCCTCCACCGCGCGTTCGTCGTGGCCGTCGACGGGGCCGACGTACTTCAGGCCCAGGTCGGTGAACAGCAGCTGCGGTGCCAGCGAGTCCTTGATGCCGGCTTTCACGCTGTGCATGAAGCGGTAGGCGAGCTCGCCGACCAGGGGCAACGAGCGCACCGCGTCGCGGCCCTTTTCCAGGGCCTGCTCGTAGGCGGGCTGCAGCCGCAGGGTCGCCAGGTGGTCGGCGACGCCGCCGATCGTGGGCGCGTAGCTGCGGCCGTTGTCGTTGACCACGACGATCATCGGCCGGCCGGAGGCGGCGATGTTGTTCAGCGCCTCCCAGCACATACCGCCGGTCAGCGCGCCGTCGCCGACCACGGCAACCACATGCCGGTTTCGGTGTCCGGCCAATTCGAACGCTTTGGCCAGGCCGTCGGCGTAGGACAGGGCGGCGCTGGCGTGGCTGGACTCCACCCAGTCGTGTTCGCTCTCGGAGCGCGACGGATACCCCGATAGCCCGCCCTTCTTACGCAGGCTCTCGAAGTCGGGCGAGCGTCCCGTCAACATCTTGTGGACGTAGGCCTGGTGACCGGTGTCGAAAATGATGGGGTCATGCGGCGAGCAGAACACCCGGTGCAGCGCGAGCGTCAGCTCCACCACGCCGAGGTTGGGCCCCAGGTGCCCCCCGGTGGCAGCGACCTTGTGGATCAGGAACTCGCGGATCTCGGCGGCCAGACCGCCAAGCTGCTGGTGGGAGAGGTGCTGCAGATCTGCGGGCCCGCGGATCTGTTCGAGCATCTGGCTAGTCTACGCAGCGACGGGCGGATCACTACTTTTCCGGGTTGACGGTCCACACGGACGTATTGTTTCCATGTGCGCGCCGAGGATCTCGCCGAGGACTTCCCGGTGGTGAGCATCGACTCCGATGCGCTCGATGCCGCGCGTCTGCTCGCCGAGCACAGACTGCCCGGGATAGTCGTCACGGACATGTCCGGGAAACCCTCCGCCGTGCTCCCGGCTTCCCAGGTCGTCCGGTTCATCGTGCCGCGCTACGTGCAAGACGATCCGTCCTTGGCTGGTGTGCTCAACGAATCCACGGCCGATCGCGCGGCCGACAGGTTGGCCGGCAAGACGGTCGGGGACATGCTGCCGGAGCACCTCGCCGACGTGCCGTTCGCGCACGCGGACGACACGATCATCGAGGTGGCCGCCGTCATGGCGCGGCTGAGAAGCCCGCTGATCGCGGTGGTCAAAGACGGCTCCCTGTTCGGCGTCATCACGGCTTCGCGTGTACTGGCTGCGGCACTGAAGCACTGATATATGAGCGTCGTCGCGATCGTCGTGTTCGTCGTCGCGTACGCGCTGATCGCCAGCGATCGAGTCAACAAGACATTGGTGGCGCTGACGGGCGCCGCCATCGTGGTCGCCTTGCCGATGATCAACTCCGATGACGTCTTCTACTCGCATGACACCGGAATCGACTGGGACGTAATCTTTTTGCTGCTGGGCATGATGATCATCGTCAGCGTGTTGCGGCAGACCGGTGTCTTCGAGTACGTCGCGATCTGGTCGGCCAAGCGCGCCCGCGGCTCCCCGCTGCGCGTGATGATTCTGCTGGTGCTGGTCACGGCGGTCGCCTCGGCCCTCCTGGACAACGTGACCACGGTGTTGCTGATCGCGCCGGTGACCTTGCTGGTGTGTGAGCGGCTGGCGATCAACGCGGCGCCGTTCTTGATGGCCGAGGCGTTCGCATCGAATATCGGTGGCACCGCCACACTGGTCGGCGACCCGCCGAACATCATCATCGCGAGCAAGGCGGGCCTGACGTTCAACGACTTCCTGATCCACCTCGCGCCGATCGTCACGATCGCGATGGCCGTTCTGATCGTCCTGCTGCCACGCCTGTTCCCCGGTGCGTTCACCGTCGCCCCCGAGCGGGTCGCCGACGTAATGGAGCTGGAGGAAAGGGAGGCCATTCGCGATCACCGGCTGCTCATTGCCTGCGGCGTCGTCTTGGCGGCGGTGTTCGCCGGTTTCATCGCCCACTCGTGGGTGCATATGGCGCCGTCCATCGTGGCGTTGTTGGGCGCCGGCATGCTGATCATCGTTTCGCGGTTGGAGCATTCCGATTACTTGTCCAGCGTTGAATGGGAAACCCTGCTGTTCTTCGCCGGCCTGTTCGTCATGGTCGGGGCCCTGGTAAAGACCGGCGTCGTCAGGCAACTGGCGCATTTCGCGATTGCCGCCACCGGCGGCAACACTTTGCTCGCGACCATGGTGATCCTCGCCGCGTCGCTCCTGATCAGCGGGGTCGTCAACAATGTTCCCTACGCCGCGACCATGGCGCCTATCGTCGCGGGTTTGGCGCCCGCCCTCGGAGACCACGTCAATCCGGGCGTCTTGTGGTGGGCCCTTGCCCTCGGCACCGACCTCGGCGGCAACCTGACCGCGGTCGGCGCCAGCGCCAATGTCGTCGTGATCGGGATCGCCGCGCGCGCAGACAATCCCATCTCCTTCTGGGAATTCACCCGCAAGGGCGCGGTCGTCACCGCCGTGTCGGCCGCGCTGTCCGCGCTCTACTTGTGGCTGCGATATTTCGTGGTGGCATGAGGCGAGCCTGCCCCCGCACGCCGAGTCTGCTGCTATGGCGCCCGAACCTCAACGGGTCAGCAGGGCAACGCATTCGGTGTGATGGGTCAGCGGGAAGGCATCGAAGACCTTGATCTTCTCGACCGCGTAGCCGTGCCCGCGGTAGAGACCGATATCGCGGGCGAAAGACGCTGCCTCGCAACCGATGTGGACCACGCGCGGCACCCCGGCGGCGGCCAGCAGGTCGACGACGTCGCGTCCCGCGCCCGCCCGCGGTGGATCCAGCACCGCGACACCTGCTCTCGAGGCGGCGGCCCGTTGCGCCGTCAGCACCCGCCGCACCGAATCGGTGATGACCTCTATCTGGGGCAGATCGGCCAGCGCCGCACGCGCGGCCCGGGTCGCCGCGCGCGAGGTGTCGACACTCAGCACCCGGCCCGTCTCCCCCACCGCGCGGCCGAGTGCGGCCGCGAAAACGCCCGCCCCGCCGTAGAGATCCCAGACGGTCATGCCGGCATCGGGTTGCGCCCAGTCCGAAACAAGTTCGCTGTAGATCGTCGCGGCGTCCCGATGCGCCTGCCAGAACGCCGTGACCGGCACCCGCCAGCTGCGCCCGCCCACCCGCTGCACCGCCTCATAGCTGCCGTCCACCACCTTGGTCGCGGTTTTCTTGCCTTGTCGTTGGGTGCGCACCACATGGCGCTCACCGTCATCGTCGACGGCCACGTGCACATGGGCGGCCGGGGACAGCTCGTCCTCGAATGCCCCCTCGGCCAGGCCGTCCAGCATGCCGGCCGGCAACTGCGCACAGCGCAGGTCGGTGACCAGCTCGTCGCTGTGGTAGCGGTGAAAGCCGGGCCGGCGGTCCGCACCCACGTCGAGGCGCACTCGGGTGCGCCACCCGGTGGGGCCGGAATCGGAGAGCGGTTCGGCCCCGGTGTCCGGGCCCACCCAGTGATGGCCGCCCAGCCGCTGCAGCTGATTGGCCACGACGTGCGCCTTGAGCACCCGGGCCGCCGCGGGGGCGGCGAACGCCAGGTCGCAGCACCCGGCGCCGTCGGCCCCCGCAATCGGGCACTGCGGCGCGACCCGATCATCGGACGGCTCGATCACCTCGACAACCTCTGCGTGCCAATAGGATCCGCGGTCGGCGGCGACTCTGACCCGCACCCGCTCGCCGGGGAGCGCGTAGCGGACGAATACGACTCGGCCCTCGTGGTGTGCGACGCAACTGCCGCCGTTGGCGGGGGCGCCGGTCACCAGCGTCAATTCTCGGCCGGCCGCCGGCACCGGCGCTTCGGTGCTCAATCGAAGATTCCGCGACGTGCGTCGCCCGGCGCCGCGTGCGGTTGCAACGTCTTGAGTCGTTCCGACGAACTCAGTTGCCAGGGAACAGAAGTCACCATCACGTTCGGCATGAACAGCAACCGGCCCTTGAGCCGCAGCGCGCTTTGATTGTGCAGTACCTGCTCCCACCAATGACCCACCACGTATTCGGGGATGAAGACCGTTACCACGGTACGCGGTGACTCTTTGGTGAGTCGTTTGACGTAATCCAAAATGGGGCGGGTGATTTCGCGGTACGGCGAGGCGATGACCTTGAGCGGCACGCTGATGTCGCTTTCCCGCCACTTGTGCACCAGTTGCCGTGTCTCCCCGTCATCGACGCTGACCGTGAGGGCCTCGAGCGTGTCTGGCCGGGTGGCGCGCGCGTAGGCCAACGCGCGCAGCGTCGGCAGGTGCAACTTCGACACCAGCACCAGGGCGTGGTTGCGGCTCGGCAACACGACGTCGTGTTGGGCGGACTCTTGCTCCGCCAATTCCCGGCTGACCGTGTTGTAGTGCCGGTGAATCATTTTCATGACCAGGAACAGCAGACTCATCGCAAAAAGTGCGATCCAAGCACCGGCGGCGAACTTGGTGACCAGGACGACCAGCAACACCGCACCGGTGGAAAGCAATCCGACGGTGTTGACCACCCGGGAACGCATCATCTTGCGACGCACCCGCGCATTGGTCTCGGTGCGCAGCAAGCGGGTCCAGTGCCTGACCATACCGATCTGGCT
>NZ_JAFBAT010000197.1 GCF_019247615.1 Mycobacterium sp. | reverse complement strand
GACGCGGCCGACCTTTTCAGCCGGGTAGAGGCGGTCCCCCGCGAATATGTGTACGGCGCTTTGAAGTCCAGCAAGACGTGGTCGACGGCCGCGGAATACGTCGAGGCGATCGACGCGCTGCCGCTCGGGCCGAATGTCGGCTCGCTCCTTGGTCATTCGGACCTGCGCACCGCCGTGCTGGGACTGGATCGCGCCACCGACGCCGCCGTCCGCCCGACCGCCGCAGAACAAAAGCAAATGGCGGCATTGCTCGACGAGGCCCTCGACGCCGGGATGCTGGGCATGTCCGGGATGGACGCGGCCATCGACAAGCTCGACGGTGACCGGTTCCGGTCGCGCGCGCTGCCGTCCACCTTCGCGACCTGGCGGGAGCGGCGCGGCTTGATCGAAGTCCTGCGCCGGCGCGGCCGAATGCTGCAGAGCGCGCCCGACGTCGAGAACCCGGCGTCGGCACTGATGTTCTTCCTCACCAGCAGCCGGATCTTCGGCCGCGGCAAGGGCGTCCGGATGAGCATGCTGGTGTCGGCAGACGCCAAGTCGATGCCTCTGGCCGTCCACACCTTCGGGCTCGGCACCCGCATCCTGAACGCGGCCCTGCGCTCGAGCCTGCGGTTCCAGCACCTGCCCGTCCCGTTCGAGTTGTACTCCGACGGAGTCGACCTGCCGGTCTTCGAAGAGTTCGGCGCCGGAACGGCCGCCCTGCACCTGCGGGATCAGCTGGAGCGCAACCAGCTGCTGGCCGACAGGGAATACCGCCGCCGATTCCGGCGTGAGTTCGATCGCATCAAGCTCGGACCGTCGTTGTGGCACCGCGACTTCCACGACGCCGTGATCGTGGAATGCCCTGACCAGTCGTTGATCGGCAAGAGCTTCGGCGCGATCGCCGACGAGCGCGGGCTGCATCCGCTCGACGCGTTCCTCGACGTGCTCGTCGAAAACGGCGAGCGCAACGTGCGGTGGACGACCACCGTCGCCAACCACCGTCCCAAGCAGCTGAACAAACTCGCCGCCGACCCGAGCATTCACATGGGCTTCTCCGACGCAGGCGCGCACCTGCGCAATATGGCCTTCTACAACTTCGGCCTGCGGATGCTCAAGCGCACCCGGGACGCCCACCGCGCCGGTGCGCCGTTCATGTCCACCGAGCGCGCGGTGCACCGCCTGACCGGCGAGCTGGCCGAATGGTTCGGCATCGACGCCGGCACGCTGCGCGAGGGCGACCGTGCGGACTTCGTCGTGATCGACCCGGACGGCCTCGACGAATCGGTGGACGGCTATTACGAGGAAGCGGTGCCGTTCTACGGCGGCCTGCGGCGCATGGTCAATCGCAACGACGCGGCCGTCGTCGCCACCGGGGTGGGCGGAGCGGTGGTCTTTCGCGGGGGCAAAGCCGGAGGCCAATTCCGGGACGGCTACGGCCAGACCGTCAAGTCCGGCCGCTACCTGCGCGCCGGCGTCCGGCAGGCCGCGACGGCGGTGAGCGCCTAAATGGCCAGGACCCAGCAACAGCGCCGGGAGGAGACCGTCGGGCGGCTCCTCGAGGCCTGCATCGACACCATCATCGAGGTCGGCTATGCCCGAGCGTCGGCCGCGGTGATCACCAAGCGTGCGGGGGTGTCGGTGGGTGCCCTGTTCCGCCACTTCGAGACGATGGGCGATTTCATGGCGGCCACCGCGTCGGAGGTGCTCCGCCGCCAACTGGAGTCGTTCACCAAGCGGGTCGCCGAGATACCAGCGGACCAGCCCGCGCTCGAAGCCGCGCTGGCCATCCTGCGTGACATCACCGCCGGCCCGGCCAACGCCGTCCTCTACGAGCTGCTGGTCGCCGCGCGCACCGACGAAAAGCTCAGGGCCACGCTGCAACACGAGCTGGGGCAGTACTCGGCGAAGATCCACGACGCCGCCCGCGCGCTGCCGGGCGCGGAAACCTTCCCGGCCGAGACGTTCCCGGTCATCGTGGCGCTGCTGACCAACGTGTTCGACGGAGCGGCCGTGGTGGAAGGCGTGCTGCCACAGCCGGAGATCGCCGAACAACGGATTCCGGTGCTCACCGCGCTGCTGACCGCTGCGGCGCCGACCGCCGGCCGTCAACTGCCCGAGCAGTATTAAAGCGACCCCACGCCGGTCTCGGGGTTGAGCGCGAAGCCCCAGTCGAACAGGCTGCCGGCCTGGTCCCAATACGTCGGTCCACCGGCCTTCACCAGCCCGTACATCATCGCGATCACCAGCCGTCGGCCACCGCGGCCGGCGGCGCCGACGAAGGTCTTGCGGGCCGCGTCGGTGAAGCCGGTCTTGCCGCCGATGGCGCCGGGATACCGCTGCAACAGTTCGTCCTGGTTGACGATCGGCTGCTCACCGTGGTCGCCGGGGAACATCGCCGACGGCTCGGCGGTGATGTGCGCGAACAACGGGTTGGCCATCGCGGCCCGGAAGATGACCGCCAGGTCGTGCGCCGTGGAAGCCCCGGAGCCACCGGGTCCATCCAGGCCGGACGGCGTCGCGGCATGGGTGGCCGTCGCGCCCAGGGACGCGGCCTTCGCGTTCATCTTGGCGACCGTGGCGTCCATCCCGCCCATCATGTGGGCCAGCGTGTTCGCGGCGTCGTTGCCCGAAACCAGCAGCAGGCCGTCCAGCAACTGGCGGGCGGTGTAGGTCCGACCCGGTTTGATCCCGACACAGTTGCATTCGACGTCGGCATCCGCGGCGTCGGCCACGACGGTCGAATCCAGGCTCAACTGGTCCAGCGCCACCAGCGCCAGCAGCACTTTGATGGTGCTCGCCGGCGGATGGGGGACGTTCTGGTCGCGCCCGGCCAAAACCTGGCCGCTGTCGAGGTCGGCGACGATCCACGTCTGGGCGGGACCGTCCGGGATGGGAACCGACCCGACCGGCTGGATGCTGTCGGCCCAGGAATGGGCGGCGGGGAGCACGCCGACGGTGGCGCCAGCAAGGAGGGCGGCGACGGCGGCCATGAGCTTGCGCATGGGCGCAAAGTTTAACTTCCGGCCCGCCGGGCGCCTATTTCGGCGCTGCGGCTACCGCCACGGCATGTTCCGCCAGGAGTAGAAGGCGCCGGTGCCGATGTCGTGAACACCGTAGTAATCCCAGAAGTAGTCGTGGCAGACGTTGCCGTCCCAGGGGACGGGCCTGCCGGCAGGAAGGACGTCACCTGGGCACCAGTGCTGGCAGGACTTCCCTGCCGGGCAGGGGGCCGCCTGCGCCGAGGGTGCGGCCGGCCCGGCGCCGGCGAACAGCAACAGAGCCGCCGCTGCCAGTCCGGCGATTGCCGCTCTTATCGATCCGGGGTCCGGGGACGTGCGAGGGGTCGGATTCATGTTGACTCCGTTCGTTTGGCCGGCGGCGCGCGGTTGGACGCCTCCGGCGAGTACAACCCCTCAGCGCTGATACCGATCCCAAACATGACGGCGCGCCGAGTCCTTCGGCGGTCCGGTTCCAACCGAAGGAATGGCTCCGCGCCCAGGTCTGTGCACCGTCGGATCGTGTTCAATCGAGCACATGTTGAGTGTTGAAGAGATCTCGGACCGCTTGGAGATCCAGCAGCTGCTGGTCGACTATTCCACCGCGATCGACAACCGGCGGTTCGACGACCTGGACAGGGTGTTCACCCCCGACGCCTACATCGACTACCGCGCGCTCGGAGGCATCGACGGCCGTTACCCCGAAGTCAAGAAGTGGCTCGCCGAGGTGCTGCCCAACTTTCCGGTGTATGCCCACATGCTCGGCAACTTCTCGGTGCGCATCGACGGGGACACCGCGTCGTCGCGGGTGATCTGCTTCAACCCCATGGTCCTTCCGGGCGACTCGCCCGGCAACAAGGACC
>NZ_JAFBAT010000067.1 GCF_019247615.1 Mycobacterium sp. | reverse complement strand
CGGCACACGCCGTTCTTCAACAACTACCGCCCGCAGTTCTACTTCCGCACCACCGACGTGACCGGTGTGGTGACGCTGCCGGAGGGCACCGAGATGGTGATGCCCGGTGACAACACGAACATCTCGGTGAAGCTGATCCAGCCCGTCGCCATGGACGACGGTCTGCGGTTCGCGATCCGTGAGGGCGGCCGCACCGTCGGCGCCGGCCGGGTCGTCAAGATCATCAAGTAGTTTCCGCTTCAGCGATAAAGCCCGGGCTGCCGAATCAGGCAGTCCGGGCTTTATGCTTCGCGAACGCGCCGACTCAGCTAACATTTTCGTCATTGCGCGTCGGTGGCCCCGATGGTGGCCAGGGAGGTTCCCGTATGTCGTTCGTAAACGCGACACCGGAGTACATTTCCGCTGCAGCGACGGACTTGGCCAATATCGGGGCGATTATCACCTCGGCTAACACGGCGGCCTCGGTCCCCACGTCGAGCATGTTGGCGCCCGGCTCCGACGAGGTGTCGGCCAGCGTTGCGGCACTCTTCGGCGCGCACTCGCAGGTCTATCAGGCGCTGAGCATCTAGCCCGCCGCGTTTCACAGCCAATTCGTGCAGCTGATGAACGGCGGCGCGGTGCAGTACGCGGCCACCGAGGCCGCCAACGTCGCGCCGCTGCAGACCATGGCCGCGGCGCCCGCTTCGATGGGCGCGCAGGTCCCGGCCGCGGCCGCGGGTCTACTGGGCGGTTCCGTTTCGGCCGCCCCGACGGCGCCCCTGACATCGGCGGTCGCTTCAGCATCGGCGGTCGCCCCGGCGCCGGCAGGCGCCGCGTCGATCGCGGCGGCTCCGGCATCGGCCACGCTCACCTCGACCGTCGCCCCGGTCGCCCCGACGCGAGCGGTGACGCCCGCCTACGCGGCAGCCACCACGGCGACGGCGCCGACGCCGACACCGGCCAGCACGATTTCGGCTCCGGCAGTGGAGGCCACTCCCGCCTCCACCATGCCGGTGTCGCCCGGCACCCCGGTGGTGGCCTCGCCCCACTCATCGGCGCCGGCTGCTCCCGCGGCGTCGTCGAAGAGCCAGGCGCCGCCGCCGGTTCGACTCAAGGTGGATTAGGCCCGGCACTCCCGGCGAGGCGAGGAGACGCACGTGTTGGCGCGCTACCTGAAGGCGCAGTTGGTGGTTCTGCTGTGCGGCGGCCTGGTCGGGCCGATTTTCCTGGTCGTGTACTTCGTCCTCGGGCTCGGCAGCCTGCTGCAGTGGATGCTCTACGTGGGTCTGCTCATCACCGTTGCCGACGTGGTGATCGCGATCGCGTTGGCCAACTACGGGGCGAAGTCGTCGGCGAAGAACGCGGAGCTCGAGCAGAACGGCGTGCTGGCGCTCGCGCAGATCACCGGCATCACCGAGACCGGCACGTGGGTCAACAACCAACAGGTCATCAAGGTGCACCTGCACATCTCCGGTCCCGGGTTGTTGCCGTTCGACAGTGAAGACCGGGTCATCGCCAGCGTCACCCGGCTCGGCAATCTCAACGCCCGCAAGGTCGTCGTCCTGGTCAACCCGACCACCGGCGAATACCGAATTGACTGGGAGCGAAGCGCTTTGGTCAACGGCCTGGTGCCCGCGCAGTTCACGGTGGCGGAAGACAACAAGACCTACGACCTCAGCGGGCAAGCCGGGCCGCTGATGGAGATCCTGCAGATCCTCAAGGCCAACGGCGTTCCGCTCAACCGCATGGTCGACATCCGGACGAACCCCGCGTTGCGCCAGCAGATTCAGGCGGTGGTGCGCCGCGCGGTCCAGAACCAGGCCCCCACCCCGCAGCCGGCACCCGCGGGCGGGCCGGCGCCGGTGGTCACCCCGCCGCAACCGTCGATCGCTCAGCGGCTGCAGGAATTGGAGACGTTACGGGCCGGCGGCGCGCTGACCGACGAGGAATACAACAGTCGCCGCGCCCAGATCATCGCCGAGATCTGATTCCGACGCCGAGCTAGAACACGTTTCAGTTTCGCTGCTAGCCTTGCTTGTCTATTTCGGTGATGGAAGGGGCGAAGGCGTGACTGGATCGCTGCAGGGACGGGTGGCGTTCATAACCGGCGCTGCCCGGGCCCAGGGACGGGCGCATGCGGTGCGGCTGGCCCGCGAGGGTGCCGACGTCATCGCGCTGGACATCTGCGCGTCCGCGTCCGACACGGTGACCTACACCCCGGCCACCCCCGAGGACCTCAACGAGACCGTGCGCCTCGTCGAAGCCGAGGGCCGCAAGATATTGGCCCGCCAGGCCGACATTCGCGACGACGCCGCGCTGAAGCAACTGGTGGCCGAGGGCGTCGAACAATTCGGCCGGCTCGACATCGTGGTGGCCAACGCGGGAGTGCTGAGCTGGGGTCGGGTTTGGGAGCTCACCGATGAGCAGTGGAACACCGTCATCGACATCAACCTGACCGGCACCTGGCGCACGCTGCGTGCCACCATTCCCGCGATGATCGAGGCGGGTAACGGCGGCTCCATCGTGGTCGTCAGCTCGTCGGCCGGAGTGAAAGCCACACCGGGCAACGGGCATTACTCGGCCAGCAAACACGGACTCACCGCGCTGACCAACACGCTCGCGATCGAGCTCGGCGAATTCGGTATCCGGGTCAACAGCATCCATCCGTATTCGATCGACACGCCGATGATCGAACCGGACGCGATGATGCAGATTTTTGCCAAGTACCCCAACTTCGTGCACAGCTTTCCCCCAATGCCGTTGCAGCCCAACGGCTTCATGTCGGCCGAGGAAGTATCGGACGTTGTCGTATGGCTTGCCGGCGACGGCGCGGGCACCGTGACGGGCACGCAGGTCCCGGTAGACAAGGGCGCCTTGAAGTACTGATTCGCGATCGTGTATGAACAGCACGTGACCGCTAGCGAACACGAGGACAAGGCCGGCCCGGGGTCGGACAAAGGGTCGGACAAAGGGATTGTGATCGTCGGCGGCGGCCTCGCGGCCGCCCGGACCGCCGAGCAATTGCGGCGGTCGGAGTACACCGGGCCGATCACGATCGTCAGTGACGAGGTGCATGTTCCCTACGACCGGCCACCGTTGTCCAAAGAGGTGTTGCGCAAAGAGGTCGACGACGTCGCCCTCAAACCGCGCGAGTGGTACGACGAGCAGAACATCACCCTGCGACTGGGTGCGGCCGCCACCGGCCTGGACACCGCCGCGCAGACGGTGACGCTGTCCGACGGAGCCGTGATCGGCTACGACGAACTGGTCATCGCGACCGGGCTGGTGCCGCGGCGCATTCCGGCCTTCCCGGATCTCGAGGGCATTCGGGTGCTCCGCTCGTTCGACGAGAGCATGGCGCTGCGCGAGCACGCAACGGCCGCGCAGCGCGCCGTTATCGTCGGGGCCGGCTTCATCGGGTGTGAGGTCGCCGCCAGCTTGCGCAGCCTTGGAGTGGAGGTGGTCCTCGTCGAGCCGCAGCCGACACCGCTGGCCGCGGTGCTCGGCGAGCAGATCGGCGAGTTGGTCGCGCGGCTGCACCGCGAGGAGGGCGTCGATGTCCGCCTCGGTGTCGGGGTGGCCGAGGTGCGCGGCGAAGGACACGTCGACACCGTGGTGCTGGACGACGGCACCGAGCTGCCGGCCGACGTGGTGGTCGTCGGGATCGGCTCGAAGCCGGCGACGGAATGGCTCGCGGGCACCGGCATCGAGGTCGACAACGGCGTGATCTGCGACGAGGCCGGACGCACCAGCGTGCCGAACGTGTGGGCGTTGGGCGACGTGGCGTCCTGGCGGGACTTGATGGGACACCAAGCGCGCGTTGAACATTGGAGCAACGTCGCTGACCAGGCGCGCGTCGTCGTCCCCGCGATGCTGGGGCAGGACGTGCCGGATATCGTTGTCGTTCCGTACTTTTGGAGCGACCAATACGACGTCAAGATCCAGTGCCTTGGGGAGCCGGAGGCCACCGACACCGTCCATGTCGTCGAGGACGACGGCCGCAAGTTCCTCGCGTACTACGAGCGCGACGGA
This sequence comes from Mycobacterium sp., assembly GCF_019247615.1. Taxonomy (GTDB): domain Bacteria; phylum Actinomycetota; class Actinomycetes; order Mycobacteriales; family Mycobacteriaceae; genus Mycobacterium. The sequence goes on along the minus strand of NZ_JAFBAT010000067.1, from coordinate 17,566 downwards.
GTGCTGGTCGGTGTGGTCGGCGGCGGGATGCCCGGCAAGGTCATGAAGGCACGCGGCAAGATTGCGGCCGGCGCGCCCATTGCCGATGTGCTCGGCTAGGCCGTCAGCTAGGCCGTAGCCCCCGCGTAGGCGGCGCTCGGGATTTCGATGTTGCGGATCACCGTGCCGAGTTGATCGGCCACGCCGGGTGCGGCGGCGACGGTCGATGCGGACCGGTGGGTGTGGGGATTGCCCTGTGCGTCGAAGAGTTGGGCGCCGGCCTCGCGGGCGATCAGCGTTCCCGCGGCGGTGTCCCACGGCTTGTTGGACATCATCACGCAGGCGTCCAGTGCGCCTTCGGCGACGAAGGCGAGGTCCAGGGTCGCCGCCCCGATCATCCGGATCCGCTCGACGCGGGGCACCAGCTCGCCGGTGAGCGCGAGTCGCTGCAGGTTCTGCGAGGCGGCCTCGTGGCCGACGGCATAGTCGCCGAGCGACACGATGGACCCGCTGAGGCTGTCGGTATCGCTGGCCGTGATCCGTTGTCCATTGAGGAATGCACCGGTGTGTTTGACGGCGTGGTAGGTCCTGCCCAGCAGGGGGGCGTTGGTGACGGCGACGACGGTTTCGCCACCGCACAGCAGTGCCAGCGATACGGCACACAGCGGCAGTCCGTGTACGAAATTGGACGTGCCGTCGATGGGATCGAGAACCCAGAGCCATTCGGCCGCGTTGATGTCGGGCTGATTCTCGGACTCTTCGGCCAGCAGGGCGATATCGGGCGTGCACCGGGCCAGGTAGGCGTCGATGTCCCGCTGAATTCCGAGGTCGATGTCGGTGACCAGATCGCGGTCACCTTTGTGCTGTACGGAGCCCGGTTGCGACTTCTTGAGAGTAGTGGCGCCGATTTGCGTTGCTTGCCAGGCTATTTCGAAAAGCTCTTGAATGGTCTTCATAAGGCAGGATTGCCTCGCTTCCAGTGGTATTCGAACACTCAGGTAACGGCGGAAGAGTCGGTCAGGTTTGTGTTGCTGCGGTCCGAGCCTAAAGGGTGCCGAATTGCGTGCTGTATCTACCCCACAACGGTGGTGTTAAGCCTCGACCACCATGCCGAGGTGCCACGCGCGACTTGGGCTGTACCACAACCTGATTCGATGGTGACCGACGTCACGAAAGCTCGTCGCTTCAGTGCGCACCCCGCGGGAAGGATGAGCGGCGTGGTCGAGGTCACAACATTGCCAGTTTTAGCGCTGCCAAAAGCATTGTGCTGGAAATACGTAACGGCATCGAGTGAGACTTTTTGCTTTTCCGACATCGATCGCGCGGCTTGTGCGTTCGCCGAGAAGCTCCGCTACTGTCTTCAACGACCGACGCCGTGAGCCGCAAGCCATGGGTATGGATTTTCGTATTCGATTGCGGCATTTGTGCAATGGGGCACCCACGGTCCGGCTTAACGGTTGCCGGTGACGCGGTCTTCATCGAAAAATTCAGTACGCAATTTGCAGGTAGGTGAGAGAACTAGTGACAGTGATTGATGAGCTCCCCAGCTCGCCGAGCGCGATTCCGACCGTCGCACTCAACGACGAGGCGAAGATGCCCGTGCTTGGCCTGGGGGTGGCCAAGTTGTCCGATGAGGAGACGGAAAGCTCGGTACTCGCGGCGCTGGAAGCGGGCTGCCGCCTCATCGACACCGCCGCCTCGTACGGAAACGAAATCGCCGTCGGCCGTGCGATAGCCGCCTCCGGCGTTGCGCGCGAAGAGCTCTTCGTCGCCACCAAGCTGGGCACCTCGAAGCAGGGCTTCCACACAGCCCAGGAATCTTGCAAGCAGAGCCTGGACAGGCTCGGGCTGGATTACCTGGACCTCTACCTGATCCACTGGCCGGCGCCGAAGCTCGGCAAGTACGTGGAGAGCTTCGAGGGCATGATGACGGCCCGCGAGCAGGGTCATGTCCGCTCGATCGGTGTCTGCAACTTCACCGAAGAACTTCTCGCGACGGTCATCGACGAGACCGAAGAGGTGCCCGCCGTGAACCAGGTCGAGCTGCACCCCCGCCTGAATCAGGCCGAGCTGCGGCAGGCCCACCTCGAGCACGACGTCCAGACACAGTCCTACAGTCCGCTCGGGGTCGGCAGGATGCTCGAGGACCCAACCGTCACGTCGATCGCCGCCGAGTACAACCGCTCGCCCGCCCAGGTGCTGGTCCGCTGGAACCTGCAGCTGGACAACGTCGTCGTGTCGCGGTCGTCAAGGCCCGAACGCGTCGCCCAGAACCTGGACGTTTTCGACTTCACCCTGGCGCCGGAGCACATGGTCGCCATCGAGGCTCTGCATGACGGCACCCGGGTGCTACACGACCCGATGACGTTCATGGGAACGTAGTAGTCGAGGATCGCGGCACAGCCGAAATGCCGGACATAGCACGGTATTTCGGCTGTGTTTTGCTATAGCCAGTTCACGGGCGGGCCGTGCGGATGACACTCGCCGAGGACCCGCTTCTCGCCGCCCGGCCAGCGACGGGCTCGTATAAGGAACTTGATCGGCGAGCCAGGCCCGTCGCGCGCCGGCTCCATCGTGAGGTGGGCGAACGGTGATCGGGTGCTTGCGCGTTCGCCCAGCGCGTCCACGTGTGCACCGACCGCATCCCGTTGTTCGGCGGACAGGTACTGCCACGTGATCGAGTGCCACAACACCGTCAGGGCGTCGTCCGCCAGTGTCAGACCGGCGACCGCGTCGGCCGCCGTCCTGCGCTCCAGTCTTGCCGGGACGGCGCGGGCGACCTCGATGGCGCCGCGCAGCCGCTGCAGCCGCGCCTGCTGGTCGGGCCAGACGTAGCTCACCACCGCCATCTCGCCGTCGGTGCCGGTGACGTCGATGGGCGCGATGTCGTATCCATGCCGCTCGACGATGCGCATCCCGCCGTCGGGCGGCAGCACGCCCTGCCACGCATCGTCGATGGTCACCGGCGAGTCGGCCGGTCCCCACTGGAAATCGGCGAAGCGATAGCGGTAGTGGTCGGCCCGCAGGTTCAGGCCGGCGCTCGTCCCGATCTCGAAAAGCCTTACCGGCAACTTGAATTCATTGATGCGCAGCAGTCCGCCGATCAGCGCGGCGGATCGGCCGACCTCGTTGGTCTGCGGTGGCTGATCCAGGGCCGAGCGCAGCGCAGCGGAGTGGCCCGCCGCCACACCCAGAATCTCCGGCCAGGCGGACCCGGCGTCCCAGGTGCCGCCGGTGCTCGGATACCAGCGGCGCAGTTGCGCCGCCCGGCCGTCGAGCACCAGCCGGTGCAGCCCGCCGAGCAACCGAAGCGGCACGGCGTCGCGCGACGGATCCTCCTCGTGGCCGGACAGGATGGCCGCGAACACCCCACCGGCCTCGACGTCCTTGGCCACCAGCTCGAAAAGCTCCCCGTACATCGCCGAACCCGAGGCGGCGCAGAACAACCCCTGTGACCGCAGCGTGTGCACCAGGTGCTCGCGATTCACGGACGCAGACCGTTCAGCCCGGCGCCGACCACATCGAAGGCGTTGCCGAGTGCGCTCGGCAACGGGACGGATTCGTCGCCGAGCCAATGTTCGTAGGCCGACAGCGCCACGCCGAGCATCGTCCACGCGACGGTCTGAGGGAGTAGGTCGGTGGTCTTGCAATCCCATCGGTGCGCCACGAAACCGGCGATCACCTCGCGCCAGCCGGCGTACATCGTCATCGAATAGGCCTGCAACTCGGCGGTTTGCAGGATGACGCGCATCCGCTGTCGGTGCCGTGCCGTCTCGGATTCGTCAAAGGTGTTGAACGCCAACAGCGCTGCGCGCAAAGCCTCGCTCAGCGAGACTTCGGGGTCGACGTCGTCGAGCAGGTCGCGCAGGTGCGCGAGGTGGGTGTCGAAATCGCCCCAGGGGATGGCGTTCTTGGACGCGTAATAGCGGAACAGCGTCCGGCGCGAGATGCCGGCGGCCTGCGCGACGTCGTCGACGCTGACCTCCGCGAAGCCTCGGGCGGTGAACAGCTCAATGGCAACGTCGGTGATCTGGTGCGGGGTCGTCGAGCGGCGCCGGCCCACTCGCGACTGCGGCATCATCCGCCCCCGCCCTTCCATTTCGGCACTCGATGCCATATTCTGGCACGACTGTGACTCAGACCCCATAGTCGTCGAGCCCCGCGGAAAGGTAAATGCGCATGGACAACGAAAACCAGACCGAAACCGAACTCGTCACTGAGACTCTGGTCGAAGAGGTGTCGATCGACGGCATGTGCGGGGTCTACTGACCGTGCCTGCACCCGCGCAGGCGGCCGGGGTGGACACCCTGTTCGATCCTGATCGCGGCTGGCGGTTGCACCCACAGGTGGCGGTTCGACCGGAACCTTTCGGCGCACTGCTCTATCACTTCGGCACCCGCAAGCTGTCCTTCCTGAAGAACCGCACCATTCTCACGGTGGTGCGGTCACTGGAAGAACACCCCGACATCCGGTCGGCCTGCCGCGCCGCGGGCGTGGATGACGCCGAGCAGGGCCCGTACCTGCACGCGCTGGGGGTGCTGGCCGAATCCCGAATGCTGGTGCCCCAGGAGGACCAACAATGACAACAGCGGCCGTGCCGCGGCTCGTCGAGCAGTTCGAAAGCGGACTGGACGCGCCGATCTGCCTGACCTGGGAGCTGACGTACGCGTGCAACCTGGCCTGCGTGCACTGCCTGTCCTCGTCGGGCAAACGGGACCCGCGGGAATTGTCCACCCGCCAATGCATGGACATCATCGATGAGCTGGAACGCATGCAGGTGTTCTACGTCAACATCGGTGGCGGCGAACCCACTGTGCGCCCGGACTTTTGGGAGTTGGTCGACTACGCCACGGCCCATCATGTCGGCGTGAAGTTCTCCACCAACGGGGTGCGGATAACCCCCGAGATCGCCGCGCGGCTTGCTGCCAGCGACTACGTGGATGTGCAGATCTCGCTCGACGGAGCCACCGCCGAGGTCAACGACGCCGTGCGCGGGCCCGGGTCGTTCGCCATGGCGATGTGCGCGCTGGAGAACCTGGCCGCCGCCGGTTTCTCCGATGCCAAGATCTCGGTGGTCGTCACCCGGAACAACGTCGACCAGCTCGATGAATTCGCGGCATTGGCGAGCCGTTACGGCGCCACGCTGCGGATCACCAGGCTGCGTCCGTCGGGGCGTGGCGCGGATGTCTGGGACGAGCTGCATCCGACCGCCGCCCAGCAGGTGACGCTCTACGAATGGCTGGTCGCCAAGGGCGAGGGGGTGCTCACCGGTGACTCCTTCTTCCACCTGGCGCCGCTGGGCTCCTCCGGTGCGCTGGCTGGCTTGAACATGTGCGGCGCCGGCCGGGTGGTGTGCCTGATCGACCCCGTCGGTGACGTGTATGCCTGCCCGTTCGCCATCCACGACCGGTTCCTGGCCGGAAATGTGCTGTGCGACGGCGGATTTGACAACGTCTGGAAGAATGCCCCCCTGTTTCGTGAGTTGCGCGAGCCGCAGTCCGCGGGTGCCTGCGGCGGATGTGAGCACTACGACAGTTGCCGGGGAGGCTGCATGGCGGCCAAATTCTTCACCGGCCTGCCGATCGACGGCCCCGATCCGGAATGCGTGCAAGGGCACAGCGCGCCGGCGCTGTCGCGAGAGCGCTCCAAGCCGCGGGCCCGTGGCGACCACTCCCGTGGGCGGCGCGAACCGGTGCCGCTGAAATTGACCGCGCGGCCGCCGGTTCGCCTGTGCGACGAAAGCCCGCTGTAACCATGGCCGACGAATGGTTCGAAACGGTCGCGATCGCCCAGCAACGCGCGAAGCGTCGCTTACCGAAGTCCGTTTATTCCTCGTTGCTCTCGGCCAGCGAAAAGGGAATCACGGTGACCGACAATGTCGAAGCATTCGGCGAACTTGGTTTCGCGCCCCATGTCGTCGGTGCGCAGGAAAAGCGCGATTTGTCGACGACCGTAATGGGACAAGACATTTCGTTGCCGGTGATCATTTCGCCGACCGGCGTCCAAGCGGTCGACCCGGACGGCGAGGTGGCCGTCGCGCGGGCGGCGGCGGCACGGGGCACGGCCATGGGCCTGTCCTCTTTCGCCAGTAAACCGATCGAGGAGGTCACCGCCGCCAACCCCAAGGTCTTCTTCCAGGTGTACTGGCTCGGCGGGCGCGACGCGATCGCCGAGCGGGTGGAGCGCGCACGCGCGGCCGGCGCCGTCGGTCTGATCGTGACCACGGATTGGACGTTCTCGCATGGCCGGGACTGGGGCAGCCCGAAGATCCCCGAGGAGATGAACCTGCGGGCCATTGTGCGGTTTTCTCCGGAGGCGATCGTCCGGCCGCGGTGGCTGTGGAAGTTCGGTAAGACGCTGAGACCTCCAGAGCTGCGAGTGCCCAATCAGGGCCGCCGCGGCGAGCCCGGTCCTGCCTTCTTCGCGGCATACGGGGAGTGGATGGGGACGCCGCCGCCCACCTGGGAGGACATCGCGTGGCTGCGCGAGCTCTGGGGGGGACCGTTCATGCTCAAGGGCGTGATGCGCGTCGACGACGCGAAAAGGGCCGTCGATGCGGGTGTTTCGGCGATTTCGGTGTCTAACCATGGGGGCAACAACCTGGATGGCACGCCGGCGTCGATTCGTGCCCTGCCCGCGATCGCCGAGGCGGTCGGCGGTCAAGTGGAGGTCCTGCTGGACGGCGGCATCCGCCGCGGCGGCGACGTCGTCAAGGCGGTGGCCCTCGGGGCGCGCGCCGTGATGATCGGCCGTGCGTACCTGTGGGGCCTCGCCGCGGCCGGCCAGGCCGGGGTCGAGAACGTCCTCGACATCCTGCGCGGTGGTATCGACTCGGCGCTCATCGGTCTCGGGCATTCCACCATTCACGAGCTGAGCCCCGACGACATTCTGATTCCGGACGGTTTCACCCGTGTCCTCGGCGCGCCGCTGTGAATTCTTACTATGTTGGCAACTTTAGCCGTAATTGGATTGCGCGGACCGCTGCGGTCGGTCGTCGAATTCGTGGTGCACGCGGGGTCACCGTGACGAAAGAGCCGCCAATTTCGACCCGCCGGTGAACGGACCAGAAAAAAATTAGTTTGTGGGGACAACAATTGGTGCACGCCAGGTGAATTCGTCCTACCATCAGCCAGTGCCCGTACTCGGCGAATTAGGAGCGTCGACGTCGAGCCAGCTGTCAAGCATCTCGCCGTCGATATTGGTCCCGCTGGGGTCGACCGAACAACACGGTCCGCATCTGCCGTTGGACACCGACACCCGAATCGCGACCGCGGTCGCCCGGGAAGCCCTGGCCGGTCTGGGTACCCGCCTCGAGCCGCAGTGGTCGGTGGCGCCGGCCCTCGCCTACGGCGCCAGCGGTGAGCACCAAGACTTCCCCGGAACGATCTCCATCGGCACCGAAGCCCTGACGACGCTACTGGTCGAATACGGCAGGTCGGCCGCCTGCTGGGCGCATCGCCTGGCCTTCGTCAACGGGCACGGCGGCAATGTCGGCGCGTTGAGCGCCGCGGTGCGCCAACTGCGCTCCGAAGGCCGAGACGTCGGATGGTGTCCCTGCGTTGTTCCCGGCGGCGATGCCCACGCCGGTCATACCGAGACATCACTGTTGCTGCACATCTCCCCGGCCGACGTGCTGACCGACCGCTGGCTCGCCGGCAACCGGGCGCCGTTGCCCGAATTGCTGCCGTCGATGCGCCGCGAAGGGATCGCGGCGGTCAGCCGGGTGGGTGTCCTCGGGGATCCGACCACCGCAACCGCCGCCGAGGGCGGCCGCATCTTCGCGGATATGGTGGACGACTGTGTGCGCCGAGTCGTCCGCTGGCTGCCGGGGCGGAACGGGATGTTGACATGACCCAGACCCGGTTGCCGGACGGGTTCGCCGTTCAGGTCGATCGGCGCGTGCGGGTACTCGGCGACGGCTCGGCCCTGCTCGGCGGCTCGCCGACCCGCCTCCTGAAGTTGGCTCCCGCCGCTGCGGACATGCTGTCCGATGGTCGGCTCAAGGTTCGCGACGACGTCAGCGCCCAACTGGCCCGCACCTTGCTGGACGCCACGGTGGCGCATCCCCGGCCCGCGGGCGGGCCGTCGCACCGCGACGTGACCGTGGTAATCCCCGTGCGCGACAACCTACTTGGGGCACGACGTTTGGTCAGCTCACTGCGCGGCCTGCGCGTCATCGTGGTCGACGACGGGTCGTCAACCCCGATCGAGCCGGAAGACTTCGTCGGCGCGCACTGCGATATCGAAGTATTGCGCCACCTTCACAGCAAGGGTCCGGCGGCCGCTCGCAACACGGGCCTGGCGGCGTGCACCACGGACTTCGTCGCTTTCCTAGACTCCGACGTCGCGCCGCGCCGGGGCTGGTTGGAAGCCTTGCTCGGTCACTTCTGCGATCCCACCGTCGCGCTGGTCGCACCGCGCATCATCGGCTTTTCGCAGAGCGAGAACCTGGTGGCGCGCTACGAGGCGGTGCACTCGTCCCTGGATCTGGGCGAGCGCGAAGCGCCGGTGTTGCCCCACAGCACGGTGTCCTACGTGCCCAGTGCGGCGATCATCTGTCGCTGCTCGGCGATCCGTGAGGTCAACGGGTTCGACGAGACCCTGCCGGCCGGCGAGGACGTCGATCTGTGCTGGCGGCTCGTCGAGGCAGGCGCCAGGCTGCGGTATGAGCCAATCGCGCTGGTCGCCCATGATCACCGCACCGAACTACGGGACTGGCTGGCGCGCAAGGCCTTTTACGGCGGTTCGGCGGCTCCGCTGTCGGTGCGCCACCCGGACAAGACGGCACCCGTGGTGATCTCCGGCTGGGCGTTGATGGCCTGGATTCTCATGGCGTTAGGGACCACTCTCGGTCAATTGGCCTCCATCCTGGTCGCGGTGTTGACGGGACGGCGGATCGCCAAGGCCATGCGGAGCGCCGAGACTTCGCTCGCCGATGTCCTGGTGATCGCAACCCGCGGTCTATGGTCGGCGGCGCTGCAACTGGCGTCGGCACTTTGCCGGCACTATTGGCCCCTGGCATTGTTCGCCGCGCTGGTGTCGCGTCGCTGTAGACACGTCGTGCTGGTCGCGGCCGTGATGGACGGCGTCGTGGACTGGCTCCGGCGCCGCGATGGCACCGGCGATGAGGCCGAGCCGATCGGGCTGCCGACCTATCTGTTGCTCAAGCGTGTCGACGACCTTGCCTACGGCCTCGGGCTGTGGTGGGGCGTATTGCGCGAACGTAACCTCCGCGCGCTCAAACCGCAGATTCGGAGCTAGCAACGCCTTGACGTCGCCTTGAGCAGAGCCGTCCCGCACAGCGATGTGCTGATTGTGGGTGCCGGCAGCGCTGGATCGGTTGTGGCAGAGCGTCTTTCCGCCGAGTCCAACCGCAGGGTGACCGTGCTGGAGGCGGGGCCCGCACTCGCCGACCCGGAGCTGCTCGCTCGGACTGCCAATGGGTTGCAACTGCCGATCGGCGTCGGTAGCCCATTGGTCCGGCGTTATCTCACCCGGCTCACCGATCGACACGCCTTGAAGCTGCCGATCGTGCGTGGCTCGACGGTCGGCGGTTCCGGAGCGGTCAACGGGGGCTATTTCTGTCGAGGCCTGAGACGCGATTTCGAGCGCGTAGCGCTGCCGGGCTGGGGCTGGTCGGACGTGCTGGAGAGCTTCCGCGCCATTGAGACCGACCTTGATTTCGACGGTCCCGCCCACGGCGGCAGCGGCCCGATCCTGGTTCGTCGGACGCGCGAAATGACCGGCACCAGCAAACGTTTCGTCGCCGCCGCCGAGCAAGCCGGGTTTGACTGGATGGTCGATCTCAATGATGTTGGGCCGGAACCGGTTGCGGGGGTCGGCGCCGTACCGCTCAACATCGTCGACGGCGTACGTATCGGGTCGGGCGCCGGATATCTGCTTCCCGCGCTGGAACGATCGAATCTCACATTGCTTGCACAGACGCGTGCGGTGCGATTGAGCTTCTCCCGTGGTGTGGCGGTGGGTGTCGACGTCGTCGGCCCGCACGGGCCGATGACGCTCGGTGCCAGCCGAATAGTGTTGTGCTGCGGTGCGATCGAGTCGGCGCACCTGCTGATGCTGTCCGGCATCGGTGACGAAGCAACGCTGCGTGCCGTCGGCGTACCGGTGATGGCTGACCTGCCCGTGGGCATGTTCTGCAGCGATCACCCCGAATGGGTGCTGCCCACCAACTGGGTGGTTGCGCCGGGGCGGCCCGTGGTGGAGGTGGTGCTCACGACCGATGATGATCTCGAGATTAGGCCCTATACAGGTGGTTTCGTTGCGATGACCGGAGACGGCACCGCCGGGCATCCCGATTGGCCGCACATCGGCGTGGCGCTCATGCAGCCCCGGGCGCGAGGGCGAGTGACACTGGTTTCGCCGGATCCGGACAAGCCGCCGCTTATCGAACATCGATACGACAGCGAGCCCGACGACATCGCGGCATTGCGTCGAGGCACCGACTTGGCCCGCGAGTTAGCAGGTGCGGCAACTCATGTCGGTCCGCCGGTGTGGTCCACATCCCAACACCTCTGCGGCACAGCGCCAATGGGTGCCGACGGTGACCCACACGCGGTTGTCGATCCGTGCTGCCGAGTCTATGGCGTCGAAAACCTCTGGGTGATCGATGGTTCCGTCCTGCCGCAGATCACGAGCCGCGGCCCGCACGCATCGATTGTGATGCTCGGCCATCGGGCCGCGAAATTCGTTGAGTGAGTAGCGATCTGCCCGAAGTGTCGGTGGACTCGCGCTGTGGCCGAATCAGGCTGAGTAGTAGTAGTGCGGCGTTTCGAGATGCTCGACGGTTTCCGCCGCCTGCTGCCTGGCAGGTTCGGCCGGCCCACCGGTCGCCGGCGAATACGGCGGCGTTGCTGGCGAGTATCCAGACGCCGTCGCTGCCGGGGCCGCCGACAGCGGTGTGGTGGGCAGCGCGGTCAAGGGCGAAAACTGGGCGGCTTCAGCCGACAGTGTCGTGATCGGCGCGGCCGCACCCGCCAAGCTTGTCGGCACCGCCGGCCCCGCCGGTGCATACGCCGGCGTGGCCGCCTGCAACGCGCTTACCGGCGCACCGGCCGGCCCAAGCGCCGATCCGGCGGCCGCCACCGCGGCACTCGCGCCGGTCGGGACGTAGGCAGCCGGCGCCGATGCGGGCGGAGTCGCCGCCAGGTACGCCGCCGCCGGTGTGGCCGGCGCTGCACCACCTGCCAGGCCGCCCATCGCCGCCGGCACTCCTGCCGCCGCCGACGCCGCGGATGCTGCGCTGCCGAGCAGAGGCTGCGCGGTGGTCGCGGCTTGGGCGGCCTGGCTGGGCGCCCCGCTCAGCAGATTGTGACCTACGGTCTGCAGAGGGCTGGCGTTGGTGGCCTCGGCGAGGGCGTATTGCTCCCCACCGGCGCTCATCAGCTGGACGAACTGGGTGTGGAACGCCTCCGCCGCGGCGCTGAGCGCCTGATAGGCCTGGGCGTGCGCGCCGAACAGCGCCGCGATGCTCGCCGACACCTCGTCGGCGCCGGACGGCAGCACGCTTGATGCCGGACCCAACGCCGCGGAGTTGGCGTCGCTGATCGCGGATCCGATATTCGCCAGATCCGTAGCTGCGGACGCCACGTACTCCGGCGCTGCGATCACATAGGACATTCCGCTCCGCTCCCCCGGATAGGTTTCTACGTTGTTCGCCCCCCGACGAACCCGCTTTATCGCATGTTATCGGCCGCTGCGGGTCCGCAGGGGCATTCTTATCCGATCCACAGACTGCCGATTGGGGCTCGTAGCCTGGCGGCGGGACACTATCCGGCGCATCGGGCTTAACTGTTGCCCGTCGCGTCCCGGCGCCCACAGTACGATGAGGACCGCGGCGACCGCAACGATCACGGCCAACACCGTCATCGACGCGTGCATGGCAGTCACGAACGCCGCTTTGCTCATCTCGGCCAGCCGGCCACCCTGCGGACCGAGTTTCCCCGCCACCTCCATCGCCTTGGCCAACGAGTCAGTGGCCGGGCCGCGAACCGCGGCGGGGAACCCACCCAGACCCGGTGCCAGCTCGTGGGAATAGCGTCCGGCCAGTATCGAGCCCGCCACGGCGATCCCCAGCGCCCCGCCCATCTCCCGCGAAGTGTCGTTGACCGCGGAGGCGACCCCTTGCTTTTCGTCCGGAACCGCACCCATGATCGCCGCCGTCGTGGGCGCGGTGCAGAAACCGATGCCGGTGCTGAGTATCAGAGAGGGCCAGGCCAAATCGAGAAACGTCGGATGCAGGTCGAGCGTCCGCATGCTGGCGAAGCCCACCGCCATCAGCAGCGTTCCCAGGAATAACACCAGCCGCAAACCCAGCTTTGGCACGTACCAGAACGACAACGCCGAAAAGATGCCCAGCGGCAGCATGAAGGGGCCGAACGCCATCGCGGTCATCAGGGGTGAGTAACCCATGATCTGCTGGACGTACTGAATACCCAGGTAGAAGAAGCCAAAGGTGGCGCCGAACAGGACGACGATCGTCGCGACGCCGGTAGCGAACCCCGGGTCGCCGAACAGTCGCACGTCGAGAAGCGGATGGCGGTCACGCTTTGCGAGCCGGAATTCGACCACACCGAACACCACGGCGATGACAACTCCCGCGACGAGTCCGCCCCAGACCAACGGATCGCTCCATCCGCGGTTCGGCGCTTCCAGGATCGCCGCCACCGCGATCGCCACCGCCACGCCGATCAGGAAGGCGCCCAGTGAGTCGATCCGGGGGGCGCCGATGTCGCGCGACGATGCGACGGTGCAGGCCAGCGCGAAGATCACCAGGGCGGCGATGCCCAGTGACAAGAAGATGGCGTGCCAGTCCCAAAACCGAAGCAGCACACCAGAACCGAGCATTCCCAGCACACCGCCGGAACCGGCGGTACCCGCCCAGATACCGACAGCCTTGATACGTTCCGCTTTCGGATAGGCCACGGTCAGTAACGACAGCGTCGCCGGCATGACGAAGGCGGCGCCGACACCGGCCACCGTCCGGCCCGCGATGATCTGGGTCGGGCTGTGCAGTAACGCCGGCGCGATCGAGCCCAGCGCGAAAACCACCAAACCGACAAGCAACGCACCCCGCCGGCCATACCGGTCCCCGATCGCGCCAGCGGGCAGCAGCAAGCATGCCAGCGCCACGGTGTAACCGTCGACGACCCAGGTCAATTGCGACTGGGTGGCCGAGGTGGCGACGGCGAGGTCCCCTAGCGCGGTGTTCAACGCCGTCATCGACGCGACCACCAACCCCACGCCCATGCAGGCGACGGCAAGCGTCCAGTTTCTTGCTCGGGCGCTACCGCCGAGGCCCGGCGCATCGCTACGCTGATCGGGTCTGACCAGGATTTCGACCATAAAAAGCGCCTCCCTTTCGGTGGCGTGAGTTTCAAGACCAGCAGTCTTGTAGGTAGACCAATAGTTCCGTATCGAAACAGGGAGGTGGCTCACAATTACCGGCGAGGCGACCGATCCCCGACCCGCGCGGTCCCGGGCCCGTTTGCTGGAAGCCGCCACCGCCCTGCTGCGTTCCGGGGGGCCCAGCGCGGTGACCGTCGACGCCGTCATCCGGAGCGCCAATGTGGCCAGAGCCACCCTCTATCGCCACTTCCCCAGCGGAAATGATTTGCTGGCAGCGGCGTTCAGCAGCCTCATCCCGCCGTCGCCGACGCCTCCGAAGGAGGGCTCGTTACGGGATCGGCTCATCGCCGTGGTGCTGGCCCAGGCCGACGCGGTGGCCCAGGCGCCCGCCGTGATGACCGCCATGTCCTGGCTATCCCTGGGCCGCGACCTGGAAGGCTTGCCCGAACCTCGTCACACCCGCGCGGCCAGCGCGTCGATCACCACGTTGCGGGAGCGCATCGCGCAGCAGTATGCCGCGCCGTTCGATGCGATATTCGATAGCCCGGATGCGGCCGAACTGGGGGAGGTCGACCGATCACGCGCTATCGCACTGCTGATCGGCCCCCTGGTGCTGGGCCGCCTGTCCACCTTGCCCGACTTCGACTACGGCGAATGCGCACGCGCCGCCGTCGACGGTTTCCTGCACGTTCAGCGTGCCCAACATAGAGCCAGCGCAGCCAGCACCCAATCGGCAGGTGCTTGACCGGTTGCGCCCCCAGCTGAGCGACGTTCGACGCCATCCGCGCTGACTCGCGCAGCGATTGATGCGCCGTGGTAGACAGGTCGATTGGCGCGTCGGCGGGCCCCGACAATGCAGGCCGGCGGGATTTGGCCCATCCGGTGGTTGTCAGGCATACTGTTCAGGTTGCCCTGCGCCAGGTTCCGCCTGGCCGAGCATACGACCAGCGCCCAAACGGGCGCGTCCGGTCCCATCCTTGAGCGCGGCCAATGCGGTCGCTTCGAGGCTGCGCAAAGGTGACACGCCCGAGCGCGGGGGCCGGTGGACCACGACAGGTAAACAGCGGCGCAGTATCCGGCGCGACCCCCGATCGGCCCACCACGGCCGGACCGAGGGGCGCGCCGGGGGCACTGAGACATGGATGTAAGCGACACGGATGTAAGCCCGGATGCCGGGCTTCAAGACGGAGTGAGGGCAGGAGAAGCGTGGCGGGACAAAAGATCCGCATCAGGCTTAAGGCCTACGACCATGAGGCCATCGACGCATCGGCGCGCAAGATCGTCGAGACCGTCGTCCGCACGGGTGCCAGCGTCGTAGGTCCGGTGCCGCTGCCGACCGAGAAGAACGTGTATTGCGTCATCCGCTCCCCGCATAAGTACAAGGACTCGCGGGAGCACTTCGAAATGCGCACCCACAAGCGGTTGATCGACATCCTCGATCCCACGCCGAAGACCGTTGACGCGCTGATGCGCATCGATCTTCCGGCCAGTGTCGACGTCAACATCCAGTAGGAGATTCCAGAGCAATGGCTGAGGCTAGGAAAGGAATCCTGGGCACCAAGCTGGGCATGACGCAGGTATTCGACGAAAACAACCGTGTCGTGCCGGTGACGGTGGTCAAGGCGGGGCCGAACGTGGTGACACGCATTCGGACCCCGGAGCGCGACGGCTACAGCGCCGTTCAGTTGGCCTACGGGGAGATCAGCCCGCGCAAGGTCAACAAGCCGGTCACCGGTCAGTACTCCGCGGCCGGCGTCAACCCACGCCGGTACCTGGCCGAACTGCGGCTGGACAACCCGGACGCCGCCGCCGAATACGAGGTGGGCCAGGAGCTGACCGCCGAGATCTTCGCCGACGGCACCTATGTCGACGTGACGGGCACCTCCAAGGGCAAAGGCTTCGCCGGCACCATGAAGCGGCACGGGTTCCGCGGCCAGGGCGCCAGCCACGGGGCGCAGGCGATCCACCGTCGTCCGGGCTCTATCGGCGGATGCTCCACCCCCGCGCGGGTTTTCAAGGGCACCCGGATGGCCGGCCGCATGGGCAACGACCGGGTTACCGTTCAGAACCTGTTGGTGCACAAGGTCGATACCGAGAACGGCGTGCTGTTGATCAAGGGCGCCGTCCCCGGTCGCACCGGTGGACTCGTCATGGTCCGCAGCGCGATCAAACGAGGTGAGAACTGATGGCTGAGCAAAAGGCCCTGAAGATCGACGTGCGGACACCCGACGGCAACGTCGACGGCTCCATTGAGCTGCCGGCCGAATTGTTCGACGCGCCGACCAATGTCGCACTGATGCACCAGGTGGTCACCGCGCAACGGGCGGCGGCACGCCAGGGCACACACTCGACCAAAACTCGGGGCGAGGTCAGCGGCGGCGGCCGCAAACCGTACCGGCAGAAGGGAACCGGACGCGCCCGGCAGGGTTCGACGCGCGCCCCGCAGTTCACCGGCGGTGGCATCGTGCACGGCCCGAAGCCGCGGGACTACAGCCAGCGCACACCGAAGAAAATGATCGCTGCGGCCTTGCGCGGAGCGCTCTCGGACAGGGCGCGCAACGGGCGCATCCACGCCGTCACCGAGTTGGTGTCGGGCCAGACGCCTTCGACCAAGAGCGCCAAGGCATTTCTGGGCAGCCTGACCGATCGCAAGCAGGTGCTTGTGGTCATCGGGCGCACCGATGAGACCGGCGCGAAAAGCGTCCGCAACCTGCCCGGCGTGCATGTCCTTGCCCCGGACCAGCTCAACACGTACGACGTGCTGCGCTCCGATGACGTCGTGTTCAGCGTCGAGGCGCTCAACGCCTACATCGCGGCTCACACCGCGGCCGACACTGCAACTTCCGAGGAGGTCTCGGCCTGATGGCTACCGTCGCTGACCCCCGCGACATCATCCTGGCGCCGGTCATCTCGGAGAAGTCCTATGGGCTTCTCGACGAGAACGTGTACACCTTCGTGGTGCACCCCGACTCCAACAAGACGCAGATCAAGATCGCTGTCGAAAAGATCTTTTCCGTCAAGGTCGCGTCGGTGAACACCGCCAACCGGCAGGGGAAGCGCAAGCGCACCCGGACCGGATACGGCAAGCGCAAGAACACCAAGCGTGCCATCGTCACCTTGGCGCCCGGCAGCAAGCCGATCGACCTCTTCGGCGCACCGAGCTAGAAAGAGCTGACCACACATGGCAATTCGTAAGTACAAGCCGACGACCCCCGGTCGTCGCGGGGCCAGCGTGTCCGACTTCGCCGAGATCACGCGTTCGGAGCCGGAGAAGTCGCTGGTGCGGCCGCTGCACGGGCACGGCGGTCGAAACGCGCACGGGCGGATCACCACCCGGCACAAAGGCGGCGGTCACAAGCGCGCCTATCGGGTGATCGACTTCCGTCGCAACGACAAGGACGGTGTCAACGCCAAGGTCGCGCACATCGAGTACGACCCGAACCGCACCGCCAACATCGCCTTGTTGCACTACCTGGACGGCGAAAAGCGCTACATCATTGCCCCACTTGGTCTCTCGCAGGGCGACGTGGTGGAGTCGGGCGCCAATGCCGACATCAAGCCGGGCAACAACCTGCCGCTGCGCAACATCCCGGCCGGCACGTTGATCCACGCGGTGGAGCTGCGGCCGGGCGGGGGCGCCAAACTCGCGCGGTCGGCCGGCTCGAGCATCCAGCTGCTCGGCAAGGAGGGCAGCTACGCGTCGCTGCGCATGCCCAGCGGTGAGATCCGACGCGTCGACGTGCGCTGCCGCGCGACGGTCGGCGAGGTGGGCAACGCGGAGCAGGCAAACATCAACTGGGGCAAGGCCGGCCGGATGCGGTGGAAGGGCAAGCGCCCGTCCGTCCGCGGTGTTGTCATGAACCCGGTGGACCACCCGCACGGTGGCGGTGAGGGTAAGACCTCCGGTGGCCGCCACCCCGTCAGCCCCTGGGGTAAGCCCGAGGGCCGCACCCGCCACCCGAACAAGCTCAGCAACAAACTCATCGTCCGGCGCCGGCGCACCGGCAAGAAGCACTCGCGGTAGCGCGATGAAGGAAGCTCAGGAGTAGCAGATGCCACGCAGCCTGAAAAAGGGACCGTTCGTCGACGACCACCTGCTCAAGAAGGTGGACGTGCAGAACGAGAAGAACAGCAAGCAGGTCATCAAGACCTGGTCGCGTCGGTCGACGATCATTCCCGATTTCATCGGCCACACCTTCGCGGTGCACGACGGGCGCAA
>NZ_JAFBAT010000003.1 GCF_019247615.1 Mycobacterium sp. | reverse complement strand
TCGGGCCGCAGCCCGTTGCCGGCGATCACGCGCACCTTGTGTTTGCGGTCGGTGTCCTTCTCGGGCTGGTTGAGCAGGTAGCGGCAGACTTCGCCGATGTAGAGGAAGGCGGTGGCGTCGTAGCGGATGACCTCGTCCCAAAACCGTGACGCCGAGAACGAGCGCCCCAGCGCGAGGGTGGCACCGGCGCTGAGCACTCCCGACACCCCCACAGTGAGCGCACTGTTGTGGTACAGCGGCAGGCAGCAGTACAGCGTGTCGCTGCTCCGCAACCGCATCCCGACGGCCCCCGAGCCGCCGAGCGCCCGCAGCCACCGGTAGTGCGTCATCACACTGGCCTTCGGTGCTCCCGTGGTTCCGGAGGTGAAAATGTAGAAGGCGTTGTCCTTCGCGAGCACCGACGACGTCACCGCGGGGTTTTCGGTCGAGGCGTCCGCGGCCAGCCGCTGCAGTTCGTCGACGGCGATCGAATTGGCCACGTGCGCCCCGGACTCGCCGACGGCCTTGAGCAGGTCTTCCTCGGCGATCAGGATCTTGGCATTCAAAAGCTCGACGCTGTGTGCCAGCACCTCGCCGCGGTGGTGGTAGTTGAGCATGCCGGCGATCGCGCCCAGCTTGACCACCGCCAGCATGAGCAGGACGAAGCGCGGCGAGTTCGTCAGCATGATGGCGACGACATCGCCGCGGCCGATCCCCCGTGCGGCAAGCGTTGCCGCATAACGATTGGCCGTTTCGTTGGCCTGCCGGTAGGTCACGGTTTCGTCGTCGAACCTGATGAAAACGCGGTCGCCGTGCCGCCGCGCGCGATCCTGCAAAGCCCGGCCGATCGAGGCTCTGGCCGACCGGCGAGTCAGGCCCGCGATGACCGCGCCGCGCGCGATGACGGGCCCATCCCTCAGCAGGCGCGGTAGTGCCGCGGCGATGTCCCTGAACTTGACGGAGTCATCGCTCATGGGTTCTGGCCCGTCGTTCCGAGTGCCGGTACATCACCCGCGTCCCGCGCTCCAAGGCGGGGGCCAGCAGGACCGACGCCAGTTCGCCCGGCAGCGTCCAACGCGGCTGAACCCTGCGCGGTCGTTCGATGATCGCCTTGGCGACGACGTCTGCGGCCTCGTCCGGCTGCATGCCGGGCATTCTGCGCAGGCTCGCTGTCGGCGCGCTCATGCGGGTGTGGACCAACCCCAGGTAAATCGACGTCATGTCGATGCCGTCGGCGTGCAACTCCGGTGCGACGCTGCGCAGCCACATGTCGAACGCGCCCTTGGATGCGATGTAAGTCCCCCACCTCGGGGTGGGATGCATTCGGACACCGATGGTGGACACGTTCACGATGTGTCCCGCGCCCTGCTGGCGCATTTGCGGGAGCACCCCGAGCAGCAGCCGGATCGGTCCGAGGTAGTTCGTGTCGATGGTGCGTTGAAAGTCGTGCGGCCGGTCGTACTGCAGCCGCAGCTCTCGGCGAATTGACTTGGCAGCGTTGCTGATAACGATGTCCATCGGGCCGTGGTTCTCGGCCAACTGCTTGGTGAGCTCGGTGACCCGCGCCTCGTCGCTCAGATCGGTCGGATAGGAGACAGCTCGCCCGCCCGTGGCGTTGATGGACGCGGCAACCTCATCCAGCTTCTCCGCCGAGCGAGCAACGAGCAGGACGGTGGCCCCTGCCGCCGCCAGTTTGCGGGCGGTGGCCTCACCGATGCCGTAGGAGCCGCCGGTGACCAGAACCGTCTTGCCGGACACCGCCCTTTTCAGTCTGTCCGGATCCGACACTCTCGGTGGATTCACGAGTACGTCGACCAGCTTGCCGGTCACGCTCATCGGCACGGAACCGTTCGATGCACACGCCCTCCTCGAAGTAAGCGTGAGAGTAGTACCCACTTTTGTCACCGGTCATTAATGCCCCGGCAACCCGACCAGGCGTGACCAGCGCCCGCCGGGACCGCCCCCGCGCCAGCCGACCATGTGGCCGTTGCTCAACCCGCGCCGTGCGGCGGCTTCAAGTCGGTATCCCGGCTCGGCTGCACCCGTTTCGGCTCTCCTGGCATCTTCGGGGTGCCTACCCGCCACAGATCATGCTCAACTGCGTATTTCCAGCTCGCGAACATCAGCCATGCGGCAGGTTATCGGGCGAGTTTTCGCCGCGATTTCGTATCGGCAATGGGGAGGAGTTTCCGAATGCGTGATTCACCCCGCCGCTGAGGTGATTTCCCGAGGCGGCCCACCGCCACAACCCGCGAGAGCCCCCAACCGGACGAGTATCCGGAACCGTCCCACTTGATGAAGTTCGGGCCGCTTCCCCTGTAGCGATCTTGGGCAAGCGCAGCGATCGTGGTGCGCAGGTACTCGACACGTCCACAGGCTTCGCCAGTGGCGAGAGTTGGAAACGCCGCAATTTCGAATCCTGCCAGGTCGGC
>NZ_JAFBAT010000324.1 GCF_019247615.1 Mycobacterium sp. | reverse complement strand
GTACTGCACCGGGAACCGCACGTCCACGAGGTTGCGGTCGCCGGCGATGTAGACCTCTTCGAGGTGCGAGAGCAGCGGGGGGCCCTCGTACCACGGCGTCTGCTCCGACTTGGTCACAACGTTGTCGCCGTGCAGCGCGGACATTGGAATGCTGGCCACGTCTTGCACGTCCAGGCGCGCGGCGAACGAATAGAATTCGTCGCGAATCGCCTCGAATTTCTCTCTGTCCCAATCGATCAGGTCCATCTTGTTGACCGCCAGCACGATGTGCTGGATGCCCAGCAGCGACGCCAGGAATGCGTGCCTACGTGACTGCTCGAGCAGGCCCTGCCGGGCGTCGACCAACACGATCACCAGTTGAGCGGTCGACGCGCCGGTCACCATGTTGCGGGTGTACTGGATATGTCCGGGCGTGTCGGCGATGATGAATTTGCGCTTGGGAGTGGCGAAGTAGCGGTAGGCGACATCGATGGTGATGCCCTGCTCGCGTTCGGCCCGCAGACCGTCGGTGACCAGCGCCAAGTCGGTGTAGTCGTGGCCGCGCTCCTTGGACGTGCGCTCCACCGAGGCCCACTGGTCTTCCATCACGGCCTTGGAGTCATACAGCAGCCGCCCGATCAGCGTGGACTTGCCGTCATCGACGGATCCGGCGGTTGCGATGCGCAACAGGGTGGTTGGCGTGGTCGTTGGCGTGGTCATCAGAAGTACCCCTGCCGTTTGCGGTCTTCCATTCCGGCCTCCGAGATCCGGTCGTCGGCTCTGGTCGCGCCGCGCTCGGTCAACCGGGCCACGGCCGTCTCGGCGATGACCTCCGACACGGTCCCGGCCTGCGATTCCACACATCCGGTGCATGTGACGTCCCCGACGGTGCGGAACCGCACGGTGGCCTCGAACACCGGCTCGTCGGCGCGCGGCTGCATGTGCCGGTGCACCGCCAGCAGCATGCCGTCGCGGCGAAACACCTTGCGTCGGTGCGCGAAATAGATCGACGGCAGCTTGATCTTCTCTGCGCCGATGTACGACCAGATATCGAACTCGGTCCAGTTGGACAGCGGGAAGACCCGGATGTGCTCGCCCTTGTGGTGCCGCCCGTTGTAGAGGTTCCACAGTTCGGGCCGCTGAGCCTTCGGGTCCCATTGGCCGAATTCGTCGCGGAAGCTGAACACCCGCTCCTTGGCGCGTGCCTTCTCCTCGTCGCGGCGCGCGCCGCCGAACGCGGCGTCGAACCTGTTCTCCCGGATGGCCCGCAGCAACGTGACGGTCTGTATCGGATTGCGCGACGGGATCGTCTCCACGACCCGGCCGGCGTCGATGTCCTCCTGCACCGAAGCGACGATCAGGCGCGCGCCGGACTCGGCGACCAGTTCGTCGCGCGCGGCGATCACCTCGTCGAAATTGTGGCCGGTGTCGACGTGCATGACCGGGAACGGCAGCCGGCCGGGACTGAACGCCTTCAGCGCGAGGTGCAGCATGACAATGGAGTCCTTGCCACCCGAGAACAGCAGCACCGGCCGTTCGAACTCCGCCGCCACCTCCCGGATGATGTGGATCGCTTCGGCCTCCAGCGAGCGCAGATGGCTCAATTCGTACTGGCCGGCGGCGAGCCCGCCCTTAGTAGCGCTGGTCATGGCGTCCTTACGTTATTCCGGATAAAGTTGGTTGAACTGACCATATTTATTTTCTTAGTCGTATATGCAATCAGGTGCGCCTGTCGGTGTCAATGCGTGCGGCTGCCCTCGGTCGAGACCGCCAGCGCTACGCGGTGACTTCCTCGAGCTTGCCGGTGGCGACGTCGAAGATGAAGCCGCGCAACGAGATGTGCTTGGTGACGAACGGGCTGTTCTCGATCCGGCGCAGCGACTGCCGGACGTCCTCGGCGAGGTCCGGGAAAGCCTCGGCCGCCCACGGCGGCTTGACGCCGGTCTCCTGCTGGATGGCTCGCTTGAAGTCGTCGTCGGTGAAGGTCAGCATGCCGCAGTCGGTGTGGTGAATCAGGATCACCTCCTGGGTTCCCAACAGCCGTTGGCTGATCGCCAGCGACCGGATGACGTCGTCGGTGACGACCCCGCCGGCGTTCCGGATGACGTGGGCTTCCCCCTCGTTGAGGCCGAGGATGCGGTAGACATCGAGGCGGGCATCCATGCATGCGACGACCGCGACATGCTTGCTCGGCGGCATCGGTAGCGGGCCCTCGAAGCTGCTCGCGTATTGGGCATTGTTGGCCAGGTAGTCGTCGGTAACCGTCACGCGAGCTCCTCGATGTCTGGTGTGCGGGCGAGCGGGTCGCGCCCGGTGCAAGTGTCGCGAGCCGAGCCCTGTCTCGGTGGATCCTAGTAGCCGGCCGGCGGCGATTCACGCATGAAAATCGGCGGGATCGCAAGGATCCGCCCGACACGCTTTAACCTGTCCCAATGCGGCACAGGCGGTTCGGTCGGGCATGATTCGCTTCCTGGCGCGCCGGTTGCTCAACTACATCGTGCTCCTACTGCTGGCGTCATTCCTCGCGTTCTGCCTCGCGTCCGTGACGTTTCGCCCGCTGGACGCCTACACTCAGCGCCACCCGCCGCCGCCCAAGGAGCTCGTCGACCGCAAGGCGGCCGAGCTCGGCTTGGACAAACCCATACCCATTCGGTACGGGAAATGGATTGCCGGCGTGGCCCACGGCGACTTCGGCACGACCGTCACCGGTCACCCCGTCTCCCGGGAACTGTGGCACCGGATAGGGATCAGCCTGCGGCTGGTGGTAACGGGGTCCGTGCTGGGCACCATCCTCGGCGTCATCCTGGGCGCCTGGGGAGCCATTCGGCAGTACCGGCTCAGCGACCGCATCATCACCGTGCTGTCGCTGGTCCTCTTGAGCATCCCGTCATTCGTGCTGGCGGGCCTGCTCATCCTGGCCGCGCTGAGGGTGAACGACTTCACTGGCGTTCGGATGTTCCAGTACACCGGTGAAACATCACCGATCCCGCCCGGCGGCCTGTGGAACCGACTGGTCGACCGCGTGCAGCACCTCGTGTTGCCCACGCTGACGCTCACACTTTTCGGGATGGCGGGCTTCAGCCGCTACCAGCGCAACGCCATGCTCGACGTACTCGGTGAGGATTTCATCCGGACCGCGCGCGCCAAAGGCCTGACCCGTCGGCGTGCGCTGTTCAAACACGGACTGCGCACCGCACTGATTCCGCTGGCCACCCTGTTCGCCTACGGGGTCAGCGGGTTGGTGGTCGGCGCGGTCTTCGTCGAGAAGATCTTCGGCTGGCATGGCATGGGCGAATGGGTGGTGCTCGGCATTTCCACACAGGACACCAACGTTGTCGCGGCGATCACCCTGTTCACCGGGTTGGCGATTCTGCTGGCCGGCCTGTTGTCCGACATCTTCTACGCGGTGCTCGACCCGAGAGTGCGGGTGACATGACGACCCAAGAGGCCAGCGTGGAGATCCAGGCCGGCATGCACCCTGCCGCCTTCACGTCGCGGCGAAATCTGGTGGCGCGCCGGTTCATTCGCAACAAGCCCGCGGTGGTGGCGTTGATTCTGCTGGTGCTGGGATTCGTCGGCTGCTACGCGCTGCCGCCGCTGCTTCCGTACGACTACAACCTTCTCGACTACGACGCGCTGCTGCAGCCGCCGTCGCTCAAGCATTGGTTCGGCACCAACGCGCTCGGTCAGGACCTGCTCGCCCGGACGCTGCGCGGAACGCAGAAGTCGATGCTGATCGGGTTCTGTGTGGCGCTAATCTCGACCACCCTTGCCGCCACGGTCGGGTCGATCGCCGGCTACTTCGGTGGGTGGCGCGACCGGGCACTGATGTGGCTGGTCGACCTGCTGCTGGTGGTGCCGAGTTTCCTGCTGATCGCCATCGTCAGCTCGCGCGGCAAGGGGTCGAACAACGTCCTGTGGCTCATCGTGTTGCTCGCGGCCTTCGGCTGGATGGTCAGCTCGCGGATGGTGCGCGGCTTGACTATGAGCCTGCGCGAGCGCGAATTCGTGCGTGCTGCAAGGTATATGGGCGTATCCAACCGCCGGGTCATCATGCATCACATCGTGCCCAACGTCGCCTCCATCCTCATCATCGACGCCACCCTCAACGTCGGGTATGCGATCCTGGCCGAAACCGGCCTGAGCTTCCTGGGATTCGGTATTCAGCCACCGGATGTATCGCTGGGCACGCTGATCGCCGACGGCACTCCCTCGACCACCACATTCCCGTGGGTCTTCCTATTCCCGGCGGGCACCCTGGTCTTGATTGTGCTGTGCGCCAACCTCACCGGCGACGGCCTGCGCGATGCGCTGGATCCGCGCAGCCGGCCGCCGCGCCGCAAGAAGCGTGGGCCGAAGTGACCGCTCTGCTGGAGGTGACTGATCTGAACGTCACGTTCGAGACGGGTGACGTGACGGTGGCGGCTGTGCGCGGCACGTCGTACCACATCGATCCGGGCGAAGTGGTGGCCATCGTCGGCGAATCCGGTTCGGGCAAAAGCGCTTCCGCGATGGCGGTGATCGGACTGCTGCCCGAGCACGCGAAGGTGTCGGGATCGGTGCGCCTACACGGCGAGGAACTCCTCGGGCTGGACGACCAGGCCATGTCACGGATCCGCGGCAAGACGATCGGCACCGTGTTCCAAGACCCGATGTCGGCGCTGACGCCCGTTTACACGGTCGGCGACCAGATAGCCGAAGCCATCGGCGTACACAACCGCGGAATCAGCCGAGCGGACGCACGCAAGCGTGCCGTCGAGCTGCTCGAGTTGGTCGGCATCTCCCAGCCGCAGAGCCGGGCGAGGGCTTTCCCGCACGAGTTGTCCGGCGGCGAGCGCCAGCGGGTGGTGATCGCCATGGCGATCGCCAACGACCCGGACCTGCTGATCTGTGACGAGCCGACCACCGCGCTGGACGTCACCGTGCAGGCCCAGATACTGGACGTA
This sequence comes from Mycobacterium sp., assembly GCF_019247615.1. Lineage (GTDB taxonomy): Bacteria > Actinomycetota > Actinomycetes > Mycobacteriales > Mycobacteriaceae > Mycobacterium. The sequence goes on along the minus strand of NZ_JAFBAT010000324.1, from coordinate 13,162 downwards.
CTCAGAACCGCACGCGACGTCACCGGGGCGGGCGTCCTGATCATCACCCACGATCTGGGCGTGGTTTCGGAATTCGCCGACCGGGCTGTGGTCATGTACGCCGGGCGCGGCGTCGAGATCGCCGGCGTCCAAGACCTGTACCGCGACCGCCGCATGCCCTACACCGTCGGGTTGCTGGGGTCGGTGCCGCGGCTGGACGCTCCGCAGGGAACCCGGCTGATACCGATTCCCGGTGCGCCGCCGACAATGTCGTCGCTGTCGCCCGGCGTGTGCCCCTTCGCGCCCCGCTGCCCGCTCGTCATCGACGAATGTCATTCGGCGGAGCCCGATCTCGTTCTCATTGGCGAAGGCCACCGAGCGGCGTGCATCCGCACCGACGACGTCGTCGGGCGCAGCGCTGCCGAGATCTTCGGCGTTTCAACGCAACCGGCCGCTATCGACGATGCCCGGGAAGCGCCGGTGGTGCTGGAGGTGACCGACCTCTCCAAGACCTACCCACTCACTAAAGGCGTGATATTGCGCCGGCGTGTCGGTGAAGTGCGCGCGGTCGACGGCGTCAGCTTCAGCCTGGAACAGGGCCGCACGCTGGGCATCGTCGGGGAATCCGGCTCGGGAAAATCGACAACGCTCAACCAGATTCTGGAACTCAGCGCGCCCCAGGCGGGTTCCATCCAGATTCTCGGCAACGACGTCTCAGCGCTCGACACGGCCGCGCGTCATAAGCTTCGGGCCGAACTGCAGGTGGTGTTTCAGGACCCGGTAGCCTCCCTGGACCCGCGTCTACCGGTCTTCGATATCGTCGCAGAACCGTTGGTCGCCAACGGGTTCGACAGACAGCGGTGCGAGGAACGGGTCGCCGAGCTGCTGGCGATCGTCGGGCTGGACCGAGCAGCCGCCAGCCGCTACCCCGCAGAGTTCTCCGGTGGGCAGAAGCAGCGGATCGGCATCGCCCGGGCGCTTGCGCTGCAGCCGAAGATCCTTGCGCTGGACGAGCCGGTATCGGCTCTCGACGTGTCGATTCAGGCGGGCATCATCAATCTGCTTCTGGACCTCCAGCAACAGTTCGGGTTGTCGTATCTATTTGTGTCACATGATCTTTCGGTGGTCAAACACCTGGCCCACCGGGTGGCGGTGATGTACCGGGGGGCCGTTGTCGAGCAGGGCGACGGCGACCAGGTGTTCACCAACCCGCAGCACGAGTACACCCGGCGGCTGCTGGCCGCCGTTCCGCGGGCGCATGCGGATGCCGGCAGTGGTTAACATCGGGCGGGTGAGGCACCCGCCGATGGTCCGCAGCATCGCGCTGCTGGCGCTGGCCGCCGTCGTGATCCTCACCGGCTGCTCAAACGCCTATCGGGACATCCCGGAGGCCCGGGCCGCCCAGATAGGCGCCACCAGCGACATCAACCCCCGCGATCCTGCGACCCTGCGGGACGGCGGCAATTTGCGGCTACCGCTGACGATGTTCCCGGACAACTTCAACGTGTCGAACATCGACGGCAACACGTCCGATACCGGTTCGGTTGTCGGGCCCACGCTGCCCGGGGTGTTCATCACCAGCGCCGACGGAACGCCGCGGCTCAACACCGACTACTTCACAGGTGCCGAGCTGACGAGCACCAACCCCCAAGTGGTCACCTATACCATCAATCCAAAGTCGATGTGGAGCGACGGCACGCCGATCACCTGGGAGGATTTGGCGGCTCAGGCCAACGCGTTGAGCGGCCGCGACGCGCGGTACTTGATCGCCAGCAGAGCCGGGTTTGAGCAAGTGGAGTCGGTGACCAGGGGGGTCGACGACCGCCAGGCCGTGGTCACCTTCGCCAAGCCGTACGCGGAATGGCGCGGACTGTTCGGCGGCCTGCAACCCCACAGCATGATGGGGGACCCGGATGTCTTCAACAAAGGCCAGCTGGATGCCCCCGGCCCGTCGGCCGGACCGTTCATCGTGTCCACAATCGACCGCGGCGCCCAGCGCATCGTGTTGACCCGCAATCCGCGCTGGTGGGGCCGCAAGCCGCGACTGGACTCCATGACCTTCCTGGTGCTCGACCCCGCCGCCGTCATACCCGCCCTGCAAAACAACGCGATCGACGCGGCCGACGTGGGTTCGCTCGACGACATGGTGACCGCCCGGCGCACGCCCGGGATCGCGATCCGCAGCGCCCCGGCGCTGGTCTGGTACCACATCACTTTCAACGGAGCGCCCGGATCCATCATGGACGACCGGAGGCTGCGGCTGGCGATCTGCAGAGGCATCGACCGCCAGACCATCGCCAACGTGGTCCAGCACGGCCTGACCAGCCATCCGGCAACACTGAACAACCACATTTTCGTCGCGGGTCAGGTTGGCTACCAAGACAACAGCGGTCCCGCCGCATACAACCCCGACCAAGCCCGCCGCGACTTGGACGACTTGGGCTGGAAGCTCAATGGATCCGTGCGGGAGAAGGACGGCAGGCAACTGGTCATCCGTGATCCGTTCATCGATCAGCCATTCCGGCGACAGATCGGACTGGTCGCCCAGCAGAACCTGGCGCAGATCGGTGTGAAACTGGTGCTCGAGCCCAAGCCGGGTACCGGGTTCTTCAGCCAGTACGTCAGCACCGGCGACTTCGATGTCGTCGAATTCGGTTGGGTGGGTGGGGGTTATCCCCTGGCCGCCCTCACTCAGATCTACGCCTCGTACGGCGAAAGCAATTCCGGCAAGATCGGCAGCCCGGAATTGGACGCGAAGATCAAGGAAACGCTCTCCGAACTCGATCCGATCAGGGTGCGTGCCTTGGCCAACGAGGCCGACCAGATGATTTGGCAGGAGGGCCACAGCCTGCCGCTGTTCCAGTCCCCCGGCAACGTTGCGGTGCGCAGCGACCTGGCCAACTACGGCGCATTTGGACTGGCCGACGCGGACTTCACGGCAATCGGGTTCATGCCAAACTAACGCGGGGCGGGGGCGCAGGCACCGTCAGGAGGCCGCCACCCGGCGCAGGAGCCGCGGAATCGCAGGCATCGTCGGCACGGCCCCTTCGGCGATAGCGACCCACTCGATCGCCTTCCACAGCAGGCGGACTTCCGGTCGCGTCGGGAGTGCATCCAGCGCCGGCGCCTGCGCGGCCAGCCCCTCGAACTCGCCACGAGATACCGCGCCGGCGACGGCGAGGGCCGCGGGCTCCCGAAAGTCCAGCGCGCTGTGGGCCATGGTGGGCAGCTTCAACAGCTGGGAATTCGGGATGAGCGACGCCACCCGCTCGGCCACCGCGGGAGGAGTGATCAGATCACGGCCCCCCGATATCACCGCGGTGGGCCAGCTGAAGTTTGGCATCTGGGCCGGCAGGTCATAGGGCTCCTCTTCGAAAGACGCTGTCTGGGTTCGGGTCTCGCTTTCCGCCACGGCGGGGTCGAGCGGTAGGCCGTCCGGCTCGGCCGCGTAGTCAAGCTCCCGAAACGCGATGCGACTCACCAGGTCTTCCTCGTATCGATAGGGCAGGTTGCTGAGGGTGGCGAAGTGGGATATCGCGATCCACAACAACTTTCGTCCGTCGAGCAGCAGGTCGAGCTGACGGTCGAGGAGCTTGGGCCCGCCGTGACCGTAGATGGTCGCGACGACCTGCGTCGCCGCCGGGGTCATTACACCCGCATCGACGAGCTTGCGAACTTTGGGTGCCAGCGGGGCGGTCTCGGGGCTGGCGCCCCTGAGCAACAACCGGCGGATCGCGCGGCGCACGATCACGATGTCGTGGCGTGAAAGCAGCGGCGAATCCAGGACCATCGCGTGGACTCGGCCGGGATGACGCACTCCGACCCCGGAAGCGATATACGTGCCGTACGACGCGCCGTAGATGATGGCCGACTCGACATGGGCGTCATCGAGGACCGCGGCGACGTCGTCGACCACCTGGTTGACGGTGAGCGCCTCCGGGGGCAGGTCGGCACCGCAGTCGTCGTGGCGCGACATTCCCACCCCGCGGTGCTCGATCATGATCACGTCGAGGCCCGCGAGAGCAGCCCGGCGTCGCAGCCCGCGATACATATGGACCGACGCCACGCCGGGGCCCCCCGGGATGATGACGAGCGGGTGGGCGGACTTGCGCCCGGCGCGGACGTAGAAGAGATCGAACTCTTCGTCGCTGCCCGGGCAGACCGGCCGCCGCACCGGTCGCACCCCGGGCAGCGCGGCCAGCTTCTCCTGCATCCGCCGCCGCTTAGCAGTCATCGTCATGGGAATTGCCATACCCGCGGATCCATGCGGGCAAGCAACCGGCGCCGCCGTTGCCAAATCAGCCGGCGTTCCCGTGGATGAGGTCGGCGGCCTTCTCCCCGATCAGCACCGACGGCGCGTGACTGTGACCGCGCACGCTGCCGGGAAATCACGCAGGCGTCGGCGACCCGCAGCCGATGCCGCGAACTCTTAGCTCCAGGTCGGCGAGTAACGCGAGTGTTAAACGTGCAGATCGATGCGGTGCGCGCCCTTGACGCCGTAGTACCGGTCGGGACTGCAGGTGAGCACGATCACCTGCCCGTGGGCACCCACGGTGTCGAACACCTTCCCCATCTTGGCCAGCCGGTCCGGGTCGGTGAAGCCCAGCGCGTCATCGACCACCACCGGGACGGTGTCTTCCCCGGCCACCAGGGCGGCACCCGCCAGCCGCGCCAGGATGCCGAGCTGTTCCTTGGCCCCGCCGGACAAGGACTCGTAAGGCACAGTGACGCCGTCCAGGGTGCGGCTGCGAATGCACAGGTCGCTGTCGACGTCGACCTCGAAGGTGGGCCCGAAAACCGGACGGCCGAGCCGCTGCAGCTCGGCGCGGTACGGCTCGACGTAGCGCTGCCGGGTGGTGTCTCGGTGCCGGGTCATGACCGAGCGCAGCAACTGCGCGGCCCGCGCCCGGCTGCCGATCCGCGCGTGCTGGCCGGCCGCGTGCTCGCGTTCCGTCTCCGCGGCGTCGAGCTTGCCCTGCCGGCCCTCGCTGCCGAAGACGGACAGCTCGATGCTGATCTCGCGCAACGCGCGGGCGGCCTCCTCGTAGCGATCGCGCAGCGCCTCGGCCGCCTGCGTGGCATCGGCCAACTCGTCGGCGACCGCATCGGGCGCCGCGCAGGCAAGCGCCGCGGCGAGCTCGATGACGCGCCGCTCCGCGTCGTTAGCCGCTTGGCGCGCGGCGTCAGCCGCCGATGTGAGATCCTCATCGCTCACCGACGCACGTTCCCGGGCCAGTCGATCCGTGGCCGCGTCGAGCTCGCGGCGCTGGGTCTCCAGGTTGTGCTGTAATACCGTTGCACGCGTTGATAACTCGGCGAGCCTGGTGTCGGCGGTGGCCGCGGCTTGGCGGCAGGCTTCGTATGCGGCTGTCGCGGCCGCACGTGCGGCCTCCGCCGCGTCGAGCTCCGCGCGCGCGTCGCTGATACCGATCGCGGCGCGTTCCGGTTCGCCCGCGTGACCGGCCCGCAGCTGCGCCAGCCGCCACCGCAGTTCATCGATATTTTCGTTGCCGCACAGACCCGCAAGCATGGCAGTCAACTGGTCACGGTTGCCCTGCAGTTCTCGGCGACGCCGGTCGGCGGACCTGGCCGCCGCAAGGTCAATGACGGCACCTGCGGCCAACGCGACGGTCAATTCTCGTTGTGCCGCAACATATTGGGCTCGGATGTCCAGAGTGGTGGCGCCGGGCGTCACCCGCGCGGTCAGGACGCCGGGTACCTCGACCGCGGTGGGACCGGTCGCCGTGATCGACCAGCTCTGGCCCGCCGGCAGGGTCACTTTCTGGTCGCCCGTGGTGAGCTCGATGTCGGCGGCCGCGGTGAACTCCACGTCCGCGGACATCAACGCCAACTGTGCGCCGATCCGATCGACCGCCGCGGCGGCATCCTCGATTCGCCTCAGTAGCTGCTCGGTGACGGCGATTGCCGAGAGCTCCGCGTCCAGCCGGTCACGGTCGCGCTCGATGGCGGCGACCCTGGCCAGCCGGGCACTCAGCCGATCGGCCTCCTCGCGCTCGGTGAGCCGATCAACGGCCCCACGGGCCGATTCCGCGCGGCGCTGCGCGTCTGCCAGCGCGCGGGTGGCATCGTCAAGCTCGGCGGCGGCCGCCTCGGCATGCGCGCACGCCGTCGCTTGGGCGTCGGCGGCCTGTTGTGCCTCGGCCCGGGCGACGTCGACGGTGGCGGAGCGATTTTGCAGCTCAGCGAGCAACCGAATCCGCCCGTCTTGGGCGGCGGCGGCCGCGGCGCACGTCGCGGCCGCCGCATCGGCGACCAGCTTGGCCTCACGCGCCTGGTCGGTGAGCTCGGCAATCCTGTCGCCGGCGGCCCGCGCGGCGGCGAGCCGGGGGCCGGCGGCGATGCGCAGCTGGGACAACTCGGCCACCCGCTCGGTCAACTCGGCATGGCGGCGCACCCGGTCGTCGACCTCGGCCACCGCCGCCGCGCATTCATTGACCGCGGCCTCGGCGTCTGCCAGCCGGGAGATCGCGGCCGCCCACTCCCCGGTGGGGCGTCCGGTCGGGGTGAAGTAGCGCGCGTATTCGGCGTCAATGCGCTCGATGAGCAACGGCTCGGTCCCCGAGAGCGCCGCGGCATCTCCCGCCGCGACGTCAAGCGCCCGGGACAGCGCGTCGCAACCGGACAGGTCCACCGCGGCGGTCGAGGTCGCCTGTAGCACCCGCTGTGCATGCCAGAGATCGTGGTCCACCGTTTCGTCCAGCATCGCCCGGACACGTTCGTGGGCCTCGTCGCCGGTCAGCTGCTCGCGGTGCGGCCTCAGCACCGTCAACTCAGTCTCGCATTTCTTGTGGAATCGCTTGCGGTAGACGAATCGATATGGGCCGCAGCTGATTTCGGCGCTGACTTCGGAGCCGACGTCACTGTGGGTGGGCTTGACCTGCTTGACCTCCTTCTTGGTGGATCGGTCCCTGCATTCGAGCAGCAGGTCCAGCGCCTCGATCATCGACGACTTGCCGGCCTCGTTGGCGCCGCATACCACCACGACGCCGTGGTCGGGAAACTCGATCTCGCGGTGCGCGATACCGCGATAGTTGGTCAGGACCAGCCGGTGCAGCTTCACGCTGCGCCCCGATCGGCGAGCCGCAGCAGCAGCGCCAGGGCCGCCTGAGCGTCGGCGGCGGACTCGGCGTCGTCCGCGCGTGCCGTGGCCACCAGCTCCTCGACGGCCGCCGCGGCGAACCCGCCGATGCCGAGATCGGTGAACTCGCCGTCGGCGGGCATCACCGCGAGTTCGGTATGGCGCTCCCACAGGCCTAGCCAGGCGAAGAGCCGGGAGTACCGGTCCAGGCAGGCGTCCAGGGCCGCGCGATCGGTGACCGTTAGCGAGCCGGTCAGCGCCAGCCGCACCACGGTTCGGTCCTTGTCGGTCATCAGGTCGAGGTTGAGATCGAGGTCGGCGATGTCGCGGCGGTTGTCGACCTGACGGTGCATGGTGACGAACCGCCAGCGGCCGACGTGCCGGGGCTGAACTGTGCCGGCACGGTGTGGGTCGCTTTCGTCGATGTCGACGACGAGCACGTGACCGGGGTTCGATTCGACGTCGTCGAAGTTGGTCGCTTCCGGTGAGCCGGAGTACCAGACGCGGCCGCTGTCGCCGACCCGGGTCAGCGAATGCTTGTCCCCCAATCCCGCATAGTGCACCGTGCCCCGGGACAGGGCCTCGTCGAGTTTGGCGAGCCGGATCAGCGACGGTTTGTCGCGATCGGGGTCGAGAACGTCAACGCCCCCGTGCGCGACGAGGATCCGCGTGGGGCCCGGTAGCAGGCCGTCGAGGACTCCGGCAACCAGGTCGGTGGTGGGGACCTTGCACCGCCACGGCGCGGCGACGATCTCCAGGCCGGGCCTGATCTCGTAGACGCCGGCTTTGTCCAGGACGATCACGTTGGCGGGGCGCTCCGCGGTGAACAGCGTGCCGGTGTACACCGATGACGCATCGAGCGGGTCATGGTTGCCGGGCAGCAGATAGACGGGAATCCCAATGGCGCGCATGGCTTCCAGAGACTGACCGACCACCTGCGGGGCCAGCTGATTGTGTTCGAAGACGTCGCCGGCGACCACCACGAACTCCGCGCCAACCTCCGCCGCCAGCGCGCCCAGGCCAGCCACCGCGTCGCGGCGGGCGGCCGAATACCGCGGCTGGGCGTCGCCGGCGAGGAAGTGGCGCGTCATGCCCAGCTGCCAGTCGGCGGTGTGCAGAAATCGCATCCGGGGTCTCCTGTGGTGGCGGCTGTCAGGGCACCGCGAAGTCTAGGTCGGCATGCCGACAAGATCCGGGACCTCACCCGGCACGTCTCGGCCCGGCCGTCGCGGGACCGTCCTTCTGGCGCGCGCACGCCGACGCCGGGGGTGTTCGAGCGCAACGGCTTGGTCTTCCACGTCGATGATCAAATCTCTTCTGTCACTGTGGTTTCATCAGTTTCTCAGCGAGGTTTGTTGCCGTCCATGACGCGCTCACCCGTTGGGCCAACGACGAATTCCGCAGCCTCAAACGGCCAGATCGAGATGCTGCTGCGCCGAGCGCTCGATGACGCCGGCCGGATGCCAAAGCACGCACGCGGCGCCGCCGGCCAAGAGGGGCCGTCCAAGAGCATCGCCGGAATAGCGGACCGGTCCGCGGATCGCGTGATTAGCTTGGATCCGATGACTGATCAGCGCACCTTGCTGTTGATGCGGCATGCGAAATCGGATTACCCCGAAGGGGTTCCCGACCACGACCGGCCGCTGGCGCCGCGCGGAAACAGGGAAGCCGCGCTGGCCGGCGACTGGCTGCGGGCGCACGCGCCCACCGTTGATGCCGTGCTGTGCTCGACGGCAACGCGGGCGCGGGAGACGCTCGGGCGCACGGGGATCGACGCACCCGTGCGATACAGCGAGCGGCTCTACGGCGCCACACCCGGCACAATGATCGACGAGATCAACACGACGTCCCACGACATCGGCACCCTATTGGTCGTCGGACACGAACCCACGACGTCGTCGCTAGCACTCATCTTGGCGAGCGACGACACGGATCCCGCTCTGGTGGAACGTATTTCACTCAAGTTCCCGACGTCGGCGATCGCCGTGCTGACCGTGCCCTGCGGGTGGGAAGGCCTGGAACCGGGCCGCGCCGCGCTGACGGGCTTCGAAGTGCCGCGCTGAGTCTGATTGCCCTAGGAATTCGTGGCGAGCGTCAGCTCCATGAGCTTGATGGCCTGCCCGCAGGCATCGACGCCGGGGCCCTGGGGGTTGATCCACCAGCCGACCACGCCCGCGGCGTCGCTGGCCACTCCGCAGGCGCCGTTGGGGTCGTCGGTGCGCATCACGATCGATTCGATCCCGGCGATCGCACGGTTTTCGACCTTGTACTTCAGGAAGTCGGCCACCTTGCGCTCGTTGGACAAGCTGCCCTGCTCGAACCAGAACCGGCTGATGTCGATCAGAACGGTCGGGTTGGAGGACTGCGCCTGCCATCGGCAGATCGCGCCGACGAACGTGCTCTGAATGTCGAGCGGATCGGCCCCCACGGTCTTGGCCAGGATGTCAGTGGTCAGCACCTCGCATTCCTTGAGCAGGTTCGGGTACTGCTGTTCGGAGTTGTTGTTCCGCGACGGGCCCCCCGCCTTGACGGCGGTGCCCCCGACGGCCCGTGAACAGCCGGTCATGACGACCAACGCAATTAGCAAGACGATGACACCGGCACGCACGCGGGTTGTGCTCATTTGGAGTTCGCAATCGACTGACGGGCCAGCTCTTTGGCTATGTCGCAGGGCGGCGGGAACGGCTTTTGGCTAAAGCTGACCGACCATTCGATGAAGTCGTCCTGGAACTGGATGCCGACTTCGCACAGCGAGTCACCCAGATTGGGCTCGTTGCCCACGGCGATGAAACCGCCGTGGCCGTTGATGTTGATGTCATCGACGCTTGCGCGCGACAGCTCCTCCGTCTTGCGTTCGCGCCCGATCGGGCTGCCGCGGTACCAGGAAAAGGAGAAGTGCGGCCCGAGAATGCCGCCGCCGGCCAGCCACTGGCACCCCACGGAGTTCCGGGCGGTGTTGACCAGGCCGGTCACCTTGGTCAGTTCGGACACCGTCTGGTCGCTGATGCCGCCGCATTGGGGAAACATCGGCCCGTGGTGCCCCCCGCCGCTCCCCTGGCCCGACGACGCCGTCGCCCCCGGCTTGTTGTCTCCCGAGCTGGAGCACCCCGCAACGATCAGAATCGTCAAGGCCGACGCCGCAAAAGCAAGCGCCTTCACGTTACGCCGCACCTGCACCCTGCCTTGGCCAAGCCTGCTGCTGCTCCACACGATGCACTGTAGCGGCAGGCCGGACGCAACCACCGACGCCGCGCGTGAGCAGGCATTTCTGTGGCACCCGCCATATGCGACAGTTACCGAATGCTCGTGGCACTGGTGCGCCAATACATCCGGCCGTACCGCCGGCTGGTGGCGGTGCTGCTGGTGCTCCAGCTGACCAGCACCCTGACCGCGCTGTATCTGCCGACGGTCAACGCCGCGATCATCGACGAGGGCGTCGCCAAGGGCGATGCCCGCACCATCGTCAGGCTCGGCGTGGTGATGCTTGCAGCCACCGGGTTGCAGGTGTTGTGCGCGGTCGGGGCCGTGTACTTCGGCTCCCGAACCGGAATGGGCTTCGGCCGCGACCTACGCCGCGCGATATTCGAACACGTCATCGGCTTCTCCGAGCATGAGACCGACCGATTTGGCGCGCCGACGCTGTTGACCCGCAGCACCAACGACGTCCGGCAGATCCAGTACCTGGTTCAGATAACGGGCACCGTTCTGGTCACCGCACCGATCATGTGCGTCGGCGGGATCGTCATGGCGATCCATCAGGAGGCCGCGCTGACGTGGCTGTTGCTGGTCAGCGTCCCGATCATGGCCGTGACCAACTATTGGGTGATGTCGCACATGCTGCCGCTCTTTCGCGGAATGCAAAGCCTCATCGACCGCATCAACCGGGTGCTGCGCGACCAGTTGTCCGGCGTCCGGGTGGTCCGGGCGTTCGCGCGTGAAGGCTTCGAGCGCGACCGCTTCGCGCGCGCGAATGCCGCGCTGGCGAATACCGCGCTCAGCGCGGGCAATTGGCAGGCGCTGATGCTGCCGGCGACCACGCTGACCATCAACGTGTCCAGCGTCGCGCTGATCTGGTTCGGTGGCCTGCGCATCGATCGCGGCCAGATGCAGGTCGGCTCGCTGACCGCCTTCCTGGCCTACTTCACCCAGATCCTGATGTCGGTGTTGATGGCGACGATGACGCTGGTGGTGCTGCCGCGCGCGGCGGTGTGCGCCGAACGGATCACGGAGGTGCTGTCCACCCGCGCCGCCGTCGAAAACCCGGAGCACCCGGCATTCCCGAGCGGCGGCATCACCGGCGTGGTGCGCCTGGAAGGCGCGACGTTCACCTACCCCGGTGCCGATCGCCCTGTGCTGCAAGACATCTCGATAACTGCGCTGCCCGGAACGACCACCGCGATCGTCGGCAGCACCGGCTCGGGCAAGTCGACGCTGGTATCGCTGATCTGCCGGCTCTACGACGTGACCGCCGGCGCCGTCCTGGTGGACGGCGTCGACGTCCGCGAATACCACACCGAACGCCTCTGGTCGGCGATCGGACTGGTTCCCCAACGGGGCTATCTCTTCACCGGCACCGTCGCGGACAACCTGCGTATCGGCGCGGCCCCCGACCAGGTGGTGACCGACGAGGAGATGTGGGAAGCCTTGCGAGTGGCCGACGCCGACGGCTTCGTACGGGCACACGAGGACGGCCTGCGCATGCGGGTCGCCCAGGGCGGCATCAACCTTTCGGGGGGACAACGCCAGCGGCTGGCCATTGCCCGCGCGGTCATCCGCCGCCCCGCCATCTACCTGTTCGACGACGCCTTCGCCGCGCTCGACGTGCACACCGACGCGCGGGTGCGCGCATCGCTCGCCGAGGTGTCCGGTCCGAGGGGGCCGGCCACAGTTATCGTTGTCACCCAACGGGTTTCGGCCGCCGCCCGAGCAGATCAGGTGATCGTCGTCGACAACGGAATACTGGTCGGTTCGGGCACGCACGAATCGCTGCTGGCCGGTTGCCGCACCTATGCCGAATTCGCCGACTCACAATCGGTGGGCGCCGTGCGCTCGGGCCAAGCCGGCGGCGCGCGATGACCGCCCCCGCCATCCGGTCTCGCGACTTCTGGGGTACGGCCGTCCGGCTGGTGAAACAGCTTGCACCGCAACGAGGTCTGAGTGTCGCGGTGATCACGCTGGGCATCACCGCCACGGCGATCGGCGTCATCGTCCCCCGGATCCTCGGTCATGCCACCGACCTGCTGTTCAACGGCGTCATCGGGCGAAAGCTTCCGGCGGGGATCACCAAGGCGCAGGCCGTCGCGGCGGCGCGGGCCCGCGGCGACACGGCCTTCGCAGACCTGCTGTCGGGGACGAACGTGGTGCCCGGCCGGGGGGTGGACTTCGGCGCGGTGGCCAGGACCTTGACCTTGGCACTGTGCTTGTATTTGATTGCCGCGCTGGTCATTTGGGTGCAGGCCCGGCTGCTGAATCTCGCCGTGCAGCGCACCATGGTCGCGCTGCGTTCCCAGGTCGAGGACAAGATCCACCGGCTTCCGCTGTCGTACTTCGACCGGCGCCAACGAGGCGAGCTGCTGAGCAGGGTGACCAACGACATCGACAACGTCCAGTCGTCGGTGTCGATGACGATCAGTCAACTGCTGACGGCGATCCTGACGGTGGTGGCGGTGTTGGCGATGATGGTGTCGATCTCGCCTGTCCTGACCGTAATCACGTTGCTGACCGTGCCCATGTCGCTGGTGGCGACGCGCGCGATCGCGCGTCGGTCCCGGCGCTTGTTCGTCAGCCAGTGGAGCAGCACCGGACGCCTCAACGCCCACATCGAGGAGACGTACAGCGGGTTCACGGTGGTCAAGACGTTCGGGCATGCGGCCGCGGCGCGTGAGCAGTTCCGCCGCTTCAACGACGACGTCTACCGGGACAGTTTCGGCGCGCAGTTCTTCTCCGGCCTGGTGGGACCCGCGACCACGTTCATCGGCAATCTCGGATACGTCGCGGTCGCGGTCGTCGGGGGGCTTCAGGTGGCCACGGGGCAGATCACGCTCGGCAGCATCCAGGCCTTCATTCAATATGTGCGGCAGTTCA
>NZ_JAFBAT010000235.1 GCF_019247615.1 Mycobacterium sp. | reverse complement strand
CGAGTCCGTCACCGTGTCCAGTCCGGCGATGAGGAACAGGAAGCAAACGTCGAGCAGCTCCTCGCGGGATAGCGGCTGGCCGTTGATGGTTGCCGCGATCATCGCGGACAACACGTCGTCGCGGGGCCTGGCGATGTGGTCGTCGATGGCGCGGTTGAAGTATTGGTAGATCTGCTGCGCGACGGGCGCCGAAGTCTCGTGGCGCCGGTCGTACCCCGAGTCGCCCTCGGGGCGAATGATGCCGTCCTTCCAGATGAGGAACTGCTCGAGATCTTCCAGCGGTAGCCCGAGCAACTGCAGGAAGACCGTGCACGGCAGCGGGACTGCGAACTCGGCGTGAAAGTCGCATTCGCCCCGGTCGATGAACTGGTCGATCATCTCGTTGACCAGCGCGGTGACGCGAGGTTCGCGTCGGGCCATCTCCCTGGGGGTGAACAGCGGGTCGAGGATGCGGCGGTACTTCGCGTGCTCCGGCGGATCGACCTGCAGCGGGATCATGGGGCGGATGTTGCCGAGATCGACGGCGTCCATGTTCGACGAGAACAGCTCGGTGTGTTTGAGCGCCATCTCGATGTCGGCCAGGCGGCTGAGAACCACCGCCTGCGGCGAGCGGAACACGGGGGCTGATTCCCGCAACGCCTTGTACATCGGTTGGGGTTCCGCGAGACCCGTCATCGCCTGATCGACGAATCCTCCGGTTTCTGTCATCTGGTCAGCGTGACACCAACATCACTATTTAGGCAATGATTGGTTAATAGCGCAGTGGGTAGGCGCTGGTCGGGCGGCTCGGTAACGAGTACCGTGTTCCTGCGGACGAGTTGGCCGGGCGGCCGCGGGCCGTCGTGAGACGGTTCGAGGAAAGTCCGGACTTCACAGAGCAGGGTGATTGCTAACGGCAATCCGAGGTGACTCGCGGGAAAGTGCCACAGAAAATAACCGCCACCCTCGTGGTGGTAAGGGTGAAACGGTGCGGTAAGAGCGCACCAGCATTCCGGGTGACCGGAGTGGCTAGGCAAACCCCACCCGAAGCAAGGCCAAGAAGGCCGCACGGACGTGCGGCCGCGCAGGCGCTCGAGGGTTGCTCGCCCGAGCCTGCGGGTAGGCCGCTCGAGGCACCCGGCGACGGTGTGTCCAGATGGATGGTCGCCGCTCCGCCGCCGTTGCTCAAGCCGCGGCGGCGGGGAACAGAATCCGGCTTATAGGCCAACTCGTTCGCCCCACTAGCGCGCCGTGCGGGCTCGACGAACCGACTTGGCGAGCCTGCGCAGCGCGTCGTCGAGTTGCTGACGGCACCGCTCGGCCAGGTCGGTCTCCTGCTGGTAGAGCAGGCCGTAGGTGAAGGTGTCTTCGCCGGCGGTATGCGCGGCCTCGGCTTGATGGCTGAGGTGTTCGCGGCTGACGACGCTGTCCTGGTGATCGCCGAGCAGCGTCTGGATGACCTTCGCCTGCTCGGATACCTCGGTGGCGCCGGTGGCCGCTGCGGTGTAGCGAAGTCGCTTGGCGCGCTTGCGAATTCGATGCAACGCCAAATCGTGTTCGTACTCGTCCCCGGCTTCCGCGCGGACCGCCGCCTTCGCGGCCCTGCGGACCTTTCGATAGGCGGCGTCGATGGTGACGGGCGCGTGTTCCTGGTCCGAAGCGGCGTCCGGAATTTCGGCCACCCACGCGTCGAGGGCATCGAGCAAACGGAAGTACCGAGGCGAGCGCATCGCGATCAACGACCGCCGCAACCCGGTCTGGTAGCGCCGCCGGGAGCCCCCGACAAGACGTTCCCGGATGCGCCCGCGAACGAGTTCCGGCGGCAATGCGTCCAACGCCTTCTGGTAACGCTCGGCGAGCACCTCGGCGTCACGCGCCGCGCCCAGCACATTGCCGAGTTCCCGCAGCTCGTCGAGGATCCACGCGTTCTCGGACTCGTCGAAGGACTCTCCGGAGTCGGCAAGCAGGCTGCGGATCTTGCGGATCGTCACCCGCATCTGGTGCACCGCATCGTCGGCGTCCGCTCTGACTGCCCGGTCCCAGAGCAGCAGCTCGTCGACCTGCTCTTTGACCGCGCGGTGCACCGGATCGGCGGCCGGCGGCGCGCCGCTGGGCCGTGGGGTCGTGCCGAGCACCCGGGCCAGTTTGGAGGCGTGGCCGGCGGGCGCGGCGCCGGCGTCGAGCAGCCGATTGCTTAACCGGCTCAACAGCTCGGTGTCGGAGGTTCCGTTGCTCCCCGGGTTTTGGACGAGCTCGAGCTCCCACTCCCGCCACTCCTGTTCGGCGGGGCCGGCCCCGGGCTCGTTGGAGTCCCCGGCCGCCCAGGCGATGACGTGATCGTTGCTGAACTCGGCGAGCGCCGCGCCGTCGGCGCCGTACAGCACCTGAGTCTCGCGTTCCGTGGTGATGCGCGCGACCGGTTGCAGCGGACGTTCCCGGACGATCGCGAGCACGATGTCCCGCAGTTCGCTGGGCACGCCGTCCTGTCCCTCGGGTGCGGGGGCATCCAGCGGTGCTCGTACCTCGGTGCGGGAGTCCGGACCGGCCGGCAACTTCAAATGCCAGCCCGCGTCGTGTCCACCGGTGCGGCGTCGGAGGGTGATCTTGTTGCGGGCCAGGTCATGCGCCGGCGTGTCGAAGTAGGTGGCGTCCAACGACTCGATCGGCGACCTCTCGACGCGGGCAACCGCGGCGATGCCCTCGAAGGACGGCGAAACCGTGGACTCCACGACGTCGAACTTGCGCTCCACCTCCAGATAGCGCGCGGCTTTCGACGCTCTTACAGGCATTCTCGGCTCCGATTGAGGCACGTCGTCGACGGTCGGATTTGGACATCCATGTCGTGTTGGGCATCCATCTGTTTTGGGCCTCCATAGAGTGCCACATCGCTGGTTGACTGTGAGCTCGGGCTGGCCCGAGGGCACTACGGGTCCACTACCGGTCGAGGTGCATGACGCCGCCCGTCAGACGACGAATCGTTTGGATTTCGTCGACGGAAAACGGGCGCCCATCGGGTTGCAACAGGTCGTGAAACCACTCGCTCGGAATCGAGGGGTACGGGTGCTCCCAGGAGTCCCAGGGGAAATAGGTCTGGGTCTTGCCCGCGACCAGGCCCCAGTTGATTGCCCCAACCTTGTCGCGTTTGGCAATCGGCAAGATGTCGGCAACGGTGCTGCCCAAGGGCCGCGCCAGGTATTCGGTGCAGAGGATCGGTCGGTCCCCCGAGGCGAGGTCGTCGATGCGGATCTCGAAGTCCGCCGGTTCGCCGTAGGAGTGGAAGGTGAGGATGTCGGAGTTGTCGAGCTGAATCCGGCTGATGGCGCTGGTGCTTCCCGCGTCGGGCCATTCGCCCTGCCACACCGCACTCGTCAGTGGTTGAACGGGATCAACCGAGCGTGCCCACGCGAAAACCTGGGGCAGCAAGTCCGCGACCAACTCCAGCTTGTCCGGTCTCTCGACCGACGCGTAGTGGCGCGAGGGATTATCGGGCTCGTTCCACAAGTCCCAGCCCAAAACCCGGTCGTCGTTGCGGAATTGGGTCAGCACGCCCGTCACATAATCCCGCAGGCTACCGAGGTAGCCGCGATCGCCGAGGCGTTCGGCGCCCGGACTTTGCACCCAGCCCGAGTTGTGGACCCCGGGCGTCGGGGGGCGCTGCGGGCCGACTTTGGGGAACGGGTCCCAGCAGGAGTCGAACACGACGAACAGTGGTTTGACGCCGTGGTCGGCCGCGATCGCGACGAACTGCGCCAGCCGCGCCAGGAAGCCGCGAGAGTCCTGGGTCCACAGTTGGTCGTGCAAAAACACCCGCACGGTATTGAAGCCCGCGGACCGGGCCCAGCCCAACTCGACATGGATGCGCAACGGGTTATAGGTGTCGGCCTGGAACATCTCCAGCTGGTTGATGGCGTTCGACGTGACGTAGTTGGCGCCGACGAGCCAGCCTTGCGCTCGGTACCAGCGGTCGGCGCGGTCGGTTGACCACCGGCCCGGCTCCGACGGGTCGAGGGGGGGTTGCGCGACGGCACGGGGCGCCCGGGCCAGCGCCGCACCACCTGCCAACAGCAGCGGCGATTTCAAGACCGTCCGCCGGTTCACCAAGCCATCACGCCCATGCGGGGGATCGTAGCACCCTGTCACACAACGCATTTCAGCGCTTTGCAGGGCTATTTATCGCATTTTAGCCTTTTCGGCAGATCCGAGATGACGGTCGGCTTGGTCGGCTCGGAGGTCGGCTCAGAAGCAGTGCTCGTCGCCTGGGAAAACCCCGCCGGCAACCTCTTCCGCGTATTGCACGGCGGCTCGACGCAGTTCCCCGCCGATGTCCGCGAACCGCTTCACGAAGCGGGCGGCCTTGCCCCGGCTCACCCCGGCCATGTCCTGCCAAACCAGGACCTGGGCGTCGCAGTTCGGGCCGGCGCCGATGCCGACTGTTGGAATGGTCAGTTTGCCGGTGATCTGGGTGGCCAACTCGGCGGGCACCATCTCCATGACTACCGAAAACGCTCCCGCTTCGGCGACGGCGATTGCGTCCGCAATTGTTTGCTCGGCCGCGTCGCCGCGGCCCTGCACCCGAAAACCACCCAGGTTGTTCACGCTTTGCGGGGTGAAACCAATGTGCGCCATCACCGGGATACCCGCCGAGGTCAGGCAGGCGATCTGTTCGGTGACGCGCTCGCCGCCCTCGAGCTTGACGGCATGTGCGCCGCCTTCCTTCATGAACCGGGTGGCCGCGGCCAGCGCGGCGGTTGGCCCGGCCTCGTAGCTGCCGAACGGCAAGTCGGCCACCACCATCGCGTGTTGTGCACCGCGGGCGACGCCGCGGACCAGCGGAATCAGCTCGTCGATCGAGATGGGCACCGTGGTGTCGTAGCCGTAGATGACATTGGCCGCCGAGTCGCCGACCAGCAGTACCGGGATGCCGGCCTCGTCGAAGATGCGGGCGGTCGAATAGTCGTAGGCCGTGAGCATGGCCCACTTGTGGCCTTCGGCCTTCATTTTCTGCAGGTGGTGGGTGCGGATCTTGGTGAGCGGCTTGCCTTGCCCGGACGGGTTTGCGCCATAAATATTCTGCTCAGACATCATTGTCCCTGGTAGTGGTCGGTTCGATCCTCGTGGCCCGTGAAGTATCCGGTGGGTCCCCGGGTTCGTCTGACCAGCCCATTCTGCCATTTCTGCTGGGCAATCGCACTGCCCGAGCGCTGTGAGACTCACCATGGTGCGCAGGCAGCGGCCCAGCGGGCCGCGGGGTGGGCCGCCGGCCGTGCCGCTCATGAGAATCTCAGGTTGGCTCTGGCACCATATGTTGGCATGGGCCCGTCTCGCCGCGACAAGATCGCGCGCACGCTGCTGACCTGGACGGTGATCGCTGCCGTCGCGCTCCTGGGCGCCGGCTGCGTTCGTGTCGTCGGCGGGCGCGCCTTGATGGCGGGCCCCAAGTTGGGCCAGCCCATCGAATGGACACCGTGCCGCTCGTCCAACCCGCAGGCCAAGCTGCCGCCCGGCGCGCTGTGTGGTCGGTTGGCCGTGCCCGTCGACTACAACCATCTCGACGGCGGCGTCGCGACGCTGGCGATGATTCGCATTCCCGCTACCGGCGACAAGGTCGGTTCGCTGGTGGTCAACCCGGGCGGTCCCGGTGAGTCCGGCATCGAGGCCGCTCTGAGCGTCGTCCAGTCGCTGCCCCAGCGCATTCGCGAACGGTTCGACCTCGTCGGATTTGATCCCCGCGGGGTGGGGCTGTCGCGGCCGGCGATCTGGTGCAACTCCGATGCCGACAACGACCGCCTGCGCACCGAGCCCAACGTCGACTACAGCCCCTCGGGTGTGGCGCACATCGAGGACGAAACCAAGCAGTTCGTCGGGCGCTGCGTGCAGAAATTGGGCAAGAGGTTCCTGGCGAACGTGGGCACGGTCAACGTCGCCAGGGACCTGGACGCCATCCGCGCGGCGCTCGGCGACGACAAGCTGACCTACCTCGGCTATTCATACGGCACCCGGATCGGCGCAGCCTACGCGGAGGCATATCCCACGAAGGTGCGGGCGATGATCCTCGACGGGGCCGTCGACCCCAATGCCGATCAAGTGGAAGCAGATCTGCGTCAGGCCAAGGGATTTCAGGAAGCCTTCAATCAGTTCGCAACTGACTGCGCCAAGAATGCGACCTGCCCCTTGGGCACGGTCCCGGCCAAAGCACTCGACGTCTACCACAGCCTGGTCGATCCGTTGGTCGACCCCAACAACGAAATGATCGGTAGGCCGGTACCCACCAAGGACTCCCGCGGATTGAGTTACAGCGACGCGATCGTGGGAACGATCATGGCGCTCTACTCACCAAGCCTGTGGCACCACTTGACCGACGGCCTGACCGAACTGGCCGACCACCGCGGTGACACCCTGCTTGCGCTGGCCGATATGTACATGCGTCGCGATTCGCACGGCCATTACTCGAACGCCACCGACGCTCGGGTGGCGATCAACTGCGTCGACCAGCCCCCGATCACCGACCGCGCCAAGGTGATTGACGAAGACCG
>NZ_JAFBAT010000231.1 GCF_019247615.1 Mycobacterium sp. | reverse complement strand
TGCTCGCCGAGACCGAGTTCAGCCCTGCTGCGACGAAATGAGAATCCGCGGTGAGCAAACCAGGTGTACGCGACGGTCGCGCCGATGATGAGCAGCTGCGACAGCAGGACCGGCAAGCCAAAAACCTCCACCAGCAGCGGCAGGGCCGCGAAGTTGAAGCTCAGCGTCGACAGATTCACCAGCTCAAACCGAGCCAAATCGCGCCATACGTGGCCGGTCACCCGAAACACGAACCTGCGATATAGGACGAACGCGCACAGCACGGCCGCGACATGCGCGCATGCCAACGCACCCAGATATCCGGCAGCTCCACGGGGGAAAAGCCAAAAGAACACCACGAACCAGGCGGTCCCGATTGCGGTATTTGCGCCGCCGACCAGCAGGAAGGCGACCCGCTGATCCCCGATCAGCCGATACAGCGGTCCGGGAACTCCGACCATCCCCGCTGGCGGATGGATGTGCTCGTCGTCGCCCGCAAAGGGGTCGAGGCTCATCGGGAGCCCGCCTATGAAGACACCGGGGACGGCGAAACAACCGGTTGACCAGGCGAACCCGTGCCCGAACCGGTCGCCGTGGCCGATCCCTCTGGTCCCCCCACTATGTCGCGGATCAAAAACAGGGGGCGGCCCTTGCTCTGGTCGTACAGGCGGCCCAGGTAGGCGCCGATGATCCCGAGCATCAGGAACTGCACGCCCGTCAAGATGCCGATCGCGGCCATCAGCGAGCTCCAGCCGGGAACCGTTTGTCCAAGAAGCGCGCCCCGAATCGAGTTGATTGCGGCCGCGAAACCAATGAGCGACATGACCCAGCCGAGGATCACGGACAGCCTGAGCGGCACCATCGAGAACGAGGTGATGGCGTCCGCCGCAAAACGCACCATCTTGGCGAACGGGTACTTACTCTGGCCGGCCGCCCGGGCCTCGCGGTCGTAGACCAGCGGCACTTGCTTCCCGCCGATCCACGACACCATTCCCCGCACAAACCGGTGGCGCTCTGGCATCGCGACCAGCAGATCCAGCACGCGACGTGTGATCAAGCGAAAATCGCCGGTATCGCTGGGGATGTCCACATCGGTCATCCGGCCGATCACGCGGTAGAAGAGGGCCGCGGTTGCCCGCTTGAGGACGCTGTCACCCGAACGCCGGCGGCGCTGGCCGTAGACGACGTCGGCGCCCTCGTCCATCAGCGCCATCATTTCGGGCAACAGTTCGGGCGGATCCTGCAGGTCGGCGTCGATGATCAGCACACGTTCACCGCGGCACACGCTCAGCCCCGCGGTCAGCGCGAGCTGATGCCCATGGTTGCGCATCAATCGCACGCCCAGGACGCGGGGATCCTCCACCGCCGCCTTCTCGATGATCTCCCAGGTCCGATCCCTCGAACCGTCATCCACCAGGACCAACTCGCTGGTCGCCCCCAGTGAGTCCAGCACACCCCCCACCCGGCTCAGAAACAGCGGCAGCGCATCCTCCTCATCGAAGCAGGGCGCTACCACGGAGACCGCCGGGCGACACACCACGGTCATGGCCGTTAATGTAATTCGCCTGCTCGCTTCCCGCCGGTCTTTGGCAAAGATCGTGTGGCCATTCTGCCCGCCCCAGCGCGGCTGCCAGGGCGTTCTCGCCGTTGCGCCTGGTTGGAGGTCGTGTTCGCGGCGGTCCCGCGCCAGTCGCCGCCCAAACCGGCCGATTCCACGGAAAATTCTTCCCTTTGTGCCTAGGCTTCGTTCGTCCGACATCCACGAGGGGACTGATATGCGCGTGTCGGCCATGCTCCGCAAGATCTCCGCGATGGCCGCGGCGGTGTTGGTTGCGGCGGGTTGCTCGATGACACCCGATTACTCCGCGCCGGCATCGTTCACCGTCGGCAACGACGCTGTCGCGCATGTCGTCCAGCAGGCGCTCGCCCGCACTCCATACGCCACCCCCGAGGACGGCTCGCCGACGGTCGACTGCTCAGGCGAGATTCGCTGCACCGTCGCCTACACCGTCCAAGAGCCGGTGGGATTCATCTACGACGTCGAGTTGGTTTTGCCGACACGTCAGATGTGGAAGGCCATGTTCGCCGATCCACATTTTCAGCACGGGACCATCACGGTGAGTGGGCCCCAGACGTCGCCACGCGGTAAAGAGACGTCGGTGTTTTTCACGCTGTCGTGCGATCGCGGCGCTGCGTCCCGGATCGACTGGAACAACGCCGAGGCCACCCAGCTAAAGACCGCCTGCAAGTACACACGGCAAATCGAGTTGCCGGTCGGCGGTCTCAACGGGTCGACCGGGGTGGCCGTGGACACTGCGGGAAATCTCTATGTCACCGACAATCGCAACAATCGCGTGCTGAGGCTACCGCCCGGGCCCAGGCGAGTTGGTTCACCTCCCAGCCACACCGATCCTGTCGAACTGCCGCTCAACGTGCAGGCTCCCTCTGACGTGGCCGTCGTTGGTGGTGACGTCTACGTGACCGACAAGACCCGGGTACTGAAGCTGCCGGGGGCGTGGAACAGCCAAATTGAGCTGCCGTTCGCGGCGCAAGTACCGCTGGGCCTGGCGGTCGACAATTCGGGCGATGTCTACGTCGCCGACGGCGGAAACGGCCGAGTTCTCAAATTGTCGGCTTGGTCGACAACGCAGGTGGAGGTCCCGTTCGGGGGCGACGCAGACGGCTTGCGTGGTGGCCTGGCGGTAGACAATGCCGGCAACCTCTACGCCGCGGGCAAGGACGCCGTCTGGAAACTGTCGTCGGGCACCAACGCTGTGACCAAGCTGCCCCTTTCCGGTTTAACGAGTCCCAACGGGGTGGCCGTGGATCCACGTCCTTTCGTGGTACCGCGCCCCGGAAAGCAGGGTGAGACCGAGTTGGCCTTCAACGTCTACGTCACCGACGGCCTCGACAAAGACCACAGCCGGGTGCTGGTACTGCCGGCGGGCGCAACCCAACAAGGTGAGCTGCCGTTCACCGACCTAAACCATCCCACCGGGGTCGCCGTGGACACCGAAGGGAACGTCTACGTCACCGACTCCGGTAACAACCGCGTGCTCGAACTACCGGATGCGGCCGTCGGCTCGGCAATCCAGGCGATCTGGACCACCAAACACTGAAGCATTCACCAATGGAAACTGCGGTGTATACCGCGCTGGTGGCGCATCGGCAGCGGACAACGGGTGCGACCGGCAGCTCGCGCCCGGCGTAGGCTGCCGGCCATGAGTCGCCGGCCTGCAACGTGATGGAATTGGTGAGCACGGGTGCACGCAAGCTCGCGGCGCAGGCCCTCGGCAACGATCGGGTACTTGTCACCGGCGCATCGGGTTGGCTCGGGCGGACCGCCCTCGACCTGCTCGCCCCGCTGGGTTTGCCCACGCTGGCCTTGGCCAGCCGGGCCAGGTTCATCCGAGTCGGTGATTGTCAGATCGAGTGCCGGGTCTGGGACGACCGGGAGGTGGCAGCGTTCGCGCCGACTGTCGTGCTGGACTGCGCGTTTCTCACGCGGGACCGAATTGCCGACATGTCGCTCGGTGAGTATGTCGCGGCCAATCGCACCCTAACCGAACGCCTGGAGTACGCGACCC
>NZ_JAFBAT010000177.1 GCF_019247615.1 Mycobacterium sp. | reverse complement strand
GCCGACCTTACTGCCCTCGCCCACCTCGGTGCCGTCCAGTCTCAGATGCCCGACGCTGCCCAGGCCGGTCGTCTCCAAAGCCGTCACCGAAACGCCCGGATCGGATGCGGTCACCACGAAAACTGCCGTGCCGGAATCGGTTTCGGCCGGAACCAGAAAGGCGTCGGCGACGGGTCCGAACCCGACCTGTGTGCGGGTCCCGGTCAGCCGGTAGCCCTCGCCGGTGCTGACGGCCCGCACGGGCCCCTCGCCCATTTCACCGTCCAGCGCGACGGTCAGGATCGTCTCCCCGCGAACCGCCGGCGCACCCCAACGCCGCTGTAGCTCTTCCGAGCCGAACCGGGCCAACGCCCCGGCGCCCAGCACCGCCGAATCCAGGTACGGCACGGCGGCCAGTTGGTGGCCCAGCGCGACCAAGATGGCCACCTGCTCGAGAACCCCGAACCCGTCGCCGCCCAACGACGCGGGGGAGGCGCTGGTCAAGATGTCGGCCTCGACGAGCTTGCCCCACAGCTCGCGGTCGAATCGTTGCTCGAGCGTGTCCAGCTCGCGTTGGTGCTCCGGTGTGCACACCGCGTCCACGATCGTGTCGACCAAACCACCGAGGTCGGTTGCGGCTTCGGTTGTCGTGAAGTCCATGAATTCTCGTCCTCAAGTCCTCAAGTGAAGATGCTCAGCGGTTGGCTCGGGGCAGTCCCAGCGCGACCATCCCGATGATGTCGCGCTGAACCTCGTTGGTGCCGCCCCCGAATGTCAGGATCAGGCAAGCGCGGTGCATGCGCTCGACGCGGCCGCGCAGCAGGGCACCCGGCGAGTCCTGGCGCACGGTGGCCGCGGTGCCCAGCACCTCCATCAGCAGGCGATAGGCCTCGGTGGCCAGCTCGGTTCCGAACACCTTGGCCGCCGACGCATCCGCCGGTCCCAGCGAGTCACCGGCCGATGACGCCAGCTCCCAGTTGATCAGCTTGAGGACCTCGGCCTTGGCGTGCACCCGGGCCAGGTTGAGTTGCACCCACTCCGAGTCGATGATCCGGGCGCCGCCGTCGTCCTTGGTGTTCTGCGCCCACTCCCGAACCTCGCGCAGGCACATGAAGATCGGCGCCGGTGACACCAGCGCGACCCGCTCGTGGTTGAGCTGGTTGGTCACCAACTTCCAGCCGCCGTTCTCCTCGCCGACCCGGTTGCTGACCGGCACCCGCACATCGGAGTAGTAGGTGGCGCTGGTGTCGGGCCCGGCCATGGTGTGCACCGGTGTCCAGGAAAAGCCCTCCGCCGTCGTCGGCACGATCAGCACCGAGATGCCGCGGTGCTTCTTTGCCTCGGGATTGGTGCGCACCGCCAGCCAGACGTAGTCGGCGTACTGGATCAGGCTGGTCCACATCTTCTGGCCGTTGATCACGTAGTCGTCGCCGTCGCGGACCGCGGTGGTGCGCAGGTTGGCCAGGTCGGTGCCGGCGCCGGGCTCGGAGTATCCGATCGAGAAGTGCAGGTCGCCGGCCGCGATCTTCGGCAGGAAGAACTTCTTCTGCTCGTCGGTGCCGTAGGCCATGATCGTCGGCGCCACGCTGTTGATGGTCAAAAACGGCACCGGCGCGCCGGCGATGGCCGCCTCGTCGGTGAAGATCAGCGAGTCCATCGGGGAGCGGTCCTGGCCGCCGTACTCCTTTGGCCAGTTGAGGGTGAGCCAGCCGTCCTTGCCCATCTGCGAGACGACCTCGCGGTACGCGTTGCCCGTGCCGATTTCGCCCTGGGTTGAACTCAGCGCCTCGCGCCGCTCGGGCGTCATGAGGGTGGCGAAGTACGACCGCAGCTCGCGACGCAGCTCCTCCTGTTCAGGGGTGTAACTGATGCGCATCGCAAGCCGTCCTCGAGGTTGAAAGGTGGGCGTAGCTCGACCAAGGGCTACCCGTTCGCATTCCCGGTTGTAACACGTTCTAGTCTTGGAATCCAGCTACCGTTTCGCCGGACGCATCGGGGCCCTATGGTGGACCCACATGCCGGTGGGGCGGGTGCTCGCGGCGAGGGGCAGGTTCAAGGAGGGTGCCGTGCGGGTGATTGTGGATCGTGACCGGTGCGAAGGTAACGCCGTGTGCTTGGGAATCGCACCCGACATCTTCGACCTGGACGACGACGACTACGCGGTTGTGAAGACCGATCCGATTCCGCCCGACCGAGAGCAGCTGGCCGAGCAGGCGATCGCCGAGTGCCCGCGCGCCGCGCTAGCGCGCAGCGACTAACTGGGACTAGAGGTATTCATAAATTGACTAGCAGCACAAACGCGACCGATCTCTCCGGCAGGGTCGCTGTGGTCACCGGCGCGGCCGCTGGGCTGGGACGGGCCGAAGCGCTCGGCCTGGCCCGACTGGGCGCGACCGTCGTCGTCAACGACATCGCCGCCGGGCTCGATGTCTCCGACGTCATCGACGAGATCAGTACCGCGGGTTCGAAGGCCGTGGCCGTGGCCGGCGACATCAGCCAACGCGCCACCGCCGACGAACTGGTGGCCACGGCCGACGGCCTGGGCGGCCTGGACATCGTCGTCAACAACGCGGGGATCACCCGCGACCGGATGCTGTTCAACATGTCCGACGAGGAATGGGACCAGGTCATCGCCGTGCACCTGCGCGGCCATTTCCTGCTGACCCGCAACGCGGCCACCTACTGGCGCAGCAAGGCCAAGGATGCGGGCGGCCAAGTCTTCGGCCGCCTCGTCAACACGTCGTCGGAGGCGGGGCTGGTGGGTCCGGTGGGGCAGGCCAACTACGGCGCGGCCAAGGCCGGCATCATCGCGCTCACCCTGTCGGCGGCGCGGGCGCTCGGGCGCTACGGGGTGTGCGCCAACGCCATCTGCCCGCGGGCCCGCACCGCGATGACGGCCGACGTCTTCGGTGCGGCGCCGGACGCGGCGGCGGGGGAGATCGACCCGTTGTCACCCGAGCATGTGGTCAATCTGGTCACGTTCTTGTCGTCGCCGGCTGCCGCGGAGGTCAACGGGCAGGTGTTCATTGTTTACGGGCCGCAGGTGACGCTGGTGGCCGCGCCGACGGCGGAGCATAAGTTCACCGCGGAGGGGCCGGCGTGGGAGCCCGCACGGCTTAGCGAGGAGTTGCGCCAGTACTTTGCTGGCCGCGATCCGGAGCGGAATTTCTCCGCGGTCGGCCTGATGGAGTAATAGCCATTAAAGCTAGCTTTCGGACGGGGGAGCCCGGCAGTAGAACATGTGTCAGATTGATAACGACATAACTGCTCTGACCAGGGAAATTAACGTTGCTGACGGAGAAATGCTGTTCATTGACACCGTGAACTAGTTCTGGGTTAATATGATCCGGCTCACACCGAGCCGCATGCGAACGACGACACCGCAAAGGCGACAGCCACGCTTCGCCGCGAGCAGCAAAGGGGGGTGCCGAGTTGATCGAACAACTTGCGGTTCCCGCCCGCGCGGTGGGCGGGTTCTTCGAAATGATGATCGCCACGGGCCGGGAAACCTTCCGGCGGCCGTTCCAGTTTCGTGAGTTTCTGGACCAGACGTGGATGATCGCTCGCGTGTCGCTGGTTCCGACGCTGCTGGTATCCATCCCGTTCACGGTTCTGGTCGCCTTCACCCTCAACATCCTGTTGCGTGAAATCGGCGCCGCCGACTTGTCCGGCGCCGGAACCGCTTTCGGCACCATCACCCAGCTGGGCCCGGTGGTGACCGTGCTGGTGGTGGCCGGTGCGGGCGCCACCGCCATCTGCGCCGACCTGGGTGCACGCACCATCCGGGAAGAAATCGACGCGATGCGGGTGCTCGGCATCGACCCCATCCACCGGCTGGTGGTGCCAAGGGTGTTGGCGTCGACGGTCGTCGCGCTACTGCTGAACGGATTGGTATGTGCCATCGGGCTTTCCGGTGGTTACGTGTTCTCGGTCTTCCTGCAGGGCGTCAATCCGGGCGCGTTCATCAACGGGTTGACGGTGCTCACCGGACTGCGCGAATTGGTTCTCGCCGAAGTCAAAGCGCTGCTGTTCGGCGTGATGGCCGGCCTGGTCGGGTGTTACCGCGGACTGACCGTCAAGGGCGGCCCCAAGGGCGTCGGCAACGCGGTCAACGAAACGGTCGTCTACGCGTTCATCTGCCTGTTCGTCATCAACGTCGTGATGACGGCCGTCGGCGTGAAAATCACGGCGAAGTGACGGGGCGGGTGAGCCGGCGATGAGCTACGACATCACGTACCGGCTACGCAACGTGGTGTCGAGGCTGCAGGGGCCGGTCGACGACTTCGGCGAGCAGGCGCTGTTCTACGGGCAAACCATTCGCTACGTCCCCAACGCGCTCACCCGCTACCGCAAGGAGACGATCCGCAACGTCGCCGAGATGACCCTCGGCGCCGGCGCGCTCGTCATGATCGGCGGCACGGTCGGCGTGGCCGCATTCCTGACGCTGGCCTCCGGTGGAGTCATCGCGGTCCAGGGCTACGCGTCGCTGGGCAACATCGGCATCGAGGCGCTGACCGGGTTCTTGTCCGCGTTCCTCAACGTCCGCATCGTCGCGCCGGTCATCGCGGGCATCGCCTTGGCGGCCACCATCGGCGCCGGCACCACCGCGCAGCTGGGCGCGATGCGCATCGCCGAGGAGATCGACGCCGTCGAGTGCATGGCGGTGCACTCGGTGTCCTACCTGGTATCGACCCGCCTGATCGCCGGCCTCATCGCGATCATCCCGCTGTACTCGCTGTCGGTGCTGGCCGCGTTCTTCGCCGCCCGCTTCACCA
>NZ_JAFBAT010000166.1 GCF_019247615.1 Mycobacterium sp. | reverse complement strand
GCCACGGCCTCCATGGTGTCAATGGCCCAGTCCTCGTTCTCCGCACACCGCGACAGCCGATACCCAAACAGCCGACCCATCAACTCCAACTGGGCGGCCACCTGCCGATTTTCGGCCCGCGCCGCGGCCGCGATCGCGTCCAGCAGCACCGCGGACTCCGAGGTCACCGACGGATGGCGGCGCTCCATGAGCTCACCCAACCGGGCGATCGACTCCGGATCGGGCACCCGCCCACCTTCGAACATACATTCGATTATGCCATACGTCGACGACCAACGGTGGGCAGGCTTGGTTCTGGCAACATAACGGTGGTGTTCGGCGAGACAGCGACGCGCCCCGGTGGCTCGGCGGGCATCTCCCAGACGCACCGTCGGGCGCCGCGCGGCGAGCCGCTGATCGTCGGAATGCTAGCCACCGCGATCAGTCTCGCCGGGGCCGCGCGGCCATCGTTCTGGTACGACGAGGCCGCCACGATTTCCTCCGCATATAGTCGGTCGCTGCCCCAGTTGTGGCGGATGTTGGGCAATGTCGACGCCGTCCATGGCCTGTACTACCTGCTCATGCACGGTTGGTTCCAGATCTTCCCGCCCACGGAGTTCTGGTCGCGCGCGCCAAGTGGTCTGGCTGTCGGGGGCGCGGCGGCCGGAGTTGTGGTGCTGGGCAGGCAGTTCTCTTCTCGCACTATTGCGGTGGCCGCGGGAGTTGTCTGCGCGATTCTGCCCCGGACGACGTGGGCGGGCATCGAGGCTCGGCCTTATGCGCTGTCCATGATGGCCGCGGTGTGGCTGACGGTGATGCTCGTCGTCGCCGCGCGCCGTGAAAGCCGTTGGCTGTGGCTCTGTTACGGGCTCACGCTGCTGATCTCGGTTCTGCTTGACATCTACCTCGGCCTGTTGTTGGCCGCGCATGTCGTCTTCATCGTCGCTTTCCGGCGCCACCGAAAAGTCCTTGTTCCGTTCGCCATCGCGTCGCTGTTGGCGCTTTGCTGCCTGACCCCGTTCGTGCTGAAGGTCGTAGGGCAGGTTCAACAGATCAAATGGATCGCGCCGATCGGGCACCGAACGATCGAAGATGTCGTGATCCAGCAATACTTCGAAAGGAGTCCGCCATTCGCGGTGCTGTCGGCACTGGTCGTGGTGGCCGCTATCGCCCTGCGACGCAACAGATCCCGCTTGGCGGTGGCCGATCGCCAACTGTTGGCCTTGGCGGTGGCATGGATGACGCTGCCGACGGTCGCGATCGTGGCGTGGTCGGCCGCAGCACACCCCATCTACACGCCCCGTTACCTGTCCTTCACCGCACCCGCGATGGCACTGGCGCTGGGGGTATGCATCGGAGCGCTGGCCGCCAAACCTTGGGTTGCCACGGCGATCGTGATTCTGTTAGCCGTCGCAGCCGCGCCGAATTACGTGCTGGCGCAGCGCAATCCGTATGCTAAATACGGCATGGACTACAGCCAGGTGGCCGATTTGATCTCCGCGAAGGCGGCACCCGGTGATTGCCTCCTGGTGAACGACACGGTGACGTTCATGCCCGCCCCCATGCGCCCGTTGATGGCGGCGCGCCCCAACGCCTATCGGAAGCTGGTCGACCTGACGCTTTGGCAACGGGCGACGGACCGCAACGACGTCTTCGACACCAACCTCATCCCGGAAGTCGTCGCAAAGCCGTTGAGCCGCTGCGCTGTCGTATGGATCATCACCCAGGCCGACAAGTCGATGCCGGCTCACGAACAGGGCCCGGCGATCCCACCCGGCCCCCAGTACGGGCCGACACCCGCCTTCGCGGTCCCGCACGACCTGGGCTTCCGGCTCGTCGAGCGCTGGCAGTTCAACCTGGTTCAGGTGATCAAGGCCGAAAAGTAAACGCGCTGAAGCGCTTACCAGATTCGGATGTAGTCGACGAGCATGTCGGCGGGAAAGCCGGCGGCCGCGGGATCGCCGGCGCCGACCCCACCGACCGCGAGGGTGAACATAGGAGTCATCCAATAGCCGGGCTTGTTGAACGGCCACCGGAAGTCGTCGGGAGCGCCGCCGTGCACGTGGATGGGCTTGTTCGGGACGGTGAAGTACTGCGCCCCGTCGCGCGCGAACTCGAATCCCTCCTCACCCCAATGCATCCGCCACGTGTGCCAGCCGCCGTCCACCAAACCCGGGATCGATTTACCCTCCCAGGTTTTCCCGTTGGATGCCGCGTGAACCGTCGTGCCCGGCGGCCACGAGCCGTTGCCGTACCACTCGAAGACGTCGACCTCGCCGTCCGGCAGCGGGTCTTCGTTGACACCCCAGAACGCCGACCAGAGCCCCGGCTCCAAACAGTTCAGCTTTATCCGCGCTTCCCAGGTCTGGTTGATCATGCTGTGGAAGTTGCCCCGCAGTTTGGCGCCGAAGTAATCGCCGTTTTCCTGGGTGGCCCGCAGGACGAGGTTGGAGTTGCCGTCCTGGAACACGTTTCGGCGGTCGTCGCGGTATATCCCGGCGACCGGAGGAAACACGTCGTCCTGCCAGGACTGCACCGTCCATTTCGCCGGATCGGGAGCGGAGCCCGCCGGGCCGTCGAATTCGTCGGAGAAGATGTAGGGTCCGCTGGGGCCGGCCGACGGCGCTTCGGGTGGGGCCGGGCGGGACGGGCTGGCGAGCGCCTCCGGGACGGGGATCGCGGCGACCGCCGCCAGCATGCCGAGCCCCGTCCTCAGCAACATGCTGCGACGATCCATCTGCAAACCCACCAATCTCTAAAACCGGGAACTCAGCTCTGGCGTGATCCCTGATCCCCCTCGGCAACTCTTGCAAACGGTGTTATGAAACCATGCGGCGGGGGCCGGGCGCATCTCGCCTCGCGGTGCATTCCGCCACTTGGAGGGGTCGCCGCCGGCAGCGCACCGCCTCACCGAGCTTCCGAAATGGGCCTTCTCACCGCGTAGAGCAGCCGACCTGGGGTCGCGGCGCCGACACCACGCAGTGTGGCAGAAATCCAAAGCAACCATCAATCTCCTTGACATCCACAAGAGCGGTGGTATCAAGGAGCTTGATAGGCCAGATGAAAGGAAGAACGGCGATGTTTGGTGGTGGATTCTTTGGGGGACCCGGCTTTGGCGGTTTCGGGGGCGGTTTCGGGGGCGGTTTCGGGGGACCCGGCTTCGGCGGTCCCGGCTGGGGCGGCTTCGGCGGTGGAAAGGGCTGGGGACAAGGCCCATTCGGCGGCTTTGGCGGCCCGGGCGGTCCCGGCCGGGGCGGCTTCGGCGGGCCGGGCGGTCCCCATTTCCTCAAGCGCGCGGCGTTCGTGACCGCGGCGATGCTGCTCGACGGGCCCGCCGACGCCGCCCAGGTCGTGCAGCGGGTGTCCGACGCCACCGAGGGCGCTTTCACCCCGCCGCAGGACCTGGCTGAGCTCGCCATTGGGCTGCTTGCCGGGCGCGGCATGGTCACAGTTGACAACGGCGTGGCGACCTTGACCGAATTGGGCCAGAACCTGCTGGCCTGGCGGGGCGTCAGCAGCGAGACGGCGCACGCGTTCCTGGGCCGGGCGGCCAAGTACGGCGACGTCTTCAAGATCCGCAGGACACTCTTCGAACTCGCCGGCCTCGCCCGCACCATCGCCTGGACGGGCACCGACGAGCAGAAGGAGCAGCTCGCCGAGACGCGCACCAAGGTCCTGGAGGCGCTGACCGACGCGAAGAAGACTCTGCACAGAATTCTCGGCCAGGACTAGGTGCAACGAGGCGCCGGGTCCCTCAACGGGAACCCGGCTCGCTGAGCTTGACCAACATCTTGCCGATGTTGGCGCCGGTGAACAGGCCGTTGAGGGCATCCACGCACGCTTCGACACCCTCGAAGATGGTCTCGCGGTGCTTGATCCGGCCCTCCTGCTCCCACTGGCGAAGCGCGGCGAACGCTTCATCGAAGCGGCCCCACTGGTCGAGCGCGTTGAAACCCTGCATCAGCGCCGTCTTCGACAACAGGTTCACATAATTGGCCGGTCCCGGGTGCTCCCCGCTCAGGTAGCTGGAGATCACGCCGCACAGGACCACCCGTGCCTTGGCGGCCAGGCGACCCAGCACCGCGTCCAGAATCGGTCCGCCCACGTTGTCGAAGTAGACGTTGACCCTGCGCGGACAGTGTTCCTTGAGGGCGATAGCCAGGTCGTCGTGCTTGTAGTCGATGCAGGCGTCGAATCCGAAGTCCTCCACCACGGCGCGGCACTTCTCGGGGCCGCCCGCGATGCCCACCACCCGGGCGCCGGCGATCTTGGCGATCTGTCCCGCCACCGATCCGGTGGCACCCGCGGCGGCCGATACCACCACGGTCTCGCCCGGCTGGGGCCGGCCGATGTCCATCATCCCGAAGTAAGCGGTGGCCCCGGTCGGTCCATAAACCGACATCACCGCCAGCTGGTCCACCGCGTCCTTGCCGGCAATCGGCGTGCTGAACACGTCGTCGCGGACGATCACGTACTCCTGGAAGCCCGTCAGCGTGGTGACGACGTCGCCGACGTCGTAGGCGTCACAACGTGACTTCACGACCTCGCCGATTCCCGCCGCCCGGATGACCTCGCCCAGCTGTACCGGCGGCAGGTAACCGGGCTGGTCGTTCAGCCAGGTGCGGACCGCCGCGTCGAGCCCGACGTAGGTGGTGCGCAGCAGCGCCTCGCCTTCCCCGGGTTCGGGCGCCGGGGCGGTGACCAGCTCCGTGTCACCGGGCCGGACGAGACCCGTGGGACGGCGGCGCAAGACGATCTGGCGGTTCGGCAAGTCGGGCACGCTGCTGAAACTACTTACTCATCGCGTGCCGAAACTACCTATCCGGCGCGATTGGATGGGAGCATCTGTGCATGGACTCGCGGGACGACCCCGAAGAACGGATCCGGGAACTCGAGCGTCCCCTGGCCGACGCTGCCCGCGCTTCCGAGGCGGGACAACAACCGCAGCCGCCGGGCGGCTATCCCTACCCGCAATACCCGCCGGGCCCGACGGTCCCGCCATCCCCGCCCCCACCGGGAACGTGGACGTATGACGGTTCGTTTTCCGGTCCGCCGTACGGCGGGTCGTTCGGCGGGCCACCGCCCAAGCCACCCTCGGGAAACCGCACATGGTGGATTCTCGGCACCATCATCGTCGTCGGATTTCTCGTGCTCGCGGGGGGTATCGCCGCCTTCGTCGCGCATCGGCTTTCCGACGCCCGGTCCGTCATCAGCTCCCTGACGACGACCTCCGCGACCGTGAGCCCGAGCACCTCGAGGAGCCGCCCGCCCTCGACCACCCGGACCAGGACCACTGCGCCATCGACGTCACCCACCCCGACGCGGGGCGCCAGCATCAGCGTCTCTGGCATCGGCGAAAATCGAACGATCGCCTGCGACGACAACATCGTCAGCGTCAGCGGCGTTTCCAACACGGTGGTGATCACCGGTCATTGCACAAGCCTCACCGTGTCGGGCGTGCAGAACTCGATCACCGTCGACGCCGCCGACAGCATCGACGCCTCCGGGTTCAACAACAAGATCACCTACCACACGGGCACGCCGAAGATCAGCAACAGCGGCGGGTCGAACGTGGTGCAGCGGGGCTAAGCCGGCTCTTCCGCGTCGTCGTCGAGGACGCTGACTGCTATGCCGTACGGCAAAAAGCGAACCTTGCGCTTGGGATCGACATTGTTCTTGTTGGCACGTAGCGCATCGAGTTCGGTCGCATAGACCTCTTCGACGCGCGCGCCGCCGTCGGCGTCCACCATGTAGATGGCCCATACCCCCTCACCGGCCTCGCCGGTGGTCTCCGGCGCCGGGCGCGGCCGTCGCGACGCGTCCTCGAAGAACGCGGAAAAGCCCCCGCCAGGACCGCTGACAAACCTGCCGATCCTTTCGAACACCTCGCGAAGTCCCTCGCTGCCCTCCCGGATCATCCGATCGAATTCGTCGGGGTCAAACCCGAATGCACCGTATTCGCCCACGCAGACCTCCTTGCCGTGACAGCGCTAATACCCAGTGTGCGCTTAGTCGACGCCGACCGCACGGACGCCACCCGCTGACCTACGGACCGGGCGACGGCGGGCCCTCCAGCGCCGGCGCGTGGATGGGTATGGGCAC
>NZ_JAFBAT010000107.1 GCF_019247615.1 Mycobacterium sp. | reverse complement strand
GGGCCTGTACGGCTGCCCGACGGTGATCAACAACGTCGAGACCATCGCCAGTGTCCCGTCGATCGTGCTCAACGGGGTGGACTGGTTTCGCTCCATGGGCAGCGAGAAATCGCCTGGCTACACGCTGTATTCGCTGTCGGGGCATGTCACCAAACCCGGCCAGTACGAGGCGCCGCTGGGCATCACGCTGCGCGAGCTGCTCGACTACGCCGGCGGCGTGCGGGCCGGGCACCAGCTGAAGTTCTGGACGCCCGGCGGGTCGTCGACGCCGCTGCTCACCGACGAACATCTCGACGTGCCACTGGATTACGAGGGCGTCGGGGGCGCCGGATCGATGCTGGGGACCAAGGCGCTCGAGATTTTCGACGAGACCACGTGTGTGGTGCGCGCCGTGCGCCGCTGGACCGAGTTCTACCAGCACGAGTCGTGCGGCAAATGCACGCCGTGCCGGGAGGGCACCTACTGGCTGACCCAGATCTACAAGCGGCTCGAAACGGGGCGGGGAACGCAGGAAGATCTCGACAAGCTGCTCGACATCTCCGACACCATCCTGGGAAAGTCGTTCTGCGCGTTGGGCGATGGCGCTGCCAGCCCGGTGATGTCGTCGATCAAGTACTTCCGGGACGAGTACGTCGCACACGTCGAAGGCGGCGGCTGCCCGTTCGACCCCCGAGACTCCATGCTGACGCCGAACGGAAAGGGCTCATGACACGCGCCGGCGACGATGCAATGCGAAGCAGTGAGGAGGAGCGGCGCCGATGACTCAGGCGGCCGACACCGAGAACCGTGCGAGCACGCCGGAGATGGTGACGCTCACGATCGACGGCAACGAGATCAGCGTTCCCAAGGGGACTTTGGTGATCCGCGCGGCCGAGTTGATGGGCGTCCAGATCCCGCGGTTCTGCGACCACCCATTGTTGGACCCGGTGGGGGCGTGCCGGCAGTGTCTCGTCGAGGTCGAGGGGCAACGCAAGCCGATGGCATCGTGCACCACCGTGGCCACCGACGACATGGTGGTGCGCACGCAGCTCACCTCGGAGGCCGCGGACAAGGCCCAGCACGGCGTCATGGAGCTGCTGCTGATCAACCATCCGCTGGACTGCCCGATGTGCGACAAGGGCGGCGAATGCCCGCTGCAGAACCAGGCGATGTCCAACGGGCGGGAGGACTCTCGGTTCACCGACGTCAAGCGGACCTTCGCCAAGCCCATCAACATCTCCTCCGAGGTGCTGCTGGACCGCGAGCGGTGCATCCTGTGCGCCCGCTGCACCCGGTTCTCCGAACAGATCGCCGGTGACATCTTCATCGACATGCAGGAGCGCGGCGCTCTGCAGCAGGTCGGCATCTACGCCAATGAGCCGTTCGACTCGTACTTTTCGGGTAACACCGTGCAGATCTGCCCGGTGGGCGCATTGACCGGTACCGCTTATCGTTTCCGGGCCCGGCCCTTCGACCTGGTCTCCAGCCCGAGCGTGTGCGAGCACTGCGCGTCGGGATGCGCGCAGCGCACCGACCATCGGCGCGGCAAGGTGCTGCGCCGGCTGGCTGGTGACGACCCCGAGGTCAACGAGGAGTGGAACTGCGACAAGGGCCGGTGGGCCTTCACCTACGCAACCCAGCCGGACGTACTCACCACTCCCCTGATCCGCGGCGCAGACGGCGAGCTGCAGCCCGCGTCGTGGTCGCACGCGATCGTGGCGGCGGCCGAGGGACTCGAGGCGGCTCGCGGGCGCACCGGGGTATTGGTCGGCGGCCGGGTGACCTGGGAGGACGCCTACGCCTACAGCAAGTTTGCGCGAATCGTCTTGGACACCAACGATATCGACTTCCGCGCTCGTCCGCATTCGGCCGAGGAGACCGACTTCCTGACCGCCCGCGTCGCCGGCCGGCCGGTGACCGTCAGCTACTCCGACCTCGAATCGGCGCCGGTGGTGCTGCTGGTCGGGTTCGAGCCGGAGGACGAGTCGCCGATCGTGTTCCTGCGGTTGCGCAAGGCCGCCCGCAAGCACCGCGTCCCGATCTACTCGGTCGCACCCTTCACCACCCGCGGGCTGACGAAGATGGCGGGCAGGCTGATCAAAACCGTTCCGGGAGCCGAAGCTTCGGCGCTGGACGGCCTGGCCGGCGGAGAGCTGGCTGACCTGCTCTCCAAACCCGGCGCGGTGATCATGATCGGGGAACGCCTGGCCGCAGCGCCCGGCGGATTTTCCGCGGCGGCCCGGCTCGCCGACACGACGGGCGCCCGGCTGGCGTGGGTTCCGCGGCGCGCCGGCGAGCGCGGAGCGCTGGAGGCCGGCGCATTGCCGACGCTGTTGCCCGGCGGCCGCCCGGTTGCCGATGACGCCGCTCGGGCACAGGTTGCCTCGGCCTGGCACGTCGACGAATTGCCCTCCGCCCCGGGGCGCGACGCCCAGGCCATCCTCGCCGCCGCCGCCGACGGATCCTTGGGTGCGCTGCTGGTCGGCGGCATCGAGGCGGGTGACTTCCCCGATCCGGAGGCGGTGCACGCGGCGCTGGACGGCGCCGGCTTCGTCGTCAGCCTGGAGCTGCGGCACAGCGCGGTCACCGAACGCGCGGACGTGGTGTTCCCCGTCGCGCCGACGGCGCAGAAGTCCGGCGCATTCGTCAACTGGGAGGGCCGATACCGCGGGTTTGCCCCCGCGCTGCACGGCACCACACAGCAGGCGGGCCAGCCGGATCATCGCGTGCTCGACACCCTTGCCGACGAGTTGGGTGTCTACCTCGGAACGACGACCGTCGAGACCGCGCGCGCGGAGCTGGCCGGGCTGGGAAACTGGGACGGCGACCACCCCGCCGGCCCGCAGGTCCCGGAGCCCGCCAAGGCCGGGACGGGGCCTGAAAAAGGGCAAGCCGTGCTTGCCGGTTGGCGATTGCTGCTCGACCAGGGCCGGATGCAGGACGGCGAACCGCATTTGGCCGGCACGGCGCGCGAACCGGTCGTCCGGCTGTCCGCTGAGACCGCGGCCGAGATCGGCGCAGCCGACGGTGACAACGTCACGGTCAGTACGCCGCGGGGATCGATCACACTGCCGCTGAGCGTCACCGACATGCCCGACCGGGTGGTGTGGCTGCCGCTGAACTCGCCGGGTTGCGCGGTGCACCGGAAATTGGGCGTGACCATCGGCAGCATCGTGGGAATCGGAGTTGGCACATGAACACCCCGTTGAGCGCGTTCGGGCACGACACCTGGTGGTTGGTGCTGGGCAAGTCGCTGGCCATCTTTGTCTTCCTCATGCTGAATGTGTTGGTCGCGATCCTGCTCGAGCGCAAGATATTGGGCTGGATGCAGCTGAGGCCCGGGCCCAACCGGGCCGGACCGTGGGGCGCCCTGCAGAGCCTGGCCGACGGGATCAAGCTGGCGCTGAAGGAAAGCATCACGCCCGGCGGCATCGACAAGTTCGTCTATTTTGCGGCACCGGTCATTTCGGTGATTCCCGCCTTCACGGCGTTCGCGTTCATTCCGTTCGGGCCGGTCGTGTCGATCTTCGGTCATCGGACGCCGCTGCAGCTGACCGACCTGCCGGTCGCCGTGCTCTTCATTTTGGGGCTGTCGGCGATCGGCGTCTATGGGATCGTCCTGGGCGGCTGGGCGTCGGGATCCACCTATCCGCTGCTTGGCGGGGTGCGATCCACCGCGCAGGTCATCTCCTACGAGGTGGCGATGGGACTGTCGTTCGCGGCGGTGTTCCTCTACGCCGGCTCCATGTCGACATCGCAGATCGTCGGCGCCCAGAACCGGGTGTGGTATGTGTTCCTGTTGCTGCCGTCGTTCATCATTTACCTGATCTCAATGGTCGGTGAAACCAACCGCGCCCCATTCGATTTGCCGGAGGCCGAGGGTGAGCTCGTCGCCGGCTTCCACACCGAGTATTCGTCCCTGAAGTTCGCGATGTTCATGTTGGCCGAATACGTCAACATGATGACGGTCTCGTCGCTCGCGACGGTCATGTTCTTCGGCGGCTGGCATGCTCCCTGGCCGATCAACATGTGGCCGGGCGCCAACGTCGGCTGGTGGCCGCTGCTCTGGTTCACCGCCAAGATGTGGACGTTCCTGTTCATCTACATGTGGCTGCGCGCCAGCCTGCCCCGGCTGCGTTACGACCAGTTCATGGCGCTGGGCTGGCGGCTGCTGATCCCCGTCGCGCTGGTGTGGATCATCATCGCCGCCGTCATCCGCACGATGCGCAACCAGGGGTACGCGCATTGGACGCCGGTGCTGGTGATCAGCAGCCTCGTCGTGGCCTCGGCTTTGGTGCTGCTGCTGCGAAGACCGTTCACTGCCCCCAGCCTTCGTGCGATGGAGCGGCAGCTCCGCCGGCAGCGCGGCGAAGCCGCGGCGCCCGGCGGCGCGGCAAGCATCGAGCCGGCATTCCCGACACCGCCGCTGCCGGGGCAGAAAGTCGGCGCCAGCAAGGAGAAAGCACGTGCCTAGGTTTCTTGACGCCGTTGCGGGCTTCGGCGTGACGTTCGGGTCGATGTTCAAGAAGAGGGTCACCGAGGAGTATCCGGAGAAGCCGGGCCCGGTCGCGCCGCGCTATCACGGCCGTCACCAACTCAACCGGTATCCCGACGGTCTGGAGAAATGCATCGGGTGCGAGCTGTGCGCCTGGGCGTGCCCCGCCGACGCCATCTACGTCGAGGGCGCCGACAACACCGAGGAGCTGCGGTATTCACCGGGCGAACGGTACGGCCGCGTGTACCAGATCAACTATCTGCGTTGCATCGGTTGCGGCCTGTGCATCGAGGCCTGCCCGACCAGGGCGCTGACGATGACCAACGACTACGAGATGGCCGACGACAACCGCGCCGACCTCATCTACGAGAAGGACCGGCTGCTCGCGCCGCTGCTGCCGGGAATGACCGCGCCGCCGCATCCGAGGGCCGCGGGCGCGACCGACAAGGACTACTACGAGGGCAACGTGACCGCAGCCGGGCTGCGCGAGCACGAGAGCGCCGGATCCGAGGCCGGAGGAGCCCAATGATCACCGGCCCCGTATCAAACCTCGCCGCCGACACCATCGTTCGCACCTCCACCGGTGAAGCGGCCACGTTCTGGATATTGGGGGCGCTGGCGCTGATCGGCGCGCTCGGCGTCGTACTTTCGGTCAACGCGGTCTACTCGGCGATGTTCCTGGCGATGACGATGATCATCCTGGCGGTGTTCTACATGATCCAGGACGCGCTGTTTCTGGGCGTCGTCCAGGTCGTGGTCTACACCGGCGCGGTGATGATGCTCTTCCTGTTCGTGCTGATGCTGATCGGCGTCGACTCCGCGGAATCGCTCAAGGAGACGCTGCGTGGCCAGCGCATCGCGGCGGTCGCGGTCGGCCTCGGCTTCGGCATCCTGCTGCTCGCCGGTATCGGCAACGCGGCGACCGGAGGTTTCGTCGGAGTGGCCGCCGCCAACTCCAACGGCAACGTCGAAGGCCTGGCGGCCCTGATCTTTTCGCGTTACCTGTGGGCGTTCGAACTGACCAGCGCGCTGCTGATCACCGCGGCGGTCGGGGCGATGGTGTTGGCGCACCGGGAACGCTTCGAACGCCGCAAAACCCAGCGGGAACTCGCCGAGGAACGCTTCCGGCCGGGCGGACACCCCACCCCGCTGCCCAACCCCGGCGTGTACGCACGCCAGAACGCCGTCGACGTCGCCGCCAGGCTGCCCGACGGCTCCTACTCGGACTTGTCGGTGTCCTCGATACTGCGCATCGGCAACGCCGACCGCCCGCAGCTTGCCGACCCCCGGGGTGACCGTTCCGCCGAAGCCGTGAAAGGCGGTGCGTCGTGAATCCGGCTAATTACCTGTACCTTTCGGCGCTGCTGTTCACCATCGGGGCCGGGGGTGTGCTGTTGCGCCGCAACGCCATCGTGATGTTCATGTGCGTTGAACTGATGCTCAACGCCGTCAACCTCGCGTTCGTCACGTTCTCGCGGATGCATGGCCATCTGGACGGGCAGATGATTGCGTTCTTCACCATGGTGGTCGCAGCCTGCGAGGTGGTTGTCGGCCTGGCCATCATCATGACGATTTTCCGCGCCCGCAAATCCGCGTCGGTCGACGACGCGAATCTACTCAAAGGCTAAGAACGCCAAGATGACACACTTCACCTGGCTGCTCGTGGCCCTACCCCTGGCAGGCGCCGCCGTCTTGCTGTTCGGTGGCAGACGCACCGACGCGTGGGGCCACCTATTGGGTTGTGTGGCCGCGCTGGCGGCATTCGGGGTCGGGCTGAGCCTGCTCGTCGACATGCTCGCGCGAAACGACGCCGATCGAGCCATCCATCAGAAGGTGTTCAGCTGGATACCGGTCGGGCAACTTCAGGTCGACTTCGGGCTGCAGATCGACCAGCTCTCCTTGTGCTTCGTGCTGCTGATCTCCGGGGTCGGATCGCTGATCCATATCTATTCGGTCGGCTACATGGCAGCGGACCCGGACCGCCGTCGTTTTTTCGGCTATCTGAATCTGTTTCTGGCGTCGATGCTGCTGTTGGTGGTCGCCGACAACTATGTGGTGCTCTACGTCGGCTGGGAAGGCGTCGGCCTGGCCTCCTACCTGCTGATCGGTTTCTGGTATCACAAGCCGACCGCGGCCGCGGCGGCCAAGAAGGCGTTCGTGATGAACCGAGTCGGCGATGCCGGCCTGGCCGTGGGAATGTTCTTGATGTTCAGCACATTCGGCACGCTGTCGTACGCCGGGGTGTTCGCCGGCGCGCCCGGGGCGAGCCGGGGCGCGTTGACCGCAATGGGGTTACTGCTGCTGCTGGGCGCCTGCGCCAAATCGGCCCAGGTTCCGCTGCAGGCTTGGTTGGGTGACGCGATGGAGGGCCCCACGCCGGTCTCCGCGCTGATCCACGCGGCGACGATGGTGACCGCGGGCGTGTACTTGATCGTGCGCTCCAACCCGCTCTACAACCTGGCGCCCGACGCGCGATTGGCCGTGGTGATCGTCGGCGCCGTCACCCTGCTGTTCGGCGCCATCATCGGCTGCGCCAAGGACGACATCAAGCGCGCGTTGGCCGCATCGACGATCAGCCAGATCGGGTACATGGTTCTCGCGGCCGGGCTGGGCACCGCCGGCTACGCCTTCGCGATCATGCATCTGCTCACCCACGGTTTCTTCAAGGCCGGGTTGTTCCTGGGCTCCGGCGCCGTGATTCACGCGATGCACGAAGAGCAGGACATGCGCCGTTACGGCGGCCTGCGCGCCGCGCTGCCGATTACCTTCGCCACGTTCGGTTTGGGCTATCTGGCGATCATCGGCGTGCCGCCGTTCGCCGGCTTCTTCTCCAAGGACGCCATCATCGAGGCGGCGCTCGGGGCCGGCGGCACCCGCGGTTACGTGCTGGGCGGGGCGGCGCTGCTAGGCGCCGGGATCACGGCCTTCTACATGACCCGGGTCATGCTGATGACGTTCTTCGGTCAAAAGCGTTGGGCCCCGGGCACCCACCCGCACGAGGCACCGGCCGTGATGACGTGGCCGATGATCCTGCTTGCCGTTGGCTCGGTGTTCTCCGGCGGCCTGCTGGCGTGGCGCGGGACCATGCAGCGCTGGCTCGAACCGGTGGTCGGGGCTCACGAAGAAGTGACCCACGCCGTCCCGGTCTGGGTCAGCACCTGCCTGGCGCTCGGCGTCGTCGCCGTCGGTATTGCGGTGGCCTACCGGATGTACGGCGGCAAGGCGGAGATCCCCGCGGTGGCCCCGGTGGTGGTTTCCCCGGCGACGACGGCCGCCCGCAATGACCTCTACGGCGATGCGTTCAACGAGGAGGTGTTCATGCGGCCCGGCGCGGAACTGACGCACGCGCTGGTCGAACTCGACAACGCCGGCGTGGACGGCTCGGTCAACGCGCTGGCCGCAATGGTGAGCCGCACATCGAATCGGCTACGGCGATTCCAAACCGGGTTCGCCCGCAACTACGCATTGTCCATGTTGGCGGGCGCCGTGCTGGTGGCCGCGCTGATCCTGGCGGTGAGGTTCTGGTGAACTCGACTTCCATGCACATCCCCTGGCTGAGCGTGCTGTGGCTGGTGCCGCTGGCCGGTTCGGTGCTCATCATCCTGCTGCCCCCGGGAATGCGGCAGCTCGCCAAGTGGACCGGCCTGGTCTTCGGCGTGCTGACCCTCGCGGTGGCGATCGTGGTCACCGCCGGCTTCAAGACCGGCGGTGCTACGTATCAATTCGTCGAAAGTCATAGGTGGATACCGGCGTTCGGGGCCGGATACTCCCTCGGCGTGGACGGCATCGCGGTGGTGCTGGTGCTGCTGACGGCGGTGCTGATTCCCCTGCTTCAGGTGGCCGGCTGGAACGACGGCGGTGGTGACAGGCCACGAGGGGTGCACGCCTATGTCGCCCTGACGCTGGCCATCGAATCGATGGTGCTGGTCTCGGTGGTCGCGCTGGACGTGTTGCTCTTCTACGTGTTCTTCGAGGCCATGCTCGTCCCGATGTACTTCCTGATCGGCGGCTTCGGCGGCGGCACCGGAAGGTCTCGCGCGGCGGTGAAGTTCCTGCTGTACAACTTGTTCGGCGGTCTGATCATGCTCGCAGCCGTGATCGGGCTGTACGTGGTGACCACGCAGCACGGCCCGGGCACATTCGACTTTCGCGACATCGTGGCCGGCGTCGCGTCCGGCCGCTACGGCGCGGACCCCGCGGTGATCAAGGCGCTGTTCCTGGGTTTCATGTTCGCCTTCGCGATCAAAGCCCCGCTGTGGCCGTTCCACCGCTGGCTGCCCGATGCCGCGGTCGAGGCCACGCCGGCGTCCGCCGTGCTGATGATGGCGGTGATGGACAAGGTCGGCACCTTCGGCATGCTCCGCTACTGCCTGCAGCTTTTTCCCAGCGCCGCAACATATTTCCGTCCGCTGATCATCGTTTTGGCCGTCATCGGGGTGATCTACGGCGCAATCGTCGCGATCGGCCAGGCTGACATCATGCGCCTGATCGCCTACACATCGATCTCGCACTTCGGGTTCATCATCCTGGGCATCTTCGTGATGACCACCCAGGGCCAGAGCGGGTCGACGCTGTACATGCTCAACCACGGGCTCTCGACCGCGGCGGTGTTCCTCATCGCGGGCTTCTTGATCTCCCGGCACGGCAGCCGGGCGATCGCAGACTACGGCGGCGTGCAGAAGGTCGCGCCCATTCTGGCGGGCACCTTTTTGGTCTCCGCCATGGCCACCCTGTCACTGCCCGGCCTGGCGCCGTTCATCAGCGAATTCCTAGTCCTCCTGGGAACTTTCAACCGGTACTGGCTGGCGGCGACGTTCGGCGTCAGCGCCCTCGTGCTCTCGGCAATCTACATGCTCTGGCTCTACCAGCGGGTGATGACCGGACCGGTGGCCAGCGGCAACGAACGCATTAGTGACCTGAGAGCTCGCGAAATGGTTGTCGTGGCACCTTTGATCGCGTTGTTGTTCGTTCTCGGGATCTACCCCAAACCGGTGCTGGATCTGATCAATCCGGCCGTCGAGAACACCATGACCACCATCGGCCAGCATGATCCCGCGCCCATCGTGCCGCCGGGTGCGGCCGCGCCCCGGACAGCGGAAGGACCGCATCGATGACCCTTCCCACGCCCAGCGTCGAGTACTTCCTGCTGTGCCCGATGCTCATCGTCTTCGCGGTCGCGGTGGCTGGCGTGCTGGTGGAAGCGTTTGTGCCCAGGCGAATTCGTTACCTCGCTCAGGTGACGCTGGCCCTCGCCGGCCTGGTTGCCGCGTTCGTTGCGATCGTCGAGGTGAGCCGTTCGCTTCAACCGCCGGGCCGCGCCGCGG
Organism: Mycobacterium sp.; assembly: GCF_019247615.1. GTDB lineage: Bacteria > Actinomycetota > Actinomycetes > Mycobacteriales > Mycobacteriaceae > Mycobacterium. Next base: position 6,384 of record NZ_JAFBAT010000107.1, on the reverse strand, counting down.
TGCTCGGCGCCGTGGCCATCGATCGGCCGACCCTGTATCTGCAGGGCACCGTCGTGCTCGTCGCGGTGCTGGCGGTCATCTTCATTGCCGAACGGAGGCAGGCGAAGTCGGAGAGCAAAGTCGCAGTCGCCGCGGGCCTTGGTGGCTTGGATTCCTTCACCGCCCAGGGGTCCGCGGTTCCGCGCAGCGACGCCGAGCGCGAGGCGGAAAGGGCCGGGGCCGCCCAGACGGAGCTCTTCCCGCTGCTGATGCTGTCTGTCGGCGGCATGATGGTGTTTCCCGCGTCCAATGACCTGCTGACGATGTTCGTGGCGCTGGAAGTCCTTTCGCTGCCCCTGTACCTGATGTGCGGGCTCGCGCGTCATCGCCGCCTGCTGTCCCAGGAAGCGGCGATGAAATACTTTCTGCTCGGCGCGTTTTCGTCGGCGTTCTTTCTCTACGGCGTGGCGTTGCTCTACGGCGCGACCGGCACGCTCCTGCTGCCCGGCATCCGCGATGCGCTGGCCGCCCATGGCGATAGTTCGATGGCGTTGGTCGGTGTCGCCCTGCTGTCGGTCGGGTTGCTGTTCAAGGTAGGCGCGGTTCCGTTCCATTCGTGGATACCCGACGTCTATCAGGGCGCGCCCACCCCGATCACGGGCTTCATGGCGGCGGCGACGAAGGTCGCGGCGTTCGGCGCGCTGCTTCGAGTCGTCTACGTCGCGCTGCCTCCGCTGCACGACCAATGGCGGCCGGTGCTCTGGACGATTTCGATCCTGACCATGGCGGTCGGCACCATCACCGCGGTGAACCAAACCGATGTCAAGCGGATGCTGGCCTATTCGTCGGTCGCGCACGTCGGTTTCATCCTCACCGGTGTGATCGCCGACAACACGACGGGTCTCTCCGCGACCTTGTTCTATCTGGTCGCCTACAGCTTCAGCACCGTCGGCGCGTTCGCCATCGTGAGCCTGATCCGCAACGCCGACGGTGTCGAAGATGCCACGCTGTCGCACTGGGCCGGCCTGGGACAACGCTCGCCCATTGTGGGCGTGATGTTTTCGATGTTCTTGTTGGCCTTCGCCGGCATTCCGCTGACGAGCGGGTTCGTCAGCAAACTGGCGGTGTTCAAGGCCGCCGCCCAGGGCGGCGCGGTGCCGCTGGTGATCATCGGCGTGGTCGCCAGTGGGGTCGCCGCGTATTTCTATGTGCGGGTCATCGTGTCGATGTTCTTCACCGAAGCCACGGACGAAACCCCGCGGGTAGTGGCGCCCGGCATTTTGAGCAAGGCGGCGATCGCGGTATGCGCCGCGGTCACCGTCGCTTTGGGAGTCTTCCCACAGCCGCTGCTCGACCTGGCCGACCACGCCGCCGGGCTGCTGCACTAGAGCTTCCCCGGCTTGGCCGTAACGCGGCGAAAGTGTAACGAGTGCACGTTCGGCGACAGGCCGCTCAACCCAAGAACGGACGGGTCGCCAGGACGTAGATCGCCAAGGCTCCCAGCGGCGCCGCCAGGGGCAACCACGGCAACCCCAGCGGGAAAGATGTCGCGACCAGCCCCGCGGCGGTAAACCCCACGGCCGCAACGACTGTCGGCCAGCTCCACAGAACAGCGGCCGCGTGCGCCCCGACCGCGTGGCGACATACCAGGTAGCCGGCGGCGCAAAGCCCGGACCAGGCGGCGAACACCGGCGACGGATTGGAAGCCAGGATCGTTGCCACCGACAGCAACACGGCGAATGTCGCCGCCTGCCGGAACACCAGACCGGCACCTACCGCGATCAAAGCGGCGGCGGCCAGGACAACAGCCGGCCCATGGGAGCCAACACCGGCCAGGCCGACCATCAGGGCGCCGAAGGCCGTCGAGACGGCGAGTGCGCTTGACTGCGCCCGCCCCGTAAGTCTGCCGCTAACCATTGAGCCGTCCCCGCACCCGACGCCGACGGTCCGGCAACACGCCCATCGACTGCTCCAGGCTCTGATCCCCTTGCCAGGACACGATGTCCACGCCGACGGTGGCCATGTCGCGATACATGGCGGAGCGCTGCAGCGCCCACAATCTATCCACCAGCGGATCCTGCCGGCCTGCGAACGGGGACCTGTCGAGAATGTCGACGGCGACCACCACATGGCCCCGTTTGCGGAGATCGATCAAGGCCAGCGCGAATTCGGTATCCAGCAGCGTTGAGAATGCGATGACGATCGCCCCCGCTGGAACGGCCGCGCGCGGTGCCAGTGTGCCCGTTGTCTTTTCGTACCGGTCGCCGGCGTCGAGCACGGTGTCGAGGACCCGGTAAAACTGGCGCTGCCCGATGTCGGCGCCGAGCCATCGGGGGCGGTTGCCGCCCAGGCTGACGATCCCCGCGCGATCACCATGGCGCAAAGCGGTCTGCACCACCTGCGCCGCCCCGCGCACGACTCGTTCGGTGACTTCGGTTGCCGGGCCCGCCGGCTGCGGATAGGCGTCGATCAGCACCACGACGTCGGCGGCACGATCGGTCAGTCGCTGCGTCACATGTAGCCGGCCGCGGCGCGCGCTGACCGGCCAATTCACCGCGCGCAGTTGATCGCCGGGCACATAGGGGCGAATGTCGGCGTACTCGACCCCCGGACCTATGTGTCGCGTGAGGTGCGCGCCCAGGCGGTCGAGCAACTCGGTCTGCGGAATTGGTGTCGACTGCGGCGGCGTGAGCGGAAAAACGATGATGTCGGCGGCTGCGACGGTGGCCGTTCCGGTCAGCAGGCCACCGCGCGCAAGTACCTCTATCCGGGCACCGACCGAATATCGGCCCCACCGTTGCGCTGTTGCCGCGACGGTCTTCGTGTGGGGCAAAGTCGAGTCGAGCACCTCGAGCTGCAGGCCGGCGACCTCCGCGACGGTGAGCTCGACGGCCGCGGCCCCGGCAACTCCGGCGGCTGCGGCGGATTCCTCGGTGGCCCACAGTGTCACCCGGGCCTGTTCGCTTTCAAAGCAGCGCTGCGAGACCGGTTCCGCGTGCACCCGGATCCTCGGCACCGGGCGCTGCCAACTCAGCGAACACAGCACTCCCAGCAGCGGTGCCGCGAAGGCCAAAAGCTGCCAGCGGGCACCGATCACCGCCACGGCCAGCGCAGCCCCGGCGCAGGTCGCGGTTGCCAACGTCAGCGGGGATGCCCGCCAACGCAATTCGACGTCGGGGCCAGGGTTCATGGAGAGCTCACCCGCAGGTCATCCGGCCTCGCCGTGTGGTCCGCTTGCTCGGGGAACCGGCAAGCGCCGCAAGAGTTCTGCGACGATATCCGCGCCCTGAATCTTGCGCACCCACATCTCGGGCCGCAGGGTGATCCGGTGCGCGACCGCCGCAACTGCGAGTGCCTTGACATCTTCGGGAATGACATAATCGCGCCCGAGCAAAAGCGCTCGCGCACGGGCGAGTTGGACCAGGTCGAGTTCGGCGCGCGGGCTGGCCCCCACGGCGACCTGAGGGTGGTGGCGCGTGGCGGTGGCCAGCGACACCACGTAATGCAGCACGTCCTCGTGCACGGTCACCTGCTCGACGGACTCGCGCATCGCCAGCAAGTCGTGAGCATCCACCACCTGATTGACGGTCGGCTCGGCCGAACCGCGCTCGAGGCGGCGGCGCAACATCGCGGTCTCGTCCCGCTCCGAGAGGTATCGCAGTTCCAGCCTGATGGCGAATCGATCCAGCTGAGCCTCCGGCAACGGATAAGTGCCCTCGTATTCGATCGGGTTGTCGGTGGCCAGAACGATGAAGGGCATTGGGAGCTTATGGGTTTCGCCGTCGATACTGACCTGGCCCTCGGCCATGGCCTCGAGCAGCGCCGCCTGCGTCTTCGGCGGTGTGCGGTTGATCTCGTCGGCGAGCAGCAAGTTGGTGAAGATAGGGCCGGCCCGGAACGCGAAGTGGCCCGACTGCATGTCGTAAATCGTCGAGCCCAGCAGGTCGGCGGGCAGCAGGTCGGGGGTGAACTGCACGCGGGTGAATCTCAGGCCCAAGGCGGCGGCGAAGGATCTCGCGATCAGTGTCTTACCGAGACCCGGTAGGTCCTCGATGAGCACATGGCCGCGCGCGAGTACCGCGGTGAGGATGAGGGTGAGCGCGGAGCGCTTGCCCACTACCACGCGTTCGATCTCGTCGAGTACCGCCTCGCAGTGGGCGGTGGTTGTCGTGGCCGGCAGACTCATATCCGTGTGGTGCCCCCAATCACACTTGTTCCAACCTTCGCAGGATTTCTTCCAGCGCGGCACGGCCGGGACCGGGCTCGCGGTCACCGGTGCGCGTGACGTTGTTCGGGTTGACCCAGTCCCACAGTTCGGGACCGAAGAGCATTCGGCCGGTAGCGTGATATGCCCCGGGGTCCTTGGATTGCCTTTGGCCCGTGGTCATTTCGTACCGCCGGGCGAGCATCGGACGCAGGTGGCGGTCCCAGTCGGCTCGGGTGGAGTCCGACCACCGGATCGTGGTCTCGGTGGTGGACAGCCAGCGGCGCAACGAATCCCCGAGATCGTCGGGAGTGATCTGCCCAGGAGGATCGGATCCGCGACCCAGGAACCGGCGCAGGTTGAGCAGTACCAGAGCCAGGGCAGCACCCGAGGCCGCCAACAGGAACGGGCGGTCGTGCAGTGTAAGAGCCAACAGCTCTATCACGATGATGAGGCAAACTCCCAGGGCCACGAGCTTTTTCACACGGAACTCCGCAACTCCGCGATAACCACCCGCAGCACGTTTTCCGCCATCTCGCGGTGCCCCTCGTTCATGACGTGCGGCGAAAATCGCGCCTCTTCGAACAGGTTCACCAGCTGCACAGCATTGTCGGCGCGCAGCGCTTGGTGTTGCACGGCGCGGACGAGGACTTCCGTCGGCGTGTCGAAGTCCTGGGGAGCAGCTTCCGGAACGTTGGCGAGCTCGCGCTCCATCGCCGCATAGCATGCGATGATTGCCTCTCGGGGTTCCCGGTTGAGGTCGCCTATCGTCGCCAGTCCGACTTCGGCCGCGCGGACCAGCGATTCGGAAGCCGGCGCCGGTGTGGGCGATTCGACGTGATCGTCGCCGATCGTGCGCGGTGCGCTCGCCCGCCAACGTCGTCGCGCCATGATCACCGAGCCGGTGACGATCACCAGCAGCATCGCGATCGTGCTGGCAACCAGTATTCCGAGCGTATCTTGTGTCTTGTTGTGCGAATGTTGTTGCGGCGGCTGGCCGTTGGCCTGTCCCGATGGCGGGGCGGTCGGAATCGGAGCGGCTTCCCCGGTGTTCGCGGTGTGCGGTACGAACAGTCGAGCCAGCAGAATCACGATCAGCATCCAGGCGAGGATCAGCGCGAGCCCGATCACCAACACGCGCCAATTCGGTCGGCCCTTGCCGATGCCGAGCAGTTCGGACAGCTCTCCCGCGGTAGGTGCCGGCGAACGTGGATCTCGCAATCGCGCGATGACGGCGATCACCAGCAGCGCGACCGTGGCGCTGAGTGCCACGATGATGAAAACGAGCGCCGCTCGGCCGCCCCCGGGTTCTGTGTGCACAGAGCGGTCTTGGGCCGGTAGATATCCGCGAAGGGCAGCAGCAACCAAGATCATCAGGACGAGCAGCGCAACAACGCGCCCCGTCGGCTTGTCAACAAAAGGCATTCGCACATCACTTGACCGGTCGCTGGTTGGCTCCATACTCGCACGTCACGCAGCCGTTCTGCCAGGAAGGCCCGCCGCTCGAGTTATCCACAGTCGCGGGGTCGTCCACAGGCTAAGAGCGCAGCCGGCCCCGGGGCACCGAACCTGACGGAGGCGGTTCATAACGTCGGCGCCATGGCTTCACGCGTGGGTCTCGAGGAAGCACGGGAGCGGATCGGTGCTGCTCTCGACGCTATCGACGCCGCCCATGCCGTGCTGCGCGAAACCAGCTCCGATGTGGTGGGCAATCGGTTTCGCGTCGACGTCGCCGAGCGGCTGGAGACGCAGGACCGGACGAACCGCGGCCTGACGTATCGCTTCTTCGCCGAGATCGCCGAACCGTCCGACGGTGGCGACTGCATTCCGGCGGTGCGAGAACTGCTGTGGGCGCGGCTGCGCCTCCCGCCCAAGGAGCTCATTCGGCGCTTCAGAATCGCCGCGCGGATCAGGCCGCGCCGCTCGCTGACCGGTCCGACCCTGCAGCCCGAGCTGCCGGAGTTGGCGGCGGCGGTCGAAGCCGGCACGGTCGGTGGGGACCATATCCGCGCCGTTTGCCACGCCGTGGACCTGCTGCCCTCCTGCGTCTCGCCCACCGACGTGGCCGAAGCCGAACGCACGCTGGTGCGGCATGCGACCAAGCTTGACGCCTGGACCAACGGCACCGGCCCACCACTAATCAACCACGCCCACCACCGGCGAACAACTGCTGCGCGAAGACCCCGACCCGCCCGATGCGC
>NZ_JAFBAT010000058.1 GCF_019247615.1 Mycobacterium sp. | reverse complement strand
CCTGCTAACCGTAATAGCGGTCCGTGCAAGGTGATTCAGCTCACGGCGGTCGAGCGGACACCGGTCGGCCCCGCTCACTACCGCTAGCTGGGCACGCCGATTCCCGTTGTCGGTAACGACATTGCGTGAGTGATCGCGGCATGCTGAGGGGGAAAGCCGGTCACGGATCGGATGCCGTTGCGCACGGCGAGGGGTGCAGCAGTGCAAGTGGATAGCTCGGGAGGGCTCATGTCGATCGATGGCAACGGCTTGGGCGGGCGACTGCCGCTGTACGAGCGCGACGCGCTGAATCAGGGCCAAGCGGAGCTCTTCGACTGGCTCATGAACGTGGCGGTGCCGTGGGCCGAGAGCGCCAAGTTCCAGGCACGCACCGACGCCGGACGGTTGATCGGCCCCATTCAATCCGGCCCTGTTGACCCCGGCCATCTCGTCGGCTTTCCTCGAGCTCGCGGTCGCCGAGCAGGAGAACACCTCGCTGAGCAAACGCAGCAGGGAGGTCATCATCCTGACGGTCGGCGCCGTGTGGCAAGCCCCGTACGAGCTGTCCGCGCATTGCGCCGTCGCCCGCCAGGTCGGCCTCGCCGACGACGCGGTGCGGACGCTGACCGACGGTGGCCTGCCGCAGGATCTGACAAAGACCGAGGCGATTGTCCACCGCATCGCGCGTGCCCTGTCGGTCGAGCACCGTCTCGACGACGCGCTGTACCGCGACGCGGAAGCGCTGCTGGGGACGGCAGGGGTGATGGAGGCCGCCGTGCTGACCGGCATCTATCACACCGTCTGCGCGATCCTCAACGCCTTCGAGATACCCGCAGGCTCCTGAACCTTCGAGACTGTCGACGGTCCTCGCGGATGGGTGTTAGCTAAAGGCGGGGCCGTCCGGCATGAGGAGTTCGGTGTACGAAGGCGCGATTTTCCCCGATCGGGTTGAGTCCGTTCGGGTCGAGACGGTGCATGAAACCCCCGAAGCCCAACGGAGACTCCGCACTGAGGTGGCCGTGCTGGAGCGACTGCGGGGAGCGGAGGGGGTGCCGCAGCTGGTGGACGCGCCGCGCTACCCGGAGTCCCTCACGCTCGACGAACTGCGGGAGCTTTCCCGCGGCATCCACCCGGCGGTGCTGGCGAGGGGCGGCCTCGGCCCAGCCTTGAACGCGCTCGCCCGGCGTTCGCAGTTACCCGTGGGCCTGACCGTCCACCTGCCCGATCGATTACCCGAGCGCGTCGAGGTCAGCGCCTACTACACCGTTGGCGAGGCTTTGACGAATGCCGCCAAGCACTCCCACGCCCAGACGATCACGGTGAGCGTCGACCATGACGCAGCCCGCGGCGAGTTGCGCATCGAGGTCTCCGACGACGGTGTCGGCGGTGCCGACTTCGCCTGCGGCACGGGGCTCCTCGGGCTCAAGGACCGCGCGGAGGCGCTGGGGCGGGCAGGTCGAGCTGCAGAGTTCGAGCGGGGCAGGCACCACGGTACGGGTACGGTTTCCTGTCCAACGCTCCGATCGGACTCCTGACGGATAAGTGGCCGCGCCTACCTGCTGGCCGGTATAGACCGATTGCAGCCAGCTTCGATGCAAAGCCCTGCGTCCATGCCGAAACTGGGTAGAGGCGCCCCACTCTTCCGACGCACACAATCGCGCGCCGCCAGTGCCGACGTCGCCGGGATGGAGCTTGGTTGTGAGATGGCGCCACATCAGTGACTGACCCCAAGCTTCTTGGACCCGTTCACGGCATGAGCGCTCGCGACGGTCGTCCGATCACTCCCAACGACTGGTCGATCCCTCGATCCCCCAGCGGGTCCCGGCCGTCGGGCTCACATTCGGCGCGGTTGTCGGCCGCCGGCGCGCCATTATGGCTCGGCATCACGGTGGCGGCTTTGTTGATCGTCGCCGAGACCGTGGTGGTGCGTATCCTTGCCTCAGTCGCACCGCACGCGACGCTAGGGGTGGTGTATCTCTTTGGCGTCCTGGTCATTTCCTGGTGCTGGGATATCGGGCTGGCTGTGCTGGTCACACTGGTCAGCGCCGTGGTCTATCTGGTTATCCACCTCGACATGGACGGCGGGTGGCCGCCGGCGAGCCCGGCTTTTCTCCTGCCGCTCGCGGTTTTCCTGCCCATCGCGTTGCTGGCGAATGCTCTGGCGGCTTGGGCCCGATGCCGCGCCGCGGAGACCCGGCGTGTGGCAGATCAACTCAGCGAGCTGGCGCGGCGCCAGTCCGCCCTGCGGCGGGTGGCGACGCTGGTTGCTCGCGGCGTTTCCCCCTCCGAGCTCTTCACCGCAGTCTCTGCCGAGGTAGCTAAGGCGCTGCGAGTGGAAAACTGTGTGCTGGTGCGCTACTCGGGGGATGACTCGTGCGAACTCGTCGCGGCCCACGATGAGGTTCATTTGCACAAGATCCCGGTCGGCGAGGCGTTCTCGCTGGATGGTGAGAACGTTGCGACGATGGTGTGGCGCACCGGCGCGACGGCGCGGATGGACAGCCACGAGGATGCGGCCGGCCCGATCGCCGCCACGGTTCGCAGAGTCGGGATGCGTTCGGCCGTAGGCGCGCCCATCAAGGTCGACGGCCGACTGTGGGGAGCGGCGGTCATCGCGTCGTCCGGGCCGGAACCGCTTGCTAACCAAACGGAAACGCGCCTCGCTGATTTCGCCGAGCTGGTGGCCACCGCGATCGCCAATGCGCAGGCACGGGACGAGCTGATGGCTTCGCGCGCACGCATCGTCGCCGCCGGTGACGAGGCCAGGCGTCGCATCGAGCGTGACCTGCACGACGGCGCGCAGCAACGCCTCGTCACGCTGCGGTTGCGCATCCGCGCTTTCGAAGAATCCCTGCCCGCCGACAGCCCACTGCGCCACGAAGTCATGGAGGCCGAGCGGGAAGTTGCGGCGGTGAGCGAGGAGCTTCGCCAGCTCTCGCACGGCATTCATCCGGCCGTGCTGTCGAACGCAGGCCTGGGCCCCGCCCTGCGTGTGTTGTGCCGGCGTGCGGCGATGCCGGTCGAATTGCGCGTGGATGGCGAGCGGCGATTGCCGGAATCCGTCGAGGTAGCCGCCTATTACGTTGTGGCAGAGGCGCTGACCAATGCCGCCAAGCACGCGCAGGCGTCGGGCGTCGCCGTCACGGTCGAGGCCGAGGATACACTGGTGCGGCTTTCCGTGTCCGACAACGGGATTGGCGGCGCGGATGCCCGTGGGTCCGGGCTCATCGGCCTGAAGGACCGCGTGGAGGCGTTGGGCGGACGGTTGGACATCACCAGCCGAGAAAGCGAAGGCACCACGCTCTTTGCGCAGATTCCCTGCGTGTCAACCTGAGCGGGATTTCCGCGCGCAGCGTTACTCTTGGCCCTGGTCGCTGCCGAGGGTGACGTGAACCGTCAGCGGCAGGCCGAAACGGTCGACGAACGCGACTGTGACCGGGGCGCCGGGGTCCTTGGATTGCACCGCGGCGATCAGCGCGTCACCGCTTCCGACCACCTGGTCGTCGACCCTGGTGACCAGCGCGCCGACGGTCAGCCCGGCGGCCGCGCCGGGGCCGCCACCGACCACCTCGGTGATCCTGGCGCCGTGGGCACCGGCGTCGCCGGTGGCCTGCACGCCCAGCCAGCCATGCGATGCCCGCCCGGTGGCGGCGAGCT
>NZ_JAFBAT010000288.1 GCF_019247615.1 Mycobacterium sp. | reverse complement strand
GTCGCCGGCCACTTCGGCGGCGGCGGTGTGTTGCGCTATGCCATCGAGAGCCTGCCGCCGCTGCGCTACTTGCGCGACGGCTACTTCGAGCGCCACCTCGATGGGCTCGAAGGAGCCCTGGTGCAGCGCAGGCTCTTACACCCCACCGAAATCCGCCATCGCCTCGAGCAGCTCGCTAGTAGCGGTGAAGCAAATACGCAACCCAGTTGCGTGCAGGCAGCGGCGGGCAGCACACCCAAACAGCCGACACAAGGTGGCGGTGAACCCAGTAATCGCCGCGAGGCTGGCCGACCTCCACGGTTTGTCGTGGGCGAGCGCGTCTCAGCGCGCAACATCCATCCCCATGGCCACACCAGATTGCCCCGCTACGTGCGCGGCCGTCGCGGCACGATTACCAGGATTCATCCGGCCGCAGTCTTTCCCGACACTGACGCCCATGATCTGGGCGAAAACGCCCAGTACGTCTACACCGTGAGCTTCAACGGCCACGATCTGTGGGGCGAAACCACCGAGCCGAATCTGCAAGTCCGGCTAGGGCTGTGGGAAAGCTACCTGGAGACTGCATGAATCACCAAGCACGCCAGCTAAATTCCGATCAAACAGATCCCGCTCAGCGGACCCGCGCGATTGAATCCCTCCTCGAAGAAAAAGAGCTGATCACATCCACCGCAGTTGATGCCGTTGCCGCGACGCTCGAACACGAGATCGGCCCACTCAACGGTGCACGCGTCGTTGCCCGCGCCTGGAGCGACCCCGGGTACAAGAAACGCCTCCTAGCCGACGCCAACACCGCCCTTGAAGAACTCGGCCTCGCCGCCCCAACCGAGTTGATCGTCGTAGAAAACACCGAACACGTCCACAACATCATCGTGTGCACGCTGTGCTCCTGTTACCCGTGGACGCTCCTGGGGCTGCCACCAAGCTGGTATAAATCTCCCGAATACCGTGCCCGCGTGGTGATCGAGCCCCGAACTGTCCTCGCCGAGTTCGGAGTGCACCTACCCGAGTCGACCGAAATTCGTGTCTGGGACTCCACCGCAGAGACCCGCTACCTGGTCCTACCCCGCCGGCCAACCGACACGAAGGACTGGAGCATCGACGACCTGGTTGGCATCATCACCCGCGAGGCCATGACCGGCGCTGCTGTCATCGCCGATCCAAACGAACAATAGGCAAGGTCCACTTGATGACTTCTTCTGACGCCTGTCCGCCAATGGCTGATCGGATCACCAAATCGCTGCTGGGTTATGGCGTTATCGCCGGGCCGGTCTACGTGCTCAGCGTGGCTATCCAGGCGGTTACCCGGGCAGGATTCGACCCATTGCGCCACGAGGCCAGTCTGCTGGCCAATGGCGATCGCGGCTGGATCCAAATTTTGACCTTCGTGCTGACCGGCGCCATGACGATCGCGGCCGCGGTCGGGATTCGCCGCGCGCTTGACACCGGCAGAACTGCGAACTGGGCCGCCGTGCTACTTGCCGGCTACGGAGCTGGGTTGGTAGGTGCGGGTGTTTTCCGCGCCGATCCGTCGATGGGCTTCCCGCCGGGCGCACCTGCTGGACGGGCACCAGTCAGCTGGCATGGCATGCTGCACGTCCTCTGTGCAAGTATCGGTTTCGCCTGCCTCATCGCGGCATGCTTCGTGGTCGCAGCGCGGTTCTCTCGTGATGGCCAGCGTGACTGGGCGTGGTACTCGCGCCTGACCGGAGCGCTCTTCGCTGGCGGATTCGCCGCGATCGCCTCCGGCTCCGGCAGTCCCGTCGTGGTTTTGTTCTTTACCGCCGTGGTCGTAATGGCCTGGGTGTGGCTGACTGCCGTCTCGGTAAAGCTATATCGCAGCGTCTGAACACAATTCGACTCTCGATCGCACCGCTCGTTGCCACAAACCGCAACCGACAGACGTAAAGAAACGCGCCAAGGTGTGCCGCTTCCTCGTCGCCATGACCTTGTTTGAGGCTTCTGCCGCGTCACGGGTCCCAAGACTCTCCCAGGAGGATCATTGCGGCTTGCGGTTGACTGTCACTCGATCGCGGGAGCGCCCGCGAGCGGCGACTGCGAGAGGAAAGACTATGCCTACCATCACCACGTCTGACGGTATCGAGATTTTCTATAAGGACTGGGGTTCTGGCCAGCCGATCGTTTTCAGTCATGGCTGGCCGCTGACGGCCGACGACTGGGATGCGCAGATGATGTTCTTCCTGCACCGGGGCTATCGGGTGATCGCTCACGACCGGCGGGGGCATGGGCGATCCGAGCAGTCCGGCGGCGGCAATGATATGGAGCACTGGGTGGCCGACCTGGCCGCGTTGACCGAGCAGCTCGACGTGCGCGAGGCGGTCCATATTGGGCACTCCACCGGCGGCGCTGAGGTGGCCTGCTATGTGGCGCGCCATCAGGAGCGGGTCGCCAAGGCGGTACTGGTGTCTTCCCCGACACCGAACATGCTGCAGACAGAGGACAATCCGGGCGGGCAACCCCAAGAATGGTTTGACGCGGTGCAGGCGGGTGTCTTGGGGAATCGATCGGAATTCTTCCGCGGCGTGGCGGAGGGTCCGTTCTACGGATTCAACCGGTCAGGGGCGAAGCCGTCCGAGGCGATCATCGCGAACTGGTGGCGGCAAGGCCTGTCCGGCGGGGCCCACGCTCACTATGAGACCGTGTTTTCTTGGCTGCAGGACTACACCGAGGACCTGCGCACGATCACCGTTCCCGTCCTGGTGATGCACGGCGATGACGATCAGATCGTTCCGTTCACCAGCTCGGTGCCCCGTGCGGTCGACCTACTCCAGAACGGATCGTTGAAGACCTATGCCGGCTACCCTCACGGGATGCTGACCACGCACGCGGATGTCCTCAACCCGGATCTGCACGCGTTCATCGCGTCCTGATTGGCAGCGTCATACCAGCTGGACTCGATCGCCGGCGCGACCGGCTATGACATGAGCTTCCCTTTTCGAGTGAACCCAGATCAGAACGGCGTCACTGCACGCAGCGCGTGCACATCGGTTGGCTGAAGGGCGCGCAAAGTGCAACGCACGGTACTGATCGACAACCCAGCCTTGCGGCCGAGATGATGCAGTATCGGTACCCATGACGTCACTCCTGTGGGACCAACACACCTGCTTGCCGCTGCAGACCGACGCCGATGTCGACCCTCTGACTCGCTACCAGCGTCGCGGGGGCGCCTTCGTATCGGTCAACGCAGGATATTCGCCGCACCGCTTCAACGACACCATGGCGCTGCTGGCTCACTATCGCACCGCGATCCAAGCCCACCCTGAGCTGGAGTTGGCGGCCACCATCGACGACGTCACCCTGACCACCAAGGCCGGGCACATCGCGGTGATGTTCGACCTCGAAGACTCGGCTCCCCTCGACGGAAATCTCGACAACCTGGCCACCCTGAGCAACCTCGGCGTTCGCACGCTGCTGCCCACCTACAACCACGCCAACCACGCCGGCAGCGGATGCCTAGACGCCACCGATGACGGGCTCACCGCGTGGGGGCATGCGCTCGTCGTCGAGATGAACAAGGTCGGCATCGTCCCCGACGGGTCCCACTGCAGCGTCCGCACCGGACTGGACATGTGTGAGATCTCCACCGGGCCGGTCATTTACAGCCACTCCTGCATGCGAGCAGTTTGGGATCACCCGCGCAACATCACCGACGATCAAGCCCGCGCATGCGCGGCCACCGGAGGAGTTATCGGCATCACCGGCGTTGGTATCTTCCTGGGCCCCAACACCCCGACGCTGGATGCGATGACACGGCACCTCGAGTACGCCGCTGACCTCGTGGGCATCGAACACGTCGGGGTCAGCACCGACTTCGCGTTCGACTACGCCGACTTCCTTGCCGAACTCACCCGCAATCCACACTTGTTCGACGACAGCTACACCCGCTGGGGACCAATTGAATGGATGCCACCAGAAACGCTGCTGACCCTCGACGACCACCTCAGCCAGCGCGGGTGGAGCGCCACCGACATCCACGCCGTCCTTGGCGGAAATTTCTACCGCGTCGCCCAAAATTCCTGGGGCGCTGGGCAAATCAAAGGCGCCGAGTAGTCAAGAGATTTCCGACTATACACGCGTCGGACCATCTACGCGTCAGCGTGCCAGGCCGATCCGTAGATGAACCTCGACGTCCCAGCCAGGTGCGATCCCCAGCCGATGCCGTGGAGGCGATCGGCGAGCTCGTCGGGCTCATAGAACACCTTGATGACTTGGTGCTCGGAGCCGTCGCTGAGCCGGCGTCTCTGCACATCGTTTGCTTCGTCAATGACATACGGGTCTGCCGCCGCGCGTGACGGGTCCCGCCGATTGTCAATGAGGAACGCCTTGCCGGTCGGAACAAGGCATGAAGCGACCAGGGACCAGAACGGGACAAACCGTTGTCGGGGGACATGTGAGAGCCAGAACGAGAAGAACACGGTGTCGTATCGCCGGTCCGGCCGCCAGGTGAATATGTCGGCGACCACGTAAGTGATGTCGTTGCGGCTTACCCGCTCACGGTTGATGTTCAGTGCTTCAGGCGAGGAGTCGACCACCGTAAGGCTGTTGGCCCGCTCAGCGAGACGTCCGCTCCACCAGCCGGTGCCCCCCGCCAACTCGAGAACGCTGCCGATCGACCCAATCTGCTCGAGCGCTTCGGTGACCTGTGCGACTTGGCGGTGCCACTGCGCCGTGTCGTCCGAGCCCTGGTCGTAGCGGCCTCGACGCTGCCACCACTCGTCATAGTGAGAAGCATGTGCGCGGTAAAAGGCACGCTGATCGGCTAGCAGGTCACCCTCAGCCTGGGGTCGGTTCACCAATCCATTCTCTTATGCGAACCCGCCTCTCCACACGGCGGACTTACGGTTGAATTCACCGACCAACCCGTGCGGTCACAATGAAAAGTGACAGTGTGGCGCGGTAGGTGTGCGTCGAGGGCTTGGCCTGCGCCGCGAGACACCGCGACCTGGTGCCATGTGGTCGGGGGCGGCGCGCCGGCGGGTTTCGTATCTCTTTGGATAGGAACAACTTCGCAGGGACAGGTTCCAAGCGCTGAAAACGCTTGGCGCGCCTTGTCGCTGTCGCGACCCTGGCCCTCGCGGTGTTAGGTCGTCGTGGGCGCGGTCAGGAACACCAAGCGGAACTTGCCCATTTGGATCTCGTCACCGTTGGCCAGCACTGTTCTGCCGCCGAAATTCGGCGTGGTGCTGGCTGACGGTGATGTCGCCAAGCACGATGTCGTTGTCGGCATGCCGCCCGGGATGTGACGTTTCGGACGAGAGTGGGTTCGTCGTCGGTTCCGGAGCTGCCTCGGTTCGCTAGTGGCAATGGTGAGGTCTGGGTGCCGTCTCGGTTCCCGCGTTTCGAAGGTCGTCGGAGCGTCCGGCTTCGAGTCGCGACCACTGTGCGATGGGGCGTCCACCCGGCCACTTTGACACTGGTGGCCATGCCGGGGGGCCGCCGTTCGTGCGGGTGACGGAGCACTGTTGCGGCCAGCCGGGGGGCGAGTCCTCCCATGCCTCCTGGCGTCCGTAGACAGTGCGGTCCATCAGCGCGTAGCTGTAATCCATTGCTTCGGCGCCGCGGCGAGTGGTCCAGTAGGTCTCGAAGACGCGATCGCCGTCTCGTAGGTAGCACACCAAGTGAAACAAGCCAATTTCCCGCCCGACAAGAAGAGCGTCGAGAGAGGGCTGTGCCGAGTACCACGGCATGTCCCAGCCCATGAAGTCGCGGTAGCGAACGCTCTCGTCGTACGCTGCCTGCGGCTCGGCCCCGCCGAAGGCGACGTTGCGTCCTTGGCAGAAGACCGCGTAAGTGATGTCGCGGGAATGCAAGTAGGACAGTTCCGTGACCTGAGTGGTGACCCAGGTGCAGCCCTCGCACTGCTCGGACGCGGGCCGGTTCGGGTACCACATGAAGTAGTAGGCGATGAGCTGGGGGCGCCCTTCGAACGTATCGAGCAGCGTAAGCCGCCCCTGGGGCCCGATCAGCTCAAGCGTGGCGTCTACCTCGACCATCGGGAGGCGCCGTCGGGCCGCGGCGATGGCGTCGCCTTCCCGAGTGTGTGCCTTCTCCCGAACCCGCAATTTGTCCAGTTCGGCCTCAAAGGTTGCTCGGTCGACTGCCGGGGGCAAGCTCGCCGCACTGGCGGCGCTGGCCGCTGGCCCGCCGAGGGTGGTCGATTCATCCGTCACGAGGATCTCCTCTCATTGGCGCGGTCGAGTCCTAGCGTGCTATGTGCGCCTTCCAACGCACGGCCGGCGCCGGTGGGGCGTCGTTGTATTCGTTGTGCCTCCTCCACCACTCATACGGCGGGCCCTGGGGATAGCCCGGCGGGGAGTCCTCCCAGCTCTCCTGGCGTCCCAGCGCGGTCATGTCTAGATAACTCCACGTGTTACCCAGCGCTTCATCACCGCGGCCGGTGATGAAGTAGGTGCGGAACACTCGGTCGCCTTCGCGGATGAAGGCGTTCGTGCCGTGCCACTGGTCTACACCGAAGTCGACGTCGAAACTGTCAGTGATGGTGTACCACGGCATTTTCCAGTCCATTTGCTCCTTGAGGCGCGCGATGTCGGATTGCGGTGCACGCGAGGCGAAAACGAGTGCGGTGTCGCGGGCGTTGAGGTGGGCGAGATTGCCGACGTGGTCGGCGATCATGGAGCACCCATAACAGGCGCGGCCGCGCTCCACTCCGGCCGTGCCCGGCGGCTGGCCGTGCACACCCGGATCGAAAAACGCGCGGTAGACGATCAGCTGACGGCGGCCGTCGAACAGGTCCAGCAGGCTGGCTGTGCCCTCGGGGCCCTCAAACGTGTACCGCTGATCCGCGGCGAGCCAGGGCATGCGCCGACGCTCGGCGGCCAGCGCGTCGCGCGCGCGAGTCATCTCCTTTTCCCTCACGAGTAGCAGCTGCCAGGCAGCCTCCCACTCCTGCGGCGTCACCACCGGCGGTGCTGTCATCGCGGTAATCCCTTCTTTGCTTGTGCTGCAGTGGTTCTCGGAGGCTGCCGGTGCACACCCGAGGATGACGCTCAACAGAGCGATTGAACGTTTTGTCACTTCACGACACCACGGGAGACGGCTATTGTCAACAAGATGGTTGAAGATCAGGTGTTGGATCGGGCCTACGCCGCGTTGGCCGATCCAACGCGGCGCCGAATTCTCGAGTCGCTGCGCGGTGGTGATGCGCGCATCACCGACTTGGCCGCGCCCTTGCCGATGACCTTTGCCGGCGTGTCGCGACATATTGGAGTGTTGGAATCGGCTGGGCTGGTGCATCGAGACGTGCGCGGGCGAGAGCATTGGCTTTCACTGCAGCCGGGTGGATTGGAGATGGCTGAGAAGTGGATCCACGAGCAGACGATGTTCTGGTCGCGCCGCGCCGAGGCGTTATCGGCGCGCCTCAAACGACGCGGTAGTTCCCGATGAACGATGCACCGGTTGTTCGAGTCCGCAGCGTCATGCCGGCACCGCCGGCTGTGGTGTTCGAGCAGTGGCTCGACCCGGAATCGTTGATGGAGTGGATGTGTCCCCGCCCCGTGCGATGCGTAGCAGTATCCGTCGACGCCCGCGTCGGCGGAGAATTGCGTTTTGACATGGACGATTCCGGCGTCCCGATACAGATGACGGGGCACTTCCTGGAAATCGATCGGCCGCACCGGTTGCGCTTCACGTGGAGCAACTCCAACTGGCCCGATCCGACCGTCGCCAGCATCGTCGCGGTCACTTTCGATCCGGTCGGCGACGAACAAACGCTGATGGTCATCGAGCATTCTCTCCTGCCCCCCGACATCATCGACGAATTTCGGACCGGCTGGCCGCCGACCTGTGATCAACTCGCAGCGCTCTTATCCGGTTGATGACCCCGCATTACTGACACAATCCACCGGAACCTCGACGCCCCCCCCCGCTGGCCCTTGCATCCATGGTCAGGTCGCGCCGAGCGGCGCTACAGCAAGTCGTTCGTTGATGGCAGCGACCACCGCGCTGGGGTGTTGAACCATCGCGAATGGCCTGCGCCAGGCCCTTCGATGGTTTAGCGGCAAAGCGCCCGATGAGTTGTCCGTCACTGTGCGCTGGGCAATCGACAGCGACGAGTCGTGAGGTCTACGACGCGCGTAATCGCGCAGTGTGGGCGGCATAGTCTGGATGTATGTC
Organism: Mycobacterium sp.; assembly: GCF_019247615.1. GTDB lineage: Bacteria > Actinomycetota > Actinomycetes > Mycobacteriales > Mycobacteriaceae > Mycobacterium. The sequence continues at coordinate 2,118 of NZ_JAFBAT010000288.1, read as the reverse complement.
CGGCCCTATGCATTTCAACGATCGCGCTGACCTGTACAAAACGGCGAGGCCGCCGTATCCAGCCGAGCTTTGGCATCGTGTGCGGGCGACTGGACTGGTCGGTCCGGGTCGCCGCGCTCTTGATCTGGGGGCAGGGACGGGGGAAGCTACCGGGCCGCTTCTGGCTGAGGGCATGGACGTCGTTGCGGTCGAGCCGGGCCGTGATTTGGCAGCCATCTTGGCGGCGAGGTATCCGGCTGCTGATTTGTTGCTGTCGCGTGCCGAGGACGTGGAGTTGGCGGATTCATCGTTCGATCTTGTTGTGGCGGCGACGTCGATCCACTGGATGAATCTGGATATCGTCTTGCCAAAGGTCCGTCGCGCCCTGGTGCCGGAGGGTCGATTACTGGTGTGGCGAAACGTGTTCGGGGATCCTTCTGGTGCCACGACGGCGTTCCGAGCCGAAGTGGCGCGAATCGTCAGCCGGCGGCCGACAGCGCGGGCCGGTAAGCGAGAGGATGCTGCAGCGACGGCCGACATGCTGACGCGCACCGGGCTGTTCTCGGTCGACGACGTCTGTGCCTACAGGTGGAGCATTCAGTTAGACGCCGAGCAAATCCATTGCCTCTTTAGCACGTTCAGTGATTGGACACCCCGAGAGGTCGCTGAAGCCTTGGCCGCTTGCCGTGCGCTCGGTGGACAGGTCGTCGAGCACTACAGATCCTGGTTGATCGTGGCCTCGCCCCGCCACGGCTCAGCTCGGTGACCGACCCTTGTGCCAATTTCTCTGGGCGCGGGCGCACCGAACACAAGTGGTGGGTGGGTTCGGATCCCACCGCGCAGCCGCCCGCGCCGACCGGTGTAGTCCAACTTGGGTAGCACCGACATCGGCACGCTAATGTGTGCATCCGAGTTTCGGGTCGTGGACGCACCCAACTCATAGCCGGACCAGATTCGCTTGCACGCCCGAGTGATCCACCGTTCCTGCTTTGCGGGCAACGTCTGACGGCCGCACGCCATCGCAACTGCGAGGCTACCGCGGCGCCCGAATTACCGGCGTGCGACGTACTGCGAAATACCTTGGGGCACAGCGCAATGGGATAGGCGGTGAATACCGAACCGTCCATATTCGAGATTCGTTCATATTCCCTCAAACCCGCCAGGCTCCCCGAGGATGTGAAGCACTCCTCCCTCAGTGGGGTACCGTGCGTACTCCTTGGACCCAGTGTTCGAGACTGCGGACCGGATAGCCATGAGTGGAGACGACGAGATCGGGTTTCAGTTCAGTCAGGCGCTTCCGGGATGTGACGGCCGCCTCCGGATCGCAGTGCCACTTCTTGGGCACATACGCCCACTTCGGCTTGTAGGGGTCGGCGGACAGGTTGATCGGCCCATCCCCAATGATCAGTGTCCGGTCCGCTTCACGCCAGAAGGCCAAGAGGCCGGGGCTGTGGCCGGGTTGGGCAAGCACCGTGAACCCCTCAACGACGTCCCCTTCTTTCAGACGCCGGTCGACCTTGCACCGTTTCCGCCCCATCGGCGCGACAAAGTACTTGGCGCCTGCGCCGGCGTGCCAGGCGATGTCGCCGCCGCTTTCGAAGGCGTCGGCCTCGATTTCGCTCATGGCGAGCGGGGCGCCGGTGTGATTGCAGATCCATGCCGTACAACCGATATGGTCACCATGAGCGTGAGTGACCACATGCTCGACGATGTCGCGTCCCCGAAAAATGCGAGCCAGTCGTCGGCCCGCCCACGGCGGGCCCGCGTCGATCACGACATCGCCGTCTGGCCCCTCCACGATGACCGTGTTGAAAAAGTTGCGCGGAGACAGCGCACCGACGTGTACGCCGTCGGCCACTTCGGTCAGTTTTGCCACGCACCTGAGTATGTCACTGACTACCTTACGCGACGAGTACGAAAATTCGACTCAACTCGCCAAAGCTACCACGCACATGCGCCGTAGCATCGAAGACAATGTTGGCGTCAATTCCCTTGCCTCGCTTCAGCGTCAGAGCCAGACGGCCAAGTCCCAAGTCTTTTCGGCGAGCGCGCTCGGGTCGGAACGCATGTGTCCGTCGGCGAGCGGATCCGCAAAGACGTCCGCCCAGCCTATGAAGTCACGTTTGTGCACTCCGGCCC
>NZ_JAFBAT010000245.1 GCF_019247615.1 Mycobacterium sp. | reverse complement strand
CCAGCCGGTCTTGGACAGCATCAGGTCCCACTCGTAGTCGTTGGTGAACAGGTACTTGGCGCCATCGATGAGCTGGCGGATCTCGTCCCCGGAGAGCCGGGCCAGCTGCTGGGACGGGTCTGCGGCGAACGGCAGTCCGAGATTGCGGCACTCGGCGGTGTGCACCAGCATGGCGGCCGGGTCGTTCGCCCCGATGATGACCAACTCCGGCGTGCCGATGGCCGCGACCACGTCCGCGAGCTTGATGTTGCGGGCCTCCGACATCGCGCCCGGGTAGAACGACGCGATCTGGGCCATGTCGATGTCCGTGGTGCAGGTGAAACGGGCGGTGTGGGCGCTCTCGGAGATCAGGACGTTGTCGCAGTTGACGCCGTGGGCCTGCAACCACTCGCGGTACTCCGTGAAGTCATCCCCGGCCGCACCGACCAGCGCGACGTCGCCGCCCAACACACCGATGGCAAAAGCGATGTTTCCGGCGACGCCGCCGCGATGAACGACCAGGTCGTCGACCAGGAAGCTGAGCGACACCTTCTGCAGATGCTCGGCCAGCAGCTGCTCGGAAAACCGGCCCGGAAACCGCATCAGATTGTCGGTCGCTATCGAACCTGTTACCGCGATCGTCACGAAATCTCCATCCCTCGTTAGCAAGGTCGCCTAGCTTACTCAGGCCTGTTGCGCTTCGTCGCGCCGCGGTCGGCGCAAAGCCGATGCGCTAGCCTGCCTGAGGACCCACCCAGCACTCACCCAGTGGTCACTCAGGACTGACCCACGTGGTCCCGATTCACCACCGTAGGAGAACCACCATGGCCGGTTCGCACCCGACGAACCACACCGCCGGCCCGGACGGACCGACGCGCCAGGCCGAGTCCCGGTCGGTGGAGTTCCCCGATCAGCCCAATTCCGGCGGCGACCCCGGGTTCGCGGCCTCGGCGGCAAACGACTCGAGAGCGCCGCACGCCGATTATGCTCGCCAACCGCCGTCGTCGACGTACCCGAGGCGCCGGTCCAGGCGGCGCCTGGTCATCGGCGTGCTGGTGACCGTGGCGCTGGTGGCCGCGATGACGGTGGCGATCTTGTACGGGGTCCGCACCAACGGGGCCAATACCGGGACGTCCTTCTCCGAGGCAACGGCCAAAACCGCAGTTCAGCAGTACCTCGACGCGCTCGAGCACCGTGACATCGACGTCATCGTGCGCAACACCCTGTGCGGCATGTACGACGGGGTGCGCGACAAAAGGTCGGATGCGGCACTGGCCAAGATGAGCAGCGACGCGTTCCGCAAGCAGTTCTCCGAAGTCGAGGTGACCTCGATCGACAAGATCGTCTATTTGTCGCAATACCAGGCGCAGGCGCTGTTCACCATGCGGGTGCAGCCCGCGGGCGGCCCGACGCGCGACGACGTCCAGGGCGTCGCTCAGCTGCTATTTCAGCGAGGCCAGATCTTGGTGTGCTCGTACGTCCTGCGTGCCGCCGGCTCCTACTGATCCGAGGTTCCGTTCGCCCGATACACCGGCCGGCCGGCGGGTCAGTTGAAGGAATCTCCGCAGGCGCAGGAGCCGGTGGCGTTGGGGTTGTCGATGGTGAAGCCCTGCTTCTCGATGGTGTCGACGAAGTCGATGGACGCGCCCTCGACGTAGGGTGCGCTCATGCGGTCGACCGTCAGGGTCACACCGCCGAACTCGGCGGTCAGGTCACCGTCGAGTGTCCGGTCGTCGAAGAAGAGGTTGTAACGCAGCCCCGCGCACCCTCCGGGCTGAACCGCGATGCGCAACGCCAGGTCGTCACGACCCTCCTGGTCAAGCAGGGCCTTCGCCTTGGCAGCGGCGGCTTCGGTCAGGATGACACTGTGGGTCTTGGCGCTCGGCTCGTTTTGCACCGTCATTGCTTCTCCTACATGGCTCATCGGTTTGAGCTCGTCGGTCTGGGCCGTTCACGGACTTTGAGGCCCGATCCCCGCGGGGAAAGTCCACTGCATCAACGGTACCTTGCCGGACCGCTATTCCCGAGTCGCGCGGCCACTTGTGAGGCCAATCCCATGAGCTGGTTTGCCGCATCTGCCTGCGCCAAGCGCACCGAGCCCGCGTAATCGGCCATGGACAATGCCGACATGATGCCCGACGACCGCACCGCCGAGCTGTCCAGGCCCACCTGGCCCGCGAGGACGATCACCGGGATCCCCAGCGGGTAGGCCGCGTCGGCCAGAGACCCGACCACCTTCCCGTGCAGGGACTGCTCGTCGAACCGGCCCTCACCGGTGACGATCATCTCCGCAGTCTCGAGATCCTCGGCCAGGTGCGTGTGCTCGGCGATGATCGCCGCGCCGGATTCGCAGCGGCCGCCGAGAGCCAGCAGCCCGGCGCCGATGCCACCGGCGGCGCCCGCGCCCGGTTCGGCGCCCACGTCGCGCCCGGCCACCGCTTCCAGCTCGAGCGCCCACGCCTCGAGACGCACCTCGAGGGCTGCGACGGTGGCCGGGTCGGCGCCCTTCTGCGGTCCGAACACCTTGGGGGTGCCCCACGGCCCGACAAGGGGGTATTCGGTGTCCGAGGCGGCGATCAGCTCCACGTCAGCCAGTTTTCGCCGGGCGACCTGCAGGCCGCCGAGCTCGGCGATCATGCCCTGCCCACCGTCGCTGCAGGCGCTGCCGCCCAGCCCGACGACGATCCGCTTCGCGCCCGCCTGGAGCGCCTCGTCGATGAGCTGCCCCACTCCCCTGCTATGCGCCGCGAGGGCGGTTTCGGGCGTGGGAGGGCCGCCGAGCAGCGCCAGCCCGCATGCCTGCGCGCATTCCAGGTACGCCGTCTCCGAGGCGGGCTCGTACACCCACGCCGCGTCGACGGTGTCGTCGAGCGGGCCCGAGACCCGAAGTCGGCGCTTCTCCCCGAGCCGGCTGGCCAGCACTTCCACAAAGCCGGGGCCGCCGTCGGACTGCGGGGCGACAATGAACCGGTCACCCGGCCGTGACCGGACCCAGCCGGTCGCGATGGCCGCGGCGGCTTGGACGGCCGTCAAGCTATCGCCGTAGCAATCGGGGGCCACCAAAACCTGCATCGCCGGCAACCGGAGACGCCCGGGTGCGAGGCCAGCGGAATCGTCATCCAAGGCCATCGTGCCGTCGTCCCTCATCGGTTGCCGTTCATCACAGTTAAGCGTAGGTCCTAGGGAGGCCCGGGTGCATGGGTAATCCCGATGCGCTCCAGGTCGTCCGCGACCGTTACCGGGTGGGCCACCGACGAAGTAACCTGGCCACTGTGAAGCTGCTGGGCCGGAAAAAGGGCCATGGAAAGGGCCATGGAGACGACGGCGACGGGGTAGCGGTTGCACGGTCGGCTGTCGATGCCGCGATCCATCCGGAGGCCACGTCTCGGGGGTCGGGCAAGACCGGCCCCAAGGGCCGGCCGACGCCCAAGCGCAGCGAAGCCCGACGAAACGCGCGGAAGGGCCCGGTCGCACCGGCGCCGATGACCGCGTCGGAGGCGCGGGCCAGGCGCAGATCGCTGACCGGCCCCAAACTCAGCCGCGAGGAGCGCAGGGCCGAACGGGCCGCCGGCCGCGCTCGGATGACGGAGCGCCGGGATCGCATGATGGCCGGCGAAGAGGCGTACCTGTTACCCCGCGATCAGGGGCCCGTCCGGCGCTACGTGCGCGACGTGGTGGACTCCCGGCGCAACCTGCTGGGCCTGTTCATGCCGGCGACGCTCGTCCTGCTCGCCGCCATGTTCACGGCCCCGCAACTGCAGTTCTATGCCTCCCCGGCGATGTTGGTATTGATGGCGGTGATGGGTGTCGACGCGCTCATCCTGGGGCGCAAAGTCAACAGGCTGGTCGACGCGAAGTTTCCGCAGAATACCGAAAGCCGTTGGAAGCTAGGACTTTACGCTGCGGGCCGGGCTTCGCAGCTGCGCCGTTTGCGGGCACCCCGGCCCCAGGTCGAGCGCGGCAGCAGTGTCGGTTGAGCTCCCGAAAGCCGGCTGATCCCGGTGCGCACGCTGGTGCTCGGCGGGATCAGGTCGGGCAAGTCCCGCTGGGCGGAGGAAGCCATTGCCGATTCGCTGCCGCCCCGGCAGCCGGTCCGCTACCTGGCCACCGGGCCGGTTGCGCGCGGTGACGCGGCCTGGGCGCGCCGGCTCGGGGAACACCGCGGCCGCCGCCCCGCTCATTGGGAGACGGTCGAAACCGACGACATCTCAGCCCAATTGCGGTGGTCGCCGAACACCCCCACGGTTGTCGACGACCTCGGCGGCTGGCTGACCGCCACCCTGGACCGCAACAACGGATGGGACGACGGGCCGGTGGCGGTACCGGTCCGCGAAACGATCGAAGCGATGGTGGCGGCGGTGGCCGGGTTCGGTTCCACTCTGGTGCTGGTGAGCCCGGAGGTCGGGTTGACCGTAGTGCCGGCCACGCCATCCGGCCGCCGGTTCGCCGACGAACTGGGCACGCTGAACCAGCGCGTCGCCGCGGTGTGCGAGCGGGTGGTACTGGTCGTCGCCGGGCAGGCGGTACCGATCAAGTCGCCGGCCACGTGATGGACTTCGCCTCAGTGTCGCCACCCGACGCGACAACCGCGGCGGCCGCCCGCGCCCGGCAGGACACCCTGACCAAGCCCCGCGGCGCCCTGGGCCGCCTCGAGGACCTGTCGGTGTGGGTTGCGTCGTGCCAGAACCGGTGTCCCCCAAGTCAATTCGAGCGTGTCCGGGTGGTGGTATTCGCGGGCGACCACGGGGTTGCGCGGTTTGGGGTTTCCGCGTACCCCCCGGAGGTGACCGCCCAGATGGTCGCCAATATCGACGCCGGCGGCGCGGCGATCAACGTTTTGGCCGACATCGCCGGTGCGACCGTGCGGATCGCGGACCTGGCGGTCGACGCCGACGCCGCCTCCGAGCGGATCGGTGCCCACAAGGTGCGGCGCGGCAGCGGCGACATCAGGGTGCAGGACGCCCTGACCGACGACGAGACCGTCGACGCCATCGCCGCGGGCCGGGCCATCGCCGACGAGGAGGTCGACGCGGGCGCCGACCTGCTCATCGCGGGCGACATGGGAATCGGGAATACCACCGCGGCGGCGGTATTGGTCGCGGCACTGACGAATTCCGAGCCGGTGGCGGTGGTCGGCCTCGGGACGGGAATCGATGACGCGGGGTGGGCGCGCAAGACGGCCGCGATTCGCGACGCCCTCTTCCGGACGCGGTCCGTGTCACCAGACCCGGTCGGGCTGCTCCGTTGTTGCGCTGGCGCCGATCTGGCGGCGATGGCCGGCTTTTGCGCGCAGGCCGCGGTGCGGCGCACCCCTGTCCTGCTCGACGGCATGGCGGTCACGGCCGCCGCGCTGGTCGCCGAGCGCCTGGCGCCCGGCGCCCGGCGGTGGTGGCAAGCCGGTCACCGGTCCACCGAGCCGGGTCACGGGCTGGCGCTGACCGCTCTCGAATTGGAGCCGATCCTGGACCTGCGCATGCGGCTGGGCGAGGGAACCGGCGCGGCGGTGGCGCTGCCGGTGCTGCGCGCCGCCGTGGCCGCCCTCTCATCGATGGCCACCTTCCAGGAGGCCGGCGTAGCCGGTGTGGCCGATGTTGCCGGCTCGTCCCCCTCCCCGTCGCCGTGATTCGTTCCCTGACAACGGCTTTCGCGTTTGCGACGGTGATGCCCATGCCGCGCGCAAGGAACGTCGCGATGGGGCGTGGCGCCATGACCGCGCTGCCCGTGGTCGGAGCTGCGCTGGGCGCCCTGGCCGCGGCCGTCACATGGTGTGGCGCAGTGTTTTTCGGCCCCGCCAGCCCGCTGCCCGGGCTGTTGGCCGTGCTGGCGCTGCTGCTGGCGACCCGCGGCCTACACCTCGACGGCGTCGCCGATACGGCTGACGGCCTTGGCTGTTACGGTCCGCCCCAGCGCGCGTTGGCGGTAATGCGGGACGGATCGACGGGACCGTTGGGCGCCGCGGCCGTCGTGCTGACGATCCTGTTGCAGGGGTCGGCCTTCTCGGCCCTCAGCGCGGCCGACGGACTCGCCGGAATCGTTGTTGCGGTCTTCGCCGGGCGGGTCACCGCGGTGCTGGCCTGCCGTCGCTCGGTGCCCATGGCCGACGGTAGCGCCCTGGGCGCCAGGGTCGCCGGCAGTCAGCCGGGCCCGGTCGTGGCGGCCTGGTTGGCGGCGCTCATCGTCGTTTCGCTGTGGGCCGGCCCGCGGCCGTGGGAAGGGCCGGTGGCCGTGCTGGTCGCGGTGTGCTGCGGGGCGGGCCTGGTGGGGCACTGCGTGCGCCGGTTGGGCGGCATCACCGGCGACGTGCTGGGCGCCGCGATCGAATTGACGACGACGGTGAGCGCCCTGACCCTTGCGGCGTTCCACTGACGAGCAGACGCAGATTCGCACGAATCGGTGCGGCAGGATGCGATTCTGCGTCTGTTCGCGGATTCACCCCAGCCGGGCCATCCAGCCGTGGGTGTCGGCGAAGGTGCCCCGCTGGATGCCGGTCAGCGTGTCGCGCAGTGCCATCGTCACCTCGCCCGGCCGCCCGTCGGCGATGGTGAACTCGCCGTCGGCGTACTTCACCCGCGAAACCGGCGTGATGACGGCGGCGGTGCCGCAGGCGAACACCTCGGTGATCTCACCGGCGGCGGCCTTCTTCTGCCATTCGTCGATGTCGATCTTGCGTTCCTCAACGGCGAATCCGGCATCGATAGCCAACTGCAGCAACGAGTCTCGCGTGATGCCGGGCAGCAGCGACCCGGACAGCTCGGGGGTGACCAGCCGCGCCGATCCGCCGCTGCCGAACACGAAGAACAGGTTCATCCCTCCCATCTCTTCGACGAAGCGGCGTTCGACGGCATCCAGCCATACCACTTGGTCGCAGCCGTTTTCGACGGCCTGGGTCTGGGCCAGCAGCGAGGCCGCGTAGTTGCCGCCGAACTTGGCCGCACCGGTGCCGCCGGGGCTGGCCCGCACGTACTCCGTCGACACCCACACGGTGACGGGGCTGATGCCGCCCTTGAAGTACGCCCCGGCGGGCGAGGCGATCAGCAGGTACCGGTACTGCTTGGACGGCCGCACACCCAGTCCGGGCTCGGTCGCGAAGATGAACGGCCGCAGATACAGCGCCTCCTCGCCCCCGGTCCGCGGCACCCACGCGTTGTCGACGGCCACCAGCTGGCAAAGGGATTCAATGAACAGGCTCTCGGGCAGTTCGGGGATCGCCAGCCGCCGACACGACGACCGCAACCTGGCCGCGTTGGCCTCGGCGCGAAACGACACGATCGAGCCGTCGGTCCAACGGTAAGCCTTGAGCCCCTCGAACACTCCCTGCGCGTAGTGCAGCATTATCGCCGACGGGTCGAGTTCGATCGGGCCATACGGGATGACGCGCGCGTTGTGCCAGCCCGCGCCCGAGGCGTAGTCGATCGACACCATGTGGTCGGTGAAGTATTTGCCGAATCCTGGGTCGGCCAAGATCGATTCGCGCTCCGCGTCGGCCAAGGGATGTGCCGCGCGGGTAACCGTGAACTCGAGCGCGCCGCTGGTCATGCGGCCGATTGTATATCCGCTCGCCGATAGGTCTCGGCATGTGAACGGCGGCCGTTAACGCGTTTTTGCGGCGACGAACGGCGGCCGCACCACTTCACATTCGACGGCGCGCCCGCGAACGTCGACGGTGACGTGCCGGCCGTCGTCGATGCCCGCGTCCGTGTCGATCAGTGCCAGCCCGATGCCGACCTGCAGTGTGGGCGAGAAGGTCCCGGACGTGGTGATCCCGATCGCGGCGTCCCCGGCCAGCACCGTCAGCCCCGGGCGCAACACCCCGCGGCCCACCATCCGCAGGCCGCGCAACAGGCGCCGCGGCCCCGCCGCCTTCTCGGCAAGCAGGGCGTCGCGGCCGAAGAACGCGTCTTTTTTCCACCCGACCGCCCAGCCGCATCGGGCCTGCAACGGCGAGATGTCCGACGCCAGCTCGTGCCCGTGGAGCGGATACCCCATCTCGGTGCGAAGTGTGTCGCGGGCGCCCAGGCCGGCCGGCTCGCCCCCGGCGGCGCTCACCGCCGCGGCCAGCGCATCGAACACCACGCCCGCGGAATCCCAGGGCGGCAGCAGTTCGTAGCCGTGCTCGCCGGTGTATCCGGTGCGGCAGACCCGCACCGGCACCCCCGAGTACGAGGTGTCCGTGTACTCCATGTAATCCATGCCGGCCGGCAGGCCGAGCTTGCCGAGCACGTCGGCCGATCGCGGGCCCTGGACCGCCAGCACGGCATAGGAGCGATGCTCGTTGGTGATGGTCACGCCCGGTCCCCAACCCGTCCTAGCCGCCGCCCTCAGCGCCTCGACCACGGCGGCGGTGTTTGCGGCGTTGGGCACCAGGAAGATCTCGTCGTCGTCAACGTAGTAGGCGATCAGATCGTCGATCACGCCGCCGGATGGGTTGCAGCACAACGTGTATTGCGCCTTGCCGGGACCGATGCGGCCGAGGTCGTTGGTGAGCGCGGAATTAACGAACCGCGCTGCGTCCGGCCCGCGCACCGAGGCCTTACCGAGGTGGCTGACGTCGAAGAGGCCGACCGCGTTGCGGGTGGCGTTGTGCTCACTGACGGTACCGGCATAGGACACCGGCATCAGCCAGCCGCCGAACTCGGCGAAGCTTGCGCCCAGCTCCCGGTGCCGGTCTTCGAGGGGTCCGCGTTGTGGCTCGCTCACGGCGTCCCACCCTAATCGAGCGCCGGTGCTGGCACACTTGGGCGGGTGTCCGATCACCTGGACTTCGAAGCGTTGGAAGCCGCCGGGATCGCCAACCCGCGCGAGCGCAGCGACCTGATCAAGTACCTGAGTGAGCTCGGTTTCACGGTCGACGACATGGCCGAGGCCGAACAGCGCGGACGGCTGTTCGGGCTCGCCGGGGACGTCCTGCAATGGTCGGGACGACCGACCTACACCATCGCGACCGCCGCCGAGCAACTCGGCTTATCACCCGAGGAAGTCTCCCACGCATGGGGTTTGCTCGGCCTGACCGTGGCCGGCCCGGACGTCCCCGTGTTGAGCCAGGCCGATGTCGATGCGCTGGCCACCTGGGTCGCCCTGAAGTCCATGGTGGGTGAGGACGGGGCGCAGGGGCTGCTGCGAGTTCTCGGCGCCACCATGGCCCGGCTCGCTGAAGCCGAATCGGCGACGATCCGCGCCGGGATGCCAGACATCCAGATGACGCACACCCATGACGAGCTCGCCACGGCCCAGGCCTACCGCGCAATCGCCGAGTTCGTGCCCCGCATCGGGGGACTCATCGACGTGGTTCACCGTCACCATCTGACGGGGGCCCGAACGCACTTCGAGGGCCTCCTGCGCGACAGCTCGGCAAGCGTGGTGTGCGGCATCGGTTTTGCCGACCTGTCCGGCTTCACCGTGCTCACCCACGCGCTCGGCCCCGCGGAGTTGTCGAACCTGCTCAACGAGTTCGCCGGAACCGTCGCAGACGTGGTGCACGCCGACGGCGGCCGGGTGGTGAAGTTCATCGGTGACGAGGTGATGTGGGTGAGCGCTTCACCCCTGAATCTCGCCGACGCGGCGGTGCATCTCGTCCACCATCCGCGGGCATGCGAGGAGGGTCTGCAGGTGCGCGCCGGCCTGGCGTACGGCAGCGTGCTGGCCATCAACGGCGACTACTTCGGCGACCCCGTCAACCTGGCCGCTCGACTCGTGGCCGCCGCGGCGCCGGGCCAGATTCTGGCCGCTGCGGAGCTGCGGGAGAAGTTGTCGGACTGGCAGGCCGTGGCCCACGGACCATTGACGCTCAAGGGTTTTGACGAGCCGGTGACCGCCTTCGAGCTACCCGGCAGGGACACTCCGCACTGACCGCTGGCCGCCGGTGACTAGGGTAAGTGCTCGTGACCACCGAACCGGCTTATCAACCGCCCACAGTCAACGTCGCCACCTCGCTGCCCAAACGAAGTGCGGGTTCCGCGGTACTGGTGGTGCCGGTCGTCTCGACGGGAGATGAGGACCAGCCGGGAGCGGTCGTCTCGGCAGCGGGGCCGTACCTGTCGGCCGACGCGGTTGCCGAGATCGAGTCCGGCCTGCGGGCCTTGGAGGCCACCGGTGCCGGCGAACAGGTGCACCGGCTGGTGGTGCCGTCGCTGCCGGTGTCCAGCGTGCTGACGGTCGGCCTGGGTAAACCGCGTTCGGAGTGGCCGGCGGACACCGTACGTCGTGCCGCCGGCGTGGCGGCGCGGTCTCTGGGCGGAGCCGAGGCGGTGATCACCACGCTGGCCGCACTGCCCGGAGAGGGCGTCTGCTCAGCCGCCATCGAGGGCTTGATCCTCGGCAGCTACCGGTTCACCGCCTTCCGGAGCGACAAGACCGCACCGAAAGACAACGGGCTGCGCAAGATCACCGCGCTCAGCTCCTCGAAGGACGCCAAGAAAAGCGTCGCTCACGGCGCCGCCGTCGCCACCGCGGTCGCCGCCGCCCGTGACCTGGTCAACACTCCGCCGAGTCACCTCTTCCCGGCCGAATTCGCCAGGCGCGCAAAGCTTTTAGGGGAATCCGCCGGCCTCGAGGTGGAGGTGCTCGACGACCAGGCGCTGCGCAAGGACGGCTATGGCGGGGTGATCGGCGTCGGGCAGGGCTCGTCTCGCCCCCCGCGACTGGTGCGGCTGACCCATCGGGGTTCTCGGTTGGCCAAGAAACCAAAGCAGGCCAAGCGCGTGGCGCTGGTCGGCAAGGGCGTCACCTTCGACACCGGCGGCATCTCCATCAAGCCGGCCGCGTCCATGCACTACATGACTTCGGACATGGCGGGCGCCGCCGCGGTCATCGCGACCGTCACCCTGGCCGCGCAGCTGCAGCTGCCCATCGACGTCATCGCCACGGTGCCGATGGCCGAGAACATGCCGTCGGGCACGGCGCAGCGGCCCGGCGACGTGCTGACCCAGTACGGCGGAACCACCGTCGAGGTGCAGAACACCGACGCCGAGGGCCGCCTCATCCTCGCGGACGCCATCGTTCGGGCATGCGAGGACAATCCCGACTACCTGATCGAGACCTCCACGCTGACCGGCGCGCAGACTGTCGCGCTGGGCGCCCGGATACCGGGGGTGATGGGCAGCGACGAGTTCCGGGACCGGGTCGCCGCGATCTCGCAGCGGGTCGGCGAGAACGCCTGGCCGATGCCGCTGCCCGACGAGCTCAAGGAAGACCTGAAATCCACCGTCGCCGACCTGTCCAACATCAGCGGGCAGCGCTTCGCGGGCATGCTCGTCGCCGGGGTGTTCCTGCGCGAGTTCGTCGCCGACGGCGTGAGCTGGGTGCACCTCGACGTGGCGGGCCCGGCCTACAACACCGGCTCCCCGTGGGGATACACGCCCAAGGGCGCCACCGGTGTGCCCACGCGCACGATGTTCGCGGTGCTGGCCGACATCGCCGAAAACGGCTGAGCGACGGTCTCACCCGCTCAGCAGCGACATCATCGCGCGGCTCAACTTCCGCCGCGGCCAGCCCGTGACGCCGTCGCCGGCAAGCGCCGCGTTGGCCGCGTTGCGCCCGCAGGCACCGTGCACCGAGCCGCCCGGGGTGGCCGACGCACTGCCGAGATAGAGTCCCTGCACCGGGGTTTCGGCACGACCCATCCCAGGTGCCGGACGGAAGATCAGCATCTGTGGCAATTGCGCGGTGCCACCGTTGAGCGCACCCAGATGTAAGTTGGCATCACTGGCTTCCAGATCGGACGGGCGCTGCACGAACCGGTCGATCACCGCGGCGCCGAACCCGGGAGCATGTTCCTCGATCACGCGGTCCACCGATTCGGCGAGCTTCTCGGCCGACGCGTCGTCGGCCACGTTCCGCGGCAAATGCGTGTAAGCCCAAACACTTTCGGTGCCCACGGGTGATCTGCTCGGGTCCGCGGTGGTGGTCTGCCCCAACAACATGAACGGATTCCGGGGCACCACCTTGGTGTTCAGGTCGGCCATCCAGCGAATCAGGCCGTCCCCGTCGGCCCCCAGATGCACGGTCCCGACGCGGCCCAGGTTGCTGGCCCGCCACGGGATCGGACCGCTGAGGGCATAGTTGACCTTCACCACCGGCGGATCCCAGATGTAGTTCTCCAGCTCGCGAAGCAGCTTGGGAGGCAAGGTATTTCGGGGAAGCATCTCGCAGAACAGGCGCGGTGCCGTCACATCGGCCACGATCGCCCGGCGCGCGCGGACGGTGCGGCCCGCGGCCGTCGTCACCCCGACCGCCCGGCCGCCCCGCACCTGGATGCGCGAAACCTCTTGTCCGCACTCGATTTGCGCCCCGGCGGAGCGCGCACGGCGCACCAGCGCGGCCGTCAGCTGACCCGACCCCCCGACCGGAACCGGCCAGCCGTCGTCTTGGGCCAGCATGGTCATCAAGAAGCCCATGGCGCCGCTGATCGGCGCGTCCGGCGGGACGTCTGCATGCATCGCGTTTCCCAGCAATAACACTCGCGGCGCCTCACCGTCGAACAATTGCTCTGCCATCAGGGTGGCGGGCTGCACCATCAGACGTGCGAGCCGCAGCGCCTCCGAGGTGCCGAGCTTGACCAGCAACCGCATCATCGGGCGCACCGGCGGAAACGGCGCCAACATGGCGTCGAGCAGCGGCGACTTGATCTTCTGCCACAGTTCGACGACGCGCAGCCAGTTGTCGCCGTCAGCGGGCTCGCGCCGCGCCAGCTCTGACGCGGTGCGGCCCGGGTCGCGGTAGATGATGGGCGGGTCATCGTCGGCCCCGCTGCGCGGATGACCCACGACAGCCGGTGCGTGAGACCACCGGAGCCCGTGGTCTTCCAATCGCAGCGAGGCCATCGCCGGCGAGGCCACCGTCATCGGATAGAAGGAGCTGAACAGGTCGGTGACGTATCCCGGTGTCAGTTCGGCGCTGCGCACGGCGCCGCCGGGTTCCGGCTGCGCCTCGAGCACCAGCACGTCCCATCCCGCGTCGGCCAGCATCGCCGCGGCCACCAGCCCGTGATGCCCGGCTCCTATGACGACAGCATCGGCGGCATCGCGCACGTCACTTCACCTGGCTCGGCTCCAGGCGTTCGGCGAGAGCGGCCAACCGCCACAGACACTCGCGGTTACGGGGATAGACCGCGGCCAGCGCGACGCGGTCGGGAATGAGCCGCGCCACTCCAGACACCGGCACCTCGATCATCTCCACCCGGCAACCATGCGGGGTGTCGTACAGGCGCAGCGTTATCCGCGCCGCACCGAGGGGCCCCAGCTTGGCGCGCAGCACGAGCTCGTTCGTTGGATCGCAACGTTCCACCACCGTCGCGTCGTTGATCACCAGCGGCCAGACGCCGACGGAGTGCCTGATCGAGGCGCCCACCTCCGGCCACTCGGGATCGACCGCTCGCGTTCGGCTGTTGCCCACGACCCACTGGGTATAGGTCCAGCCGTTTGCCATCACCTCCCACACCCGCTCGCGGGGCACGGCAATGTCACGCGTCGCGGTGATCACGTCAGGTCGTTTCTGCATACCGCCGCGGATACCCAAGCCGCCGGAAATCAAGCGTGGCGTCCCTGGGTTTACCGGCGGTCGCCAGTGGCTAATCCCCTACCGATCGAAATCGACTTTGGAATTGAGAGGCGAATCGTGACGGTACGACGGTTGATCATGGCGGTGGGCGCCGTGCTGTTGATCGCGGGTGTGATAGGGCTGCTGGTGCCGGTTTCGATTTCCGACGGCAACGGCAATTCCATATCCTGCGGAAACGCAATAGCGCCGGATACTTCCGCGGCCAAAAACGCGAACGACAAGAATGGCGCCAACATTCCGATTCTCAATCAGGTTCTGCCGCACACCGACTTTGTGGCGCAGTGCAACTCGTCGGTGCACGGCCGGCAAATGTGGACTATTCCGCTGGCCGTGATCGGCGTCTTGGGGATCGCAGGAGCGCTGCTGGTCAGACGGCCCGAGGGCGCTGCCAGAAATCTCTAGCGCCCGACACGCTCGACAGCGGATGCTAGATCAGGCGCACCCGCGCGGTGCTGCGTAGCGCCTGCGGCGCCACTCTCGAAAGGCCGTACAGGGCATAGGCTTCCGGAGCCACCGGGCGGATTGGCTTGCGCTTCTGGACGGACGAGAGAATCGCGTCGGCGACTTTGTCGGGCCCGTAGTGGCGCAACGCGAATAGCTTGTTCACTTGGCTCCGACGGCCGTTGACCTGCTCGGTTTTGCCGGCCGGCGCCGTGAAACGGGTAGTGCTGACGATGTTGGTGTCGATGATGCCGGGGCAGATGGTGGTCAGCCCAACCCCGGCCGCGTCGAGTTCGGCCCGCAGGCAGTCGGAGAACATGTAGGCCGCCGCCTTCGAGGTGCAGTAGGCGCTGAGCGAGCCGAGCGGAGAGTAAGCGGCCATCGACGCCACGTTGACGATGTAGCCGCCGGTGCCGCGCTCGACGAGCCGCCGGCCGAAGGATCGGCAGCCATTGATCACACCGCCCAGGTTGACGTCGAGCACGCGGTCGAAGTCCTCGGCGGGGGTGTCCAGGAAGGCGCCGGCCGCGCCGATGCCGGCGTTGTTGACCACGATGTCGGGCACCCCGTGCTCGACGCTGACCCGCTCCGCGTAGGCCTCGACCGCTTCGGCGTCGGAAACGTCGAGCACATATGCGTGTGCGACGCCCCCCCGGGCGGCGATTTCGGCGGCGGTCTCCTTGACGGTGGCCTCGTCGATATCGCTGACAACCAGCTCTGCGCCCTCCCGCGCGAAGGCGAAAGCTGTCGCGCGGCCGATTCCGCTGCCGGCGCCGGTGACCGACACCAAGGTGTCGCCGAAGCAGTCCCTCGGGCGTCCGACTTGCGCGCGCAGCAGCGCGCGGCTCGGCTGCTTGCCTTCGGCCAGGTCGGCGAAGTCGTGTACCGCCGCCGCCATGACCTGGGGGTGCGACATCGGGGAAAAATGTCCGGCCTTGATGTCGCGGCGCCACAGCCGTGGAACCCAGCGCGCGGTGTCGTCGAACCCGTAGGGCCGCACGTAGGGGTCTTGGGTGTTGACGATCAACTGCACCGGCACGTCGACCACCGGAACCGGCCGCTTCCTGGAGAACGAGCGAAAGTAGTTGGCGGGATATGTCTTTATTGAGTGCGCGGCATCGCTGGCCAGCTTGGCGGAGTGATGGATCTTGTGGTCGGGAATGTTGTCGACCATGTTGCGCCGCACCGGCGCCAGGGACAGCGCCAGTCGCACCTGCAGCGGCGCCAGCACCGGTACGGAGAAGTACACCATGTACAGCAGGCGCAGCGCTTGACTGATCGACCGGAAAAACCTGCGTGGGCGCCACGGTTGACGCAGGCCGCTGAAGATGTAGTTGACCAATTGATCCTGACTCGGACCCGACACCGACGTGAAGGATGCGACCCGGTCGCCGGCGCCAGGACGACTCAGGTACTCCCAGATGCCCACCGACCCCCAGTCGTGGGCGAGGACGTGTACGGGCCGCCCCGGGCTCAGCTCGCCGATCACCGCGGCGAAGTCGTCGGCGAACCGGGTCATCGTGTAGGCCGAAACCGGCTTGGGCACCGACGACATCCCGACGCCGCGATTGTCGTAGCGGAGGACCCGAAACCGCTCGGACAGCAACGGAACGACACCGTCCCACCCCACGTGCGAGTCGGGAAAGCCGTGCACCAGTACGACGGTCGGGCCCTCGCTGTTGCCCTCTTCATAGACCGCGATCCGCGCGCCGTCGGGGCTGTCGACGAATTGCTGGGGCAGCTGTTGTGGTGCCGGCATCAGACCTCCGCGCTCGTGTTACGTCGCCACACGGTAGCAAGCCCCTTCGGGCCGAACGGGCATGCGCGGGCCGTCCGCCCCTGGAGGTGTGTGGACACGAGCGCAATGACAGGATGGATTCGACATCAACTCGGGTTTCGCCCCCGGCCCGCGACGGTGTGGTAAGCCAGATGTCGACCCGCGCCGACCACGAGCGATCGAGGAGTCAAAAGAGATGGCCTTCTCAGTGCAGATGCCGGCACTCGGCGAGAGCGTCACCGAGGGAACGGTCACGCGCTGGCTCAAGCAGGAAGGCGACACAGTCGAAGTCGACGAGCCACTTGTCGAGGTTTCGACCGACAAGGTTGACACCGAAATCCCTTCCCCCGCCGCGGGTGTGCTGACGAAGATCATCGCCCAGGAGGACGACACGGTCGAGGTTGGCGGCGAACTCGCGATCATCGGCGACGCCTCCGAAGGCGGCGCGCCGGCAGCGCCCGCCCAGGCGCCAAGCCAACCGGAACCCCAGGCCCCGCCCGAGGAGAAGGCCACACCGGAACCGGAACCCGAGCCCCAATCCGCGGCGCCGGCGCAGCAGGGCTCCGGCAATGGCGCGACCCCGGTGCTGATGCCCGAGCTGGGTGAGTCGGTGACCGAGGGAACCGTCACTCGCTGGCTCAAGAAGGTGGGGGATTCCGTTCAGGTGGACGAGCCGCTGGTGGAGGTGTCGACCGACAAGGTGGACACCGAAATCCCGTCGCCGGTGGCCGGCGTGCTGGTCAGCATCACCGCCGACGAAGACGCCACCGTACCCGTCGGCGGCGAGTTGGCCCGGATCGGTGTCGGTGCCGAGGCCGCCGCGCCGGCCGCCCCGGCCCCTAAACCGCCGGCACCCAAACCCGAACCCAAACCCGAAGCCAAGCCCGAATCGGGGCCCCAACCGGAGCCGAAACCCGAAGCCCAGCCCGTTTCACGGCCCGAGCCGTCGGCCAAACCAGCCCCCACGCCCGAGCCACGACCCGAGCCGGTCCGCGCGGAGCCCGTCGCGGCGGGCGACGGCTCGGATGCAGACGGGACGCCGTACGTGACTCCCTTGGTTCGAAAACTGGCTACCGAGAACAAGATCGACCTCGCGGAAGTCAAGGGAACCGGGGTGGGCGGTCGCATCCGCAAGCAGGACGTGCTCGCCGCAGCTGAGCAGAAATCTCGGCAAAGGGAAGGCACCACGAAGGCGGCAGCGCCGGCCGCGACACCGGCTGCCGACGGCGGGAAGGCGGCCCCCGCGGCCGCGCCCACTCCGGCACCTGCGCTCGCGCACCTGCGGGGCACCACCCAGAAGGCCAGCCGGATCCGTCAGATCACCGCCGCCAAGACGCGCGAATCCCTGCAGGCCACCGCCCAGCTCACCCAGACCCATGAGGTCGACATGACCAAGATCGTCGGGTTGCGGGCCAGGGCCAAGGCTGCGTTCGCCGAGCGTGAGGGCGTAAATCTCACCTTCCTGCCGTTTTTCGCCAGGGCCGTGATCGACGCGCTCAAGATCCACCCCAACGTCAACGCCAGCTATAACGAGGAAACCAGGGAGATCACTTATTACGACGCCGAGCACCTGGGCTTCGCGGTCGACACCGAGCAGGGCCTGCTCTCCCCCGTCGTCCACAATGCGGGTGATTTGTCGTTGGCGGGTCTTGCCAGGGCCATCGCCGACATCGCCGCACGCGCCCGGTCGGGGAACTTGAAGCCCGACGAGTTATCCGGTGGCACCTTCACCATCACCAACATCGGCAGCCAGGGCGCATTGTTCGACACCCCGATCCTGGTGCCGCCGCAGGCGGCCATGTTGGGCACCGGCGCTATCGTCAAACGCCCGCGGGTGGTGGTCGACGACAGCGGCAACGAATCGATCGGGGTCCGCTCGGTGTGCTATCTGCCGCTGACCTACGACCATCGGCTGATCGACGGGGCCGACGCCGGACGTTTCCTCACCACGATCAAGCACCGCCTCGAAGAGGGAGCGTTCGAGGCCGACTTGGGTCTCTAGGAGGGCTCGGAAAACTGTGGCCAAGCCGGTCATCGCAATAGCG
The DNA here is from genome assembly GCF_019247615.1 of Mycobacterium sp. Taxonomy (GTDB): domain Bacteria; phylum Actinomycetota; class Actinomycetes; order Mycobacteriales; family Mycobacteriaceae; genus Mycobacterium. Next base: position 2,954 of record NZ_JAFBAT010000245.1, on the reverse strand, counting down.
GGCTCCTCTGGTCTGATCGGTTCTGCATTGGCCGCGGCACTGCGGGCCGCCGACCACCCGGTCGTGCGCATCGTGCGCCGGACGCCGGCTAATGCCGACGAGTTGCACTGGAACCCCGAGAGCGGCGAGTTCGATTCCCACGCGCTGGCCGACGTGGACGCGGTGGTCAACCTGTGCGGGGTCAACATCGGCCGGCGTCGATGGTCGGGAGCCTTCAAACAAAGCCTGCGCGATAGCCGCATCGCGCCGACCGAGGTGCTGGCCAACGCCGTAGCCGAGGCTGGTGTCGACACCTTCATAAACGCCAGCGCGGTCGGTTACTACGGAAACACCAAAGACCATGTGGTCGATGAAAGCGACAGAGCCGGAAGGGGTTTCCTGGCGCAGCTGTGCGAGGACTGGGAAGCCGCCACGCTGCCGGCGCAATACGCCGGCGCCCGGGTGGTGCTGGCCCGCACCGGCCTGGTGCTCGCGCGCTCGGGCGGTGTGCTGCGCCGGTTACGGCCGCTGTTCACCGTGGGCCTCGGCGCCCGGCTGGGCAGCGGCCGGCAGTACATGTCATGGATCAGCCTCGAGGACGAAGTGCGCGCACTGTTGTTCGCAATCTCCGAACCGTCGCTGTCCGGTCCGGTGAATCTGACCGGCCCGGCGCCGGTCACCAACGCCGAGTTCACCACCGCGTTCGGGCGCGCGATCAACCGCCCCACACCGTTCATCGTGCCGAGTTTCGCGGTGCGGGCCGCCCTCGGCGAGTTCGCCGACGAGGGGCTGCTCATCGGCCAGCGCGCCATCCCGTCCGCGCTCGAGCGCGCCGGTTTCCAGTTCCACCACAACACCATTGGCGAGGCGCTGGACTACGCCACCGCCGGTCTCGACCACGATTAGTCACCGGTGCGGAGCTAGGGCTGAGCTAGGGCGGGTAAAAGTTTGCCGAAACGCGGCACCATCGGGTCGGCGTGGGCATACGCTATTCAACGGTTGTCATATTCGTCCGACAAGGACCCGTCGACGTTTTGGCCGGAGGACAACGATGTCGTATCTACAGGTAGCCCCCGAGTTCGTCGCTTCGGCGGCAACGGACCTGTCCAACCTCGGCTCGACGCTCACCGCCGCGAATGCGGCGGCGGCGGCCCCGACTACCGGCGTCGTGGCTGCCGCCGAGGACGAGGTGTCGGCGGCAATCGCATCGCTGTTTTCCTCGCACGGTCAGGCCTACCAGCAACTTGGCGCGCAAGCCGCGGCTTTTCATTCTCGGTTCGTCACCGCGTTGGGCTCCGGCGGCTTGGCCTATGCGGCCGCCGAGGTCGCCAACTTGGCGCCGCTGCAGAGTGGTGGCGCGCCGGCGCAGGGGATAATGCAGGAGCTGGCCAGCCTGGCGTTCTTCACGCCGGTGAAGGACCTGACGGGGCGTCCTCTACTCGGCCCCGGCCTCAATGGAAAGCCCGGTACCGGGCAGGCCGGTGGGGACGGCGGGTGGCTTTTCGGCAATGGCGGCAAGGGCGCTTCCGGCGCGCCCGGGCAGCCTGGCGGTGCCGGCGGTAGCGCCTTTTTGATCGGCAACGGCGGCAAGGGCGGACCCGGCGGGGTCGGCACCACCGGCACCGCGGGGGTCGCGGGCGTCAACGGAGGCAACGGCGCGGCGGGCGGGACCGGCGGGACCGGCGGGCACGGCGGTAGCGGCGGACTGATCTACGGCAACGCCGGTGCCGGCGGCAGCGGCGGTCAGGGCGGCCTAGGCGGTGCCGGCGTCAACGCCGGCGCCGCCAACGGCGCCGGCAACGGCGGCAACGGCGGCAACGGCGGTGCCCCCGGCCTGGCTGGGACCAGCCATGGATTCATCGGCAGCGCGGCCGCCGCGGGCATCATGGGCAACGGCGGCAACGGCGGCGGCGGCGGTGGCGGCGGAAGCACCAGCACCCCCGGCGCCACCGGCGACGCCGGGGGCAACGGCGGCAACGGAGGCAACGGCTTCAACGGCGGCAACGGCGGCAACGGCGGTGGCGGCGGTGTCGGCGCCCTGGTCGCGCCCGGCGGCATCGCCGGCGGTGGCGGTGGCGGCGGCGGCCAAGGTGGCAATAGCACCGGCGGCGGTCACGGCGGCACCGGCGGCGCCGGCGGCGGCGGCGGCAACGCGTCAGTACAGGACATCGGCACCAGCCAATTCGCCTTCGGTAACGGCGGCGGCGGCGGTCAAGGCGGCGGCCCCGCCGGCACGGTCGGCGGCCCCGGCGGCGGTGGCGGCAGCGGCGGCTCCGCCGCCGTCGGTAACAACGGCGCGCCGTTCGGCGGTGCCGGCGCAAATGGCGCCGGCACGGGCGGCGGCCTAGGGGCGCCAGGCAGTGGCGCCCACGCCGGCGGCAATGCCGCCGGCGACATCGCCGCCGGCGGCGGCGGTGGAGGCGGCGGCGGTGGTATTGCCGGTGGTATCGGCGGCGCCGGCGGCAACGGCGGAACAACGTCCGCCAGTGGTGGCGGGCTTAATTCCATGGCCCCCGGCGGTAACGGCGGCGGCGCAGGCACCGCTGGCCAGAACGGCAGCGGGCAGCCGGTGCCGCCCACCACCTCCCCAGGTGCCGGCGGCACAGCCGGCGCCGGCGGGGGCGGCGGTGGCGGTGGCGGCGGCGAAACCCTCATCCAGGGAGCCGGCGGGAGCCCGTTCGGTCAGGGCGGCGACGGCGGCAACGGCGGCCCCTAGCAAGGGCTGACATTGGCAGCCGCCCGCGACGGAGCCAGCGGCGACAACAACAGGCAAACCGGTATCGACGGATTGGCGGCCCGCTCGCTGCACCCGCGACGCGCCAACCGGCGGTGTCGATCCCCCGGGTAACCTCGCGACCATGGGTTCCATCCGGTCGCAGACGACCCCAGTCGACGTACGCCAACTCGGCACCGTCGAATACCGCACCGCGTGGCAACTCCAGCGCGACCTGGCCGACGCCAGGGTGGCCGGCGGC
>NZ_JAFBAT010000247.1 GCF_019247615.1 Mycobacterium sp. | reverse complement strand
CGCTGTGCGTGCTCTTCGCCGCCTGGGTCCGCGGCATGGCCCAACCCGAGGCCTGCGTCGAAGTCCGCGTCTACTCCGGTGATCATGACGTCAGCACCGCGCTGGCCCTGGGCCGCCGGCTGCGCGCCGAGATCGACCGACAGACCGAACAGACTGGCGTATTGATCGTGGCCGACGGCGCCAACACGCTGACACCGGCCGCGCCCGGCGGCTACCACCCGGACGACGGGGAGGCGCAACTGGTCCTCGACGAAGCGCTAGCGAACGGCGACATCGCCGCCCTGACCCGGCTACCACCGCGGATCCCGGGGCGTGTCGCGTTTCAGGTGTTGGCCGGTCTGGCCGAGCCGGGGCCGCGATCCGCCAAAGAGTTCTACCGGGGAAGGCCCTACGGCGTGGGATATTTCGTCGGCGCCTGGCAGCTGTGAAACGAACCGGACGTCCACTGGCGATCGTCGGGCCTACGGGCACCGGCAAGTCGCAACTCGCCCTCGATGTCGCCGAGCGGCTCGGCGGCACGCTCAGTGCCGAGGTCGTGAACGCCGACGCGATGCAGCTGTATCGCGGTATGGACATCGGCACCGCCAAACTGCCCCCCGAAGCGCGCCGCGGCATCCCGCACCATCAACTCGACGTCCTCAAGGTGACCGAGACCGCCACCGTCGCCCGCTATCAGCGGGCCGCGGCCGCGGATATCGAGGCGATTGCGGCCCGCGGCGCGGTGCCGGTGATAGTCGGTGGCTCGATGCTCTACATCCAGTCGCTGCTCGACGACTGGTCGTTTCCGGTGACCGACCCTACCGTGCGGGCGCGCTGGGAGCAGCGGCTCGCAGAAGTCGGGGTGGGCCGGTTGCACGCCGAGCTGGCCCGCCGCGACCCGGCGGCGGCCGCGGCGATCCTGCCCACCGATGGCCGCCGCACCGTGCGCGCCCTGGAAGTCGTCGAGCTCACCGGGCGGCCGTACGCCGCGTCGGCGCCGCACATCGGTGCGCCCCGCTGGGACACCGCGATCGTCGGATTGGACTGCGAGACCACGATTCTCGATGAGAGATTGGCCGCGCGTACGGACGCGATGTTTGACCAGGGCCTGGTCGACGAGGTGCGCGCGCTGCTGGGCGACGGCTTGCGGGACGGCGTCACCGCCTCGCGGGCCCTGGGCTACGCGCAGGTGTTGGCGGCCCTCGACGCCGGGGGCGGACCCGACGCGTTGCGCGCAGCGCGGGAGCAGACATACCTCGGCACGCGACGCTACGTGCGGCGACAGCGGTCGTGGTTCCGTCGTGATCACCGGATTCGTTGGCTCGACTCCGCCGACCGCGACGGCCTCGTCGACGGCGCGTTGCGAGCGTGGCGGCAAGTACCCTGAACTGGGGCTCGGAAGTTTTGGAGCCGGCGTGGGACCGGCATGGAGGAGTGGCGCACGTGATCTTCGCCAAGGGCCACGGCACCGAGAACGACTTTGTGCTGCTGCCCGACCTCGAAGCCCGACTGGCGCTCACGCCCGGCCGGGTGGCCGCGCTGTGCGACCGGCGCCGTGGGCTGGGCGCCGACGGGGTGCTGCGGATCACCCGGGCGGGCGCGGCCGTCACGGCCGGCGTGCTCGAGCGCCTGCCCGACGGCGTCGGCGCGCACGACTGGTACATGGACTACCGCAACGCCGACGGGTCCACCGCGCAGATGTGTGGCAACGGGGTGCGGGTGTTTGCGCACTACTTGCGGGCCGCGGGTCTGGAGTCGCGGGACGAGTTCGTGGTGGGATCACTGGCCGGCCCGCGGCCGGTGACGCTGCATCGCACCGGCGAGACCAACGCCGACGTCACCGTCGACATGGGTAAGGCGAACCGGCTCGGCAGTGGCGGAGCGGCTTTTGAGGCAGTGGTCGGCGGCCGGCGGTTTGCCGGCTTCGGGGTCGATGTGGGCAACCCGCATCTGGCATGCGTAGACCCGCAGCTGGGGATCGAGGGCCTCGCCGCCCTAGACGTGGCCGCGCCGGTCCGGTTCGACACCGCCCAGTTTCCCGACGGCGTCAACGTGGAGGTGCTCACATCGCCGGCATGGGGACCGGACGGGGGATGGGTCCGGATGCGCGTCCACGAACGCGGAGTGGGTGAGACCCGCTCGTGCGGAACCGGGACCGTCGCGGCGGCGGTCGCCGCGCTGACCTATGCCGGTGCCGACACCGGAACCCTCACCGTGCAGGTGACCGGCGGCGACGTCGTCGTCACCATCACCGACGCGACCAGCTACCTGCGAGGGCCGTCGGAGCTGGTGGCCCGGGGTGAGATCAGCGAGGAATGGTGGCACGGACAGGAGCGTTAAATCGGATGCGCGACACCGGCTCGCCGCGCATCATTGCTTATTGCCTATGACATATCCCGAAATTCCCCATTACGAATCGTCCCTTGCGCCGCCGAGCACCGGGGAGCTCGCCCTCGAAGACCGCTCGGCGCTGCGCCGGGTCGCGGGGCTGTCCACGGAACTGGCCGACGTTTCCGAAGTCGAGTACCGCCAGCTGCGGCTGGAGCGCGTGGTGCTGGTGGGCGTGTGGACCGAGGGCAGCGCGGCCGACAACCGGGCCAGCATGGCCGAGCTGGCGGCCCTGGCCGAGACCGCGGGCTCACAGGTGCTCGAAGGCCTCATCCAGCGCCGCGACCGGCCCGACCCGTCAACCTATATCGGCTCGGGGAAGGCGCAGGAGCTGCGTGAAGTGGTGCTGGCGACCGGCGCCGACACCGTCATCTGCGACGGCGAGCTCTCGCCGGCGCAGCTGACCGCCTTGGAGAAGGCCGTGAAGGTCAAAGTCATCGACCGCACGGCGCTGATCCTGGACATCTTCGCCCAGCACGCCACCAGCAGGGAGGGCAAGGCGCAGGTGTCGCTGGCCCAGATGGAGTACATGCTGCCGCGGCTGCGCGGCTGGGGTGAATCGATGTCGCGGCAGGCCGGTGGCCGCGCCGGCGGCAGCGGCGGGGGAGTGGGCCTGCGCGGGCCCGGTGAGACCAAGATCGAGACCGACCGGCGTCGCATCCGCGAACGGATGGCGAAGCTGCGCCGGGAGATCAAGCACATGAAGCAGGCCCGCGACACCCGGCGCAGCCGCCGGCTGAACAGCGACATGCCGTCGATCGCGATCGTCGGCTACACGAACGCCGGCAAGTCCAGCCTGCTCAACGCGCTGACCGGAGCCGGCGTGCTGGTACAGGACGCCTTGTTCGCCACCCTGGAACCCACCACGCGACGTGCGGAGTTCGATGAGGGCCGGCCGTTCGTGCTCACCGACACCGTCGGCTTCGTGCGCCACCTGCCAACCCAGCTGGTCGAGGCGTTCCGCTCCACGCTCGAGGAAGTCGTCGACGCCGACCTGCTGGTGCATGTCGTCGATGGCGCCGACGTCAACCCGCTGAACCAGATCAATGCCGTCCGCCAGGTGATCTCCGAAGTGATTGCCGACCATAACGGCGATCCGCCGCCGGAACTCCTGGTGGTCAACAAGGTGGACGCCGCAAGCGATCTGATGCTAGCCAAGCTTCGCCATGCGCTGCCGGGGGCGGAATTCGTCTCCGCACGCACTGGCGAGGGCGTCGAGGCCCTGCGGCGGCGGATGGCCGAGCTGGCTGTCCCCGACGACACCGCCGTGGACGTGGTGATCCCGTACGACCGGGGTGACCTGGTGGCTCGCCTGCATGCCGGCGGCCGCGTCCAGCAGCAGGAGCACAGCGCCGACGGCACCCGGATCAGGGCCCTGGTTCCGGGGGCGCTGGCCGCTAGCCTGCGCGAGTTTTCCGCCCGCTAGTTTCCGCGTGCTGCGCCGCGACCACAATCCGCGCGCCAGCCGCCGACCAACCGGCTGGTTGGTATATGTTGGCGGAAGGTCCCATTCGCGCCCGGATCAGCGAGGTTTCCCATGAGCGGTGCCGTCAAGTACCAGCGCACTCTTTTCGAGCCCGAGCACGAGTTGTTCCGTGAGTCGTACCGCGCCTTTCTCGACCGGCACGTGGCGCCCTTCCACGACGAATGGGAGAAGGCCAAGATCGTCGACCGCGAAGTCTGGCTGCAGGCCGGCAAGCAGGGCTTCCTCGGGATGGCGGTCCCCGAGGAGTACGGCGGCGGCGGCAACCCCGATTTCCGGTACAACACGATCGTCACCGAGGAGACCACCGCCGGGCGCTACAGCGGGATCGGGTTCGGCCTGCAGAACGACGTGGTCGCTCCGTATCTGCTGCGGTTGGCCACCGAGGAGCAGAAGCAGCGCTGGCTGCCTAAGTTCTGCAGCGGCGAGTTGATCACGGCCATCGCGATGACCGAGCCGGGCACCGGCAGCGACCTGCAGGGCATCAAGACCCGCGCGGTCAAGCAAGGGGATCATTACGTGCTCAACGGGTCAAAAACCTTCATCACCAACGGGATCAATTCGGACCTGGTGATCGTGGTCACGCAAACCGATCCCGACAAGGGTCCGCAGGGCTTCTCCCTGCTCGTCGTCGAACGGGGTATGAAGGGCTTCGAACGCGGCCGCCATCTGGACAAGATCGGACTGGAGGCGCAGGACACCGCCGAATTGTCGTTCACCGACGTGCATGTGCCGGCCGAAAACCTGCTCGGTGAGGAGGGCATGGGGTTCGTCTACCTCATGCAGAACCTGCCGCAGGAGCGGATCTCGATCGCGATTATGGCGGCAGCCGCAATGGAGACGGTGCTGAACGAAACCCTGCAATACACCAAGGAGCGCAAGGCCTTTGGGAAGCCGATCGGCAGTTTCCAAAACAGCCGCTTCGTGCTGGCTGAGCTTGCGACGGAGGCCACGGTGGTTCGCGTCATGGTCGACGAATTCATCCGGCTGCACCTCGAAGAGAAGCTGACCGCCGAGCAGGCCGCGATGGCCAAGTGGTACTCCACCGAGAAGCAGGTGCAGTTGATCGACCGCTGTCTGCAGCTGCACGGCGGCTACGGTTACATGCGCGAATATCCCGTCGCCCGAGCCTTTCTCGACGCTCGGGTGCAGACGATTTACGGCGGCACGACCGAGATCATGAAGGAGATCATCGGCCGCAGCCTCGGGGTCTAGTCTTCTCGACGGTGAAATGTGCTGCCGCCCTGAATGGCCCAAATTCCCTCGCCTGGTTGGGTAGCTGGGCGAGCACGTAACGATTCGCGTACCGTCGGCGCATGTGTTTCTCGTATGTGGGCTGCCTGGCAACATATCGGGCCACATATCGTCGGGCGGTGCAGAGCGGCGCTGGTGAGCGTCCGGACGGGCTCGCCAACGGGACACCCCCGGGGCGCTGCCCGGCATCATTTCAACATCGGCGCGGTATCCGTTTTCGTAAAATTCCCGGATCGACTTCGCATTTCTCGTTTGCCGGGGCAAAGTTATGCGAGCTTGGCGATAATGCGGGTCGTAAAAGGGGCCTATCCATCGGCTGGGAGGCTTGGTGACCGGGCAGAGAGGTCGAATGCGCAGGCTGGTAGGGCGCGCGCTGGTCAGCGTGGCGACCACCGTGGTTGCTGCCGCATTGCTGGCGCCCGCCGCGGGCGCGTCCCCGATAGGCGACGCCGAGGCCGCGATGATGGCCGCCTGGGACAAGGCCGGCGGCGCCGGTTCACCGCTGGGCGCCAGGAAGGGCGACGTTTATCCCGCCGGCACGGGCTTCGCCCTGGACTTCGACGGCGGCAAGATGTTCTACACCCCCGATACCGGTGCCAGATTCGTCTACGGGCCGATCCTGGACAAGTACGAGTCGCTGGGCGGCCCGGTCGGCAGCGATCTAGGGTTCCCCACCATCAACGAGGTTCCGGGCCTCGCGGGACCGGACAGCCGAGTGGCGACCTTCTCGGCCAGCGACAAACCCGTGATCTTCTGGACGTCCGAACACGGCGCCTTCGTGGTGCGCGGCGCGATAAATACCGCGTGGGACAAGCTCGGCAGTTCCGGCGGCGTCCTGGCTGCCCCGATCGCGGGTGAAACCTACGACGGAGATGTCACGTCCCAGAAGTTCAGCGGCGGTCAGATTTCCTGGAACCGGAAAACCAACGAGTTCGCCACCACCCCGCCGGCCCTGGCCGACCAGTTGAAGGGCCTGCAGGTGGAAATCGATCCGCCGGCGGCCATCAACATGGCCTGGCGTGCTGCCGGCGGCGCCGGCGGTCCGCTGGGAGCCAAGCAGGGGGGGCCGTATCCGATCGGCGGCGACGGCATGGCCCAGAACTTCGCCGGCGGCAAGGTTTACTACAGCCCGGCCACGGGTGCGAACGCTGTCGAGAGCGACATCCTGGCCAAATACGAGTCGCTGGGCGGGCCGGTCGGCAGCGACCTCGGCTTTCCCACCGCCAACGAGTCCGACGGCGGGCTGTCGCCTTCCAGCCGGATTGCCACGTTCTCGGCGGCCGACAAGCCGGTGATCTTCTGGACCCCGGATCACGGGGCGTTCGTGGTCCGTGGCGCGATGAAGGCCGCCTGGGACAAGCTCCGCGGTCCCGTCGGCAAACTGGGTGCCCCGGTGGGCGATCAGGCCGTGGACGGCGACGTCGTTTCCCAGCAGTTCACCGGCGGCAAGATTTCCTGGAACCGGGCAAAGAACGCGTTCACGACCGATCCGGCGAACCTGGCTCCCCTGTTGTCGGGTCTGCAGATACCGGGCCAGAACCAGCCGAGTACCTCGGCGATGCCCGCTCATGGCAAGAAGTTCGCCTGGCAGTGGTGGTGGCTGCTGGCCGCTATTCCGGTATTGGTGTTGCTCGTACTGGCGGCGCTGTTGGCGGTGGGATGGCGTCGGCGTCGCTCTCGCCGCGCCACCCTTGCGGGCCGGTCGGAGCACGACGTGGATGCCGGCTACGGCGCTGGCGTCGATGAGCACTGGGACCACCTCGACGACGATCTCGCCACCGAGCACCTCTCGTTTCGTGATCTGCACCCGCCCGAGAACGGGCGACCGCACGATGCCGGGCCGGCCCAGAATGCCGAGTCAGAAGAGGAGCACGGCGGCGAAGTCTCGCCCGAATCCCACGACGCGCCAAACTATTTCACGGATCCGATCGGGTATGAAGAGGAGAACCCCGACGCGGTCGACACCGATTCCATCCCCGTCGTCTGGGAGGCCGTGCTGGCCGAGGCCGGCTACTCGGAGGCCCCCGGGGAGGCTGGCTACCGGGAGGCCGGTTACCCGGAGGCCGACTACGCCGACACCGCCTACGAGGACGAGGGCTATCCCGATGCCGGCTTCCCGGACGTCGCGGTCCCGCGCACCCCGCCGGATGTCGCGCCGGATGCCGGTTACGCCGCTTATGCCGGTTATGCCCGTACCGGCGCCCCGGACAGCGCCGAACCGGATGCCGGTTATCCGGATATCGCGGTCCCGCATGCCGCTCCGGATGTTGCATATGCCGCCCCCGCGGCCGACGACGAAGACGCCGCGGTGTCCGATGCCGTCGCAGTCACCCCAGAGCCCAGAACCGGGCGGCACGCCGCGGTCGACATCGAGGACGACGGCCCGGACCCGGCCCTCGCGGGGCGCCCGACCATCCACCTGCCGCTGGACGATCCCTATCAAATGCCCGACGGTTACCCGATCAAGGCCAGTGCGCGATTCGGGCTCTACTACACCCCAGGTAGCGAGCTCTACCACGACACGCTCGCCGAAATTTGGCTGTCCAGCGAAGAAGTCGCGCAGGCAAACGGCTTCATCAAAGCAGACTAGGCCGTTACGGCCGAGCCTTTCCCTAACCTCCGGCCGCTATATCCGGCGTATCACGGTGACGACCTTGCCCAACACCGTTGCATCGTTACCCGGAATGGGGTCGAACGCCGGGTTGTGCGGCATCAACCACACCTGACCGCCCGCGCGTTTGAACGTCTTGACGGTGGCTTCGCCGTCGATCATGGCGGCGACGATGTCGCCGTTGTCGGCGACATGTTGCTGGCGCACGACGACCCAGTCGCCGTCGCATATCGCGGCCTCGACCATCGAGTCGCCCACCACCTTGAGCAAAAACAGCGTGCCCTCACCGACCAACTCCCGCGGCAACGGGAAGACGTCTTCGACAGCTTCTTCGGCGAGGATCGGCCCACCCGCCGCGATGCGCCCGAGGACGGGGACATAGGTGGGTTCGGGCAGGGCGTCCGATCCGGCGACGTCGGTGAGGACGGCGGGTGCCGCCGTCTCCTCGGCCCCGCGGACGTCGACGGCGCGCGGTCGGTTCGGGTCGCGGCGCAGGTACCCCTTGCGTTCCAAGGTGCGCAGCTGGTGAGCCACCGACGAGGTCGATGTCAATCCGACCGCGTCCCCGATTTCCCTGATGCTCGGCGGGTAACCGCGGCTGGAGACCGATGCCCGGATGACGTTGAGAATGGTGCGTTGCCGTTCCGTCAGCGTTGGATCCGCGGGGGGCAACCGGCCTCCGGCACCAGCGGATGAGCCGGTTGATGGGGTGTCGCTGCTGTCGCTCATGCACTGAATGTAACCCCACGGCGCACGAGAATCAAACAT
>NZ_JAFBAT010000188.1 GCF_019247615.1 Mycobacterium sp. | reverse complement strand
AACTACGCGCAACGCTGTGGTGTGGACGAAGAGCTCCTGCGGGCCGCGGCGCGACGCGTCGGCACCGCGGCCAGCGTTGCCGTGTTCGAAGACCTCGGCATTCAGCAGGCACCCAACAGCACGCTCTGCTCCTATCTGAACAAGCTGCTGTGGATCCTCACCGGCAACTTCGCGAAAATGGGTGGCCAGCACCTGCATTCGTCGCTGGCTTCGCTGTTCAGCACCGTCTCCGGGCGCACGCCCGTCACCCGCGCCCCCATCATCGCCGGGCTGATTCCGGCCAACGCCGTGCCCGAGGAGATCCTGACCGACCACCCGGACCGGTTCCGGGCGATGATCGTCGAAAGCGGCAACCCCGCGCATTCGCTGGCCGATTCGGCCAGGTGCACGGCGGCGTTCCGGTCGCTGGAGCTGATGGTGGTCGTCGACGTCGCGATGACCGAGACCGCCAGGCTTGCGCACTATGTGCTGCCCGCGGCCTCCCAATTCGAGAAGCCGGAGGCCACGTTCTTCAATTTCGAGTTCCCGCGCAACGGTTTTCAGCTGCGCCGACCGCTGCTGGCACCGTTGCCCGGCACACTGCCCGAGCCGGAGATCTGGGCACGACTGGTGCGTGCCCTCGGCGTCGTCGACGACGCCGATCTGCGGCCCCTGCGGGAGGCCGCGCAGCGCGGGCGCCAGGCGTACACCGAGGCGTTCCTCGGCGCGGTGGCCGGCAACCCGACGGTGGCGAAGTTGCTCCCCTACGTGCTCTACGAAACCCTCGGACCGACGCTCCCAGACGGTTTGGCGGGCGCGGCCGCGCTATGGGGGCTCGCCCAAAAGACGGCGATGACCTACCCCGACGCCGTCCGGCGCGCCGGCCACGCCGACGGTAACGCGCTGTTCGACGCGATCCTCGAAAGCCCGTCGGGCGTCACGTTCACGGTGCACAACTACGAGGACGACTTCTCGCTGATCAGCCACAGCGATCACAAGATAGCGCTGGAAATCCCCGAAATGCTGGACGAATTAAGTGCTTTGGCTGTCGCACCGCCGCGCCTGACGACGCCGGAGTTTCCCATCGTGCTGTCGGTGGGCGAGCGGCGCGCGTACACCGCCAACGACATCTTCCGCGACCCGTCCTGGCGCAAACGCGATGCCGACGGGGCGCTGCGGGTCAGTGTCGAAGACGCCCAGGCCCTCGGGCTCGCCGACGGAAGCCGGGCCCGCGTCAGCACAGCGGCCGGCCACGCCGAGGCGACGATCGAGGTCAGCGAGACCATGCTTCCCGGGCACGCGTCGCTGCCCAACGGTTTCGGGCTCGACTACATCGACGACGACGGGCGGACCGTCGTTCCCGGCGTCGCACCGAACACGCTCACCTCCACTGGGTGGCGGGACCGCTACGCCGGCACGCCATGGCACAAGCACGTGCCGGCGCGCATCGAATTGTGCCCAGCAGGGGGTTGAATCAGCTCCGGATCGCGGGCCGAACCTGTCTCGGTAGGCCTTCGGTGACACGCCAAGGTGTTCGACGAATGTCCGCCGAAGGGTTTCGGTGCTGCCAAACCCCGCGAGGTGCGCGGTGTCGGTGACGGTCCGGCCGGCGTCGAGCGCGGCGCGGGCGGCATCGATCCGGACCATTTGCACGTAGTCGGCGGGAGTCATTCCGAGCTCGGATCGGAAGAGCCGGGTCAACTGGCGCGTACTGAGTGAGGCCCGCGCGGCAAGGGATCGCACGCGGTGGTCCGCGCCGGGGTCGGCTGCTATCGCCGCGATGACCGCCCGGAGCGCGGACTGCGGTGGTGGATTGGCCTCAACCAGTGCCGAGAATTGTGATTGCCCGCCAGCGCGTTTGAGATAGACAACCAGCCAGCGTGCCACGTCGCGGACCAGCTCGGCGCCGTAGTCCTGCTCGACCAGGGCAAGGGCGAGATCGATGCCCGATGGCACCCCCGCCGACGTGAAGACGTCGCCGTCCCGAACGAAAATCGCGTCGGGCTCAACGATGATGTCGGGGAAGGCTCGGGCAAGCAACCGGGTGTCTCGCCAGTGCGTGGTGGCGCGCCGGCCGCTGAGCAGGCCGGCCTGCGCGAGGATGAAAGACCCCGTGCAGATGGACCCCAGGCGCCGCGTGCGACCCGCCATCGATTTAACGGCCGCGACGAGTTCGGGGTCGATCGCGCGCGCCGGCACGTTGTCGCTGCCGGCGACCAGCACGGTATCGGCGGATGCTATCGACGAAATGCTGTCGCTGACACCCAGCCGGGCGCTGTTGGATGTCGCAGGAGCGGCCGAAGTCTTCGGCGTCTTCTTTGTTGTCGAGCCGGACCGGGCGGGGCTTGTTGCCCTCGAACAACGACTTCGCGACGGTCGCTTGCGCCCGATTGTCGGGGCGGTGTGTTCACTTGCGGAGGCGCCGTCGGCATTCGATCCCGCGCGCCGCGTCCGGGGCAAAATGGTCGTAGCGATTGCCGATGGCGACTAGGCCCCCCGAACGCAATGCCCAACTCGGAGAGGATTTCGAAACATGCCATGACCGATGGCGCGGCTCACCAGCCGAACAACCGGCGGGCTGGTATCGATTGTCGAGCATCCGTTCGCCGTGGGCACGATCACGGCGGCACATCGGCATGCGCACGAGGACGAGCACTCCCATGTGCTGGCCGGCCAGATCGGTTTTCGGTCAGACGACAACGAGGTCGTGCCGGAACTGGTTTCGAAAACTACTTCCGCGAGCTGAGTGAGCTGCTGACCTCTGGAACGGTTATGGCAGACACCGGGGCGCCCCTCCACGAATCAGCAGACTTCGCTGAGCTCGCGAAGAAGTACGGTCTGACATAGGGCGCCCCCGAATGGTTCGACGAAGTGGTGCGGCGCTACGGCCTCTCACCGGCGACACATTGATCGGGCCGGCGCCTAGTTCCAGATCCTGACCCTGCGCCCGGGCTCCAGGTAGAGCGCGTCGCCCTCGGCCACCCCGAAGGCGTCGTAGAACGCATCCACGTTGCGCACGACTCCGTTACAGCGGAACTCCGGCGGTGAATGGGGGTCCACCGCCAAGCGCCGGATCGCTTCCGCCACACGCGATTTGGTTCGCCATACCTGCGCCCAGCCGTAAAACACGCGCTGGACGCCGGTGAGTCCGTCGATGACCGGAGCGGGCCGTCCGTTCAGCGACAGCTGGTAGGCCAGCAGCGCGATGGACAACCCGCCCAGGTCGCCGATGTTCTCCCCGACGGTGAACGCGCCGTTGACGCGGTATGTGCCGTCGAGTCCCCGGGGCGTGTAGGCGCCGTACTGCTCGATGAGCGCCTTGGTGCGCAAGCCGAACTCCCGGCGGTCATCCTCGGTCCACCAGTCGACCAGGTTGCCGTCGCCGTCGTATTTGGCGCCCTGATCGTCGAAGCCGTGCCCGATCTCGTGTCCGATCACCGCGCCGATGCCACCGTAGTTGGCGGCGTCATCGGCTTCGGCGTCGAAGAACGGTGGCTGCAAAATCGCTGCGGGGAAAACGATTTCGTTCATCCCTGGGTTGTAGTACGCGTTGACGGTCTGGGGGGTCATGAACCATTCGTCGCGGTCGACGGGGCCACCGAGCTTGGCCAGCTCGCGATCGTGGTTGACCGCATATCCACGCTGAAAGTTGCCGTAGAGGTCGTTTCTGTCGATCACCAGCTTGGAGTAGTCGCGCCACTTCGTCGGGTACCCGACCTTGGCAGTGAACTTCTCCAGCTTGGCCAGCGCGCGCTCACGGGTCTGCGGTGTCATCCAGTCCAGCTCGCTGATGGACAGGCGGTAGGCCGCCCGCAGGTTGTCCACCAAGATGTCGATCCGGGCCTTGGCGTCGGGCGGGAAATGCCTTTGCACATAAAGCTTCCCGACGGCGTCACCCATCAGGTTCTCCACCAGGGAGACCGCCCGCTTCCAGCGTTCCCGGAGCTGCTCGGCGCCGGTCAGCAGGCGACCATAGAACTCGAAGTCCGCGGCAACGAGGTCCGCGGTCAGCCACTGGGCGCGCGCGCGGATCACCCGCCAACGTGCCCAGCTCTTCCAGTCCTCGAAATCCTCAGTGCGCCAGAGCTCCGCGAACGCGGTCAGGTAATCGGGTTGGCGCACAATGATTTCCGCAAGAGATTCCGGTGTGCCGCCGAGCGCGGCCACCCAGGCCGCCCAGTCGAATCCGCCCGCTTCGTTCTGCAGCTCCGCGAAGGTGCGCAGGTTGTAGGTGAGTTCCGCATCGCGGCGTCTGACGACATCCCAGTGCGCGGCGGCGAGTTTGCCCTCCAGCGCGACGATGCGGTCCGCGGTCTGGGCGTGCGTGTCGGGGTCTCCACCGAAGACGAGGCCGAACATCCGCGCGATGTGTCCCGGATACGCGGCCAGCACGGCCGCGTGCTGCTCGTCGCGGAAATACGATTCGTCGGGCAGCCCGATGCCCGACTGGTTGACGTGCACCAGGTAGCGGGTCGAATCCTTGGCGTCGGTGTCGACATACATCGCCACGCCGCCGCCCGCTCCGGTGCGTTGCAGAGCGCCCACCGCGCAGGCCAGCGCCGTCGGGTCGGCCGCGTCCTCGATGACGCGCAACTCGTCGTGCAGTGGTTGCAGGCCCCTGCGCTCCACGGCCTCCTCGTCGAGGAAGCTGGCGTACAGATCGCCGATGCGTTGCGCGTCGGTGTTCGCCGATGCCGCCGCGCGGGCCTGCTCGCTCGCTTCGACGATCAGGTCGCGCACCTGCTCTTCGGCCCGGTCGAACAGCTGGCGGAAGGCGCCGTCGGTCGCGCGGTCAGCGGGTATCCGGTGCTCGGTCAGCCAGCGGCCGTTGACGTGCCCGAAGAGGTCGTCCTGGGGGCGGGCGTCCGGATCGACATGGCTCAGGTCGATGCCCGAGCGAATGGCCGCATACGTCACCCCGCCATCCTTCCATCTTCTTTTGGGTGCAACGATCGGCCCATGCCCGACGGCGAGCCGACCGAGCCAGCTACCGAGGAAGAACCCGCCGAATCCGCCGACGCCAAAGAAGAGGCGGCGCCGGACACTTCCGAACCCGAATCTAAACCCGAATCCAAGGGCGCCCCGACGTTTTCCGGCTACGGGATCGCGTCGACCGTTTTGGGCGCGCTGTCGGTCGCGGCGGTCGTGCTCGGCGTCCTCATCTGGTCGGCGCACCGCGACGAGCTGAGCGAACGCATTTACCTGACTCGGGTCATGCAGACCGCCGCCGACTGGACGGGCGTGCTGATCAACATGAACAGCGGCAACGTCGATTCCAGCCTGCAGAAGCTGCACGACGGAACGGTGGGGGAGCTCAACGCGGACTTCGATGCGGCCATGCAGCCCTACCGTCAGGTCGTGCAGAAGCTGCAGTCGCAGAGCGCGGGCCGAATCGAGGCGGTGGCGATCGAAGCGGTGCATCGCGACCTGGACACCCAGCCGGGAGTGTCCCGGCCGGTGGTGACCACCAAGCTGCCCGCCTTCGCCAGCCGGACGGATTCGGTGATGCTGGTCGCGACGTCGGTCAGCGAGAACGTCGGCGCCAAACCGCAGACGGTGCATTGGAACCTGCGTCTGAACGTCTCCGACGTGGACGGCAAGCTGATGATCTCCGGGCTGGAATCGATCCGATGAGAAACATGTGGCGGCTGCTCGCCTTCGATATCGCCGCCCCGGTGGGCGCGCTCATCGCGCTGCTGGCCATCGGAGTCGTCCTGGGATGGCCTCTGTGGTGGGTCTCGGCGTGCACGGCGCTGGTGTTGCTGATCGTCGAGGGTGTGGGCGTCAATTTCTGGCTGCTGCGCCGCGACGCGGTCAGCGTGGGCACCGACGACGACGCGCCGGGGCTGCGGTTGGCCGTTGTTTTCCTGTGCGCGGCGGCCCTGTCGGCGGCCGTCCTGACCGGATACCTGCATTGGTCGAGGGCCGACCGGGACTTCAAGAAGGATTCCCGCGAGGTGGTCCAGACCGCCACGGGCTTGGCCGAGGCGATGGCGTCCTTCACTCCCGGCGCGCCGACCAGCTCTATCGACCGGGCGACCGCGATGATGGTGCCGGAACATGCGGACGCGTTCAAGGAGCAGTACAAGAAGTCCAGCACGGAACTGGCCCAACACAACATCACGGCGCAGGCGGCGACGTTGTCGGCCGGCGTCGAGGCGCTCGGGCCCTCGGCGGCAAGTGTGGCGGTGATCCTGCGGGTAACCCAGACCTCGCCGGGCCAGCCGTCGAGTCAGGCGGCGCCCGCGCTGCGCGTGACGCTGACCAAGCACGGCGGCACCTGGCTCGTCTCCGACGTGGTCCCGATCAATTCCCGTTGACGGGCCCGTCGGTTTGGGTCGAACGCGGGGACTTCACCTTGACGAAGCGGTCCGACAGCCGACGCATCCGGATCATAAGCGAGGCCGACGGGCTGGTGGTGCCGTCGATGTAGGCGGTCAATTCCTCCGACGCCACCCCGATGCGGGAGGCGAACTCGTGCTGGTCCAGGCCGGACCGGTCGATCAGCAGGCGCACATGGCGGGCCACCTCCGCCCGCTCATTGGCCTCCAGGTGGCTGCGGGCGCGCTCCACCACCTCCAGTAGGGCCTTGGCGATGCCATAGGGCCGGGTGTCGCCGAGCACCTCTTCGACCTGGCGGGCGGTGCGCCCGTACGGGTCGCGCTTCAGCGCGGCCGCGATGCGCTTCCAAGCGTCGATGTCGCCGCCTTGCAGCGCCGCACGGATGGCCGAGGTCGACCAGAACTCCACCGGCTGTTCGGGTGACTGTTGAGATGATTGGCCGGATCCACCGCCGGGGCCGCGCGGGTCGGCCTCGGGCCGCCGGGGGGGCGGTGCGGGGCGCCGTTCGGATGCCAACGTCACCTCGCCTCCTCCAGCATTGCCACGGCCACCGAAAGGCAGCGCTGCCTGACCTCGTCCCAGTCCGCCTTGGCGGCGGGTTCCTGCCACTCATCGTCACTGAGATCCGAAGGATGCGGATCCGCGAGCCGGCGGACCAACTGCGTGGCGATCCATTGCCGCCTGGGTGCTTGACAACAGTAATACCTGTCCATTGCGCCCAGCACTGCCGCGGCGGTCTCGGGCTCTACCGTTTCGACCATGTCAGCAAAGTCGGCGTAATCGCGTCGACTGTTACGGCACATGATCAGGTAGCCCTTCAGGCGCAGCGCTTCCGCACCTGTCGGCACCAGCAGGCGGTCGCCGGTGGGGAGTTGCACATTGGTGGTTTCCACCGGGCTGCGCCGTTCGAACCTCGGCGGTTCGCAGTCGTCGGGGTCCGCCTGCAGCGCGTCGATGGCCACCGACAGCCGCCCGCGCCACAGCGTGACCGGGTGAACGGGCCGGTCCGCCCCAGAAATCGCGCGGGCCGCGCCGTTGCGCGACGTCAGGCCGCCCACCAGCTTCTTTGCGCCTGAATGACCCCCCGAATGACCCCCGGAAAGGCCTTTGCTGTGCCCATTGGTGGCCCCGTTGGTGGGCTTGGCGTCGCTGATGTCGACCTGGTGGGGGATCTGACCGGGGCCGAGGCCCCGCGGTTTGTGGCTATTGCGCTGGCAGCCGGTGAACGCGAGCGGGTCGGCCACGCAGATGGCGTCGGGTGCCAGGTGCTTCAGCTTCGCCGCCGATTTGAGCACCATTCGCAGGTCGGCGCTGGGCGCCGCCAGCGCCGAGATGTCGTCGGGGATGACGACGACGTCACCGAGGTCTACCTCGGGCAGCGGCCTCTCGAAGTCGACCGAGGGCAGCACTCGACGCAGCCAGCGGGGCAGCCACCAGTTCCACTGGGCGAACATCGCCATCAACGCGGGAACGAGCACCAGCCGCACCACCGTGGCATCCACCGCGATGGCCACGGCACAGGCCACCCCGATCTCGGCGACCAGCGGCATGCCGGCGAAGGCGAAACCGATGAACACCGCGATCATGATCAGCGCAGCGCTGGTGATGGTGCGGGCGCTCGTGCTCACCCCGTATGCCACCGCATCGCGGGTGTTCCCCGAGTGCAGGAAGCGTTCCCGGATGCGGGTGAGCAGGAAGATCTCGTAATCCATCGACAACCCGAACGTCATCGCGAGCACCAGCGGGGGAACGGTGCTGTCGATCGAGTTGATGTGCGCGAAGCCGAGACCCTGCAGCCAGCCCCACTGAAAGACCATCACCAGGCTGCCGTAGGCGGCCGCGACCGACAGCAAGGTCATCAGTACGCCCTTGAGCGCCAAGAACACCGAGTGAATCGATATCAGCAGCATCACGAACGCGATCACTGCCACGAACGCCAGCACCAGGGGCTCGGTCGCCGATACCCGGTCATCGAAATCCTTGATCAGCGCCGTCGGGCCGCCCACGTCGACGCGCGCGGCTCCCAGGTCTGGGACCGCGGGTAGCTGCGCTCGCATCCAGCTGACTGTGTCACGGGCACGCATGTCCTCCGGATCGACCGATAACACCGCGGACAGCAACGCGCTGCTGTCGTCTTCGGCGATTTGCGGCGCCGACACGGACACGATGTTGGGGGCCTGCGTCATCCGGTTACGGATCGCGGCGATCGCCTGGCCGTGCTCGGCGGACGCCGCGTCGCCGTCGGGAAAGGTGATCAGCACCCGGACCGGACCGAGCGCTCCGGGTCCGAGGGCTTGGGCCGCAGCGGCCACCCCGGCTCGGATCTCGTGCGAGGAGTCGAACTGCCGCAAGAGGCTGTTGCCCAGGACCATCGACGCCGTCGGAAGGGCCATGACGAGCAGCACCAGCGCCGCAGCGACCGCCGACAGCCACGGCCGGCGCATCACCCATCCCACCCATCGGTTCCAGAACCTGGACTGCGTGCTTTCCGGCCGCCGGGACCAGCGCAGCAGGGCCCACCTCTTGGCGGCCGCACGGCCGAAGGTCGCCAGGACCGCCGGTGTCAGGGTGGCCGACGTCAGCATCGCCACCGCTACGGCCAGGATCGCGCCCGTGGCCATCGACTTCAGCGCCGGGGTGTTGATCAGGTAGATCCCGGTGAGCGAGGCGACGACGGTCATCCCCGACAGCACCACCGCCAGGCCCGATGTGGCCATCGCGGCATCCACGGCTTCGGTGGGTTGGCGGCCGGCGCGTAGTTCCTCGCGGAAACGCATCAAGATGAACAGCGAGTAGTCGACCGCAAGCGCGATTCCGAACATCGACACGGTCGAGGTCACGAAAACCGACATGGTGGTATACGCCGACAGCAGGTAGACCAGGCCCATGGTGACCACGACCGTGCAGACACCGAGGGCGAGCGGGATCGCCGCGGCCGCCAGCGAACCGAACACCGCAAGCAAGACGATCAAGATGATCGGCAGGTTCCACCGTTCGGCAGCCGCGATGTCGTGCTTCGTGTTGGCCGCTGCGGCGGCGCTCAGCGCGCCCTGTCCGATGACGTACAGCCGCACCCTGCCGTCGGCGGTCTGGCCGGACTGATCGCCCCTGACACCAACCTTTTCCCGCAGCTGCTTGGCGACGTCGCTAGTGCCCGCGTTGCGGGCGTCCAGCCGCAGGGACACCACATACGGGCGGTCCGGTTGGGGGGGCCGCTGGGCGGGATTGGGTGCCTCCGTCACGCCGGGGAACTCGCTTGCGACGCGCCTCAGCTGGGCGACCGCATCGTTCATGTCCTGGTAGCTGGCATCTGGGCGGGGAGCCGCCACCAGCGCCAGCGAGGATGCGCCCTCGTCGTGGTAGAGCTCCTCGATTTGATCGTGGACCGCCAGCGACTGTGAGCCGGCGACTTCGAAACCGCCGCCCGTGAGATTTCCGGACTGCGTCATCGCGAGGTAGACCGCCGGCACCAATGCCAGCAACCAGCCTGTGAAGACCAACCAGCGGTACTTACGCAGGCTGCCGCTCAGGCGCATCATGAACTGCTGGATTTCTTACTCCCCGGGTTACTCGCGCAGCGCGTGCAGGCGAGAATACCGCAGCGGCGTGTGGATTATGTCGGGTTGTCGGCATCCTGAGCTGCGCGGACACCGAAGTTGCGAAGGCGCCCCCCGGTCGTTGTGAACCGGTGATCAAGTCGTTGCGAACCGGTGATCAAGTGCGGTGTTCCTCACACTGCCCACACAGGGGCCAATAAAGGGGCCCACAGGGGAAGACGGGCTTCGCGATAACCAGGCTTGGGATGGCAGGATGGCGGATGGCCGCGGGGGGCTTCGGTGATTCGGGGACGAACCCGGAGGCGAATTCGAAGGCGAATTCCTTCGGGCCTTGCTGCCAAGACAGCCAACACGCGCCGCTTTCGGCCTCCATTGCGAGGTGTCCGGACTCGGCACCAGCTTCGCAGACTCAGGAGCGACCATGACCACAGCCACCACGCCCCGGCGCCGCAGACTCTTCGCAGGCCTGCTCGCGACCGCGGTGCCAGGCGCGGCCCTCGCGGTGCTGGCCGGGCCGCCGGCCACCGGTGCCAACGACCCGTGCGCGGCAAGTGAAGTCGCCCGGACCATCGGCTCGGTTGCCAAGTCCATGGGCGATTACTTGGACTCGCATCCCGAAACCAATCAGACGCTGACCACGATGCTGCAGCAGCAGGCGGGACCGCAGTCGTTGACGGGGCTCAAGTCGTACTTCGAGGCCAATCCCAAAGTCGCCGGTGACATGACGACGATTGCCCAGCCGTTGACCAACCTTTCGATGCAGTGCAAGCTGCCGATCTCGCCCGCGCAGGCGATGGGCATCATGCAGCAGGCGCAGGGCGCGGCCGGGGGGCTTCCCGGCCTGCCGGGCAACCCCGCGGGCGCCTCACCCCTGGGCGGCGCACCGGCGACCGCGCCGTCCGGCGGCGTTCCGGGCGGACTGCTGCCTGGAGTGACGGTGGGTGGCGCTCCGGCACAGAGCGGACCGGCGGGCGGCGCGCCGCGACAGAACAGCGTCGGATAGCGGCCGGTCGGACGCTAGCCGTAGGGTTCCGGATTCCGTTCGGGTGGCGGCACGGGCCCCTGCAGGGCCGTCTCGCTGGGGTCGCTCGGGTGGTGCATGACAGGCAGGGGACCGGTGATCGGCTCGTCGTCCGAGTCGGCGGTGTTCTCCGTGCGAAACATGAAGAAGAACACCACCCAGCCGATCGCCGCGATGAGTAACCAGCTGATCAGCCGGTAGATCAGCATGGCCGAGATGGCGCTGGGCAACGACATGCCGCTCGAGACCAGGCCGGGCACCAGGACCGCCTCGACGACCAACAGTCCGCCCGGCATCAGCGGAATCGTGCCCACCGCGCGGGCAGCCGCATAGGCGACCGTCAAGCCGGCCACCGACGCGTGATCGCCGGCCGCGTACGCGGCGAAGCCGAGGCAGGCGATGTCGGCGATCCAGTTGAACAGCGACCAACTGAACGCCACCCCCAAGTCCCGCCGGCCCAGGCTCACCGATTCCAGCTGCATGAGCGTCTCGCGCCATCTGTCGACGCCCGCGGTCGCC
>NZ_JAFBAT010000117.1 GCF_019247615.1 Mycobacterium sp. | reverse complement strand
GTTGCGCCGCATGGTTTCCGCGCTGCCGAAGCCGCATCGGGCGGCGATCGCGACGACGGTGTCGTCGGTCTCCTCCAATTGCCGGCGCGCGGCTTCGGTGCGAATGCGTTCAACGTAGTGGCCGGGCGCCTCACCGACCTCGTCGGTAAACACGCGCGTGAAATGGCGCGGGCTCATCGCCACTCGGCGGGCCAATTCGCCGATGCTGTGCGGGCCTCCCGGTTGGGCCTCGATGGCGTCCTGCACCTCACGGATGGGGGTGCGCTTTGCACGTGGCATCCACACCGGCGCTGCGAACTGTGTCTGGCCGCCGGGGCGGCGCAGATACAGCACGAGCCAGCGGGCGACGGTCTGCGCGACCTCGGTGCCGTGGTCATCCTCGACCAGTGAGAGCGCAAGGTCGATTCCCGCGGTGACACCGGCGGCCGTCCATACCGTGTTCGAGCTGCGAACGAAAATCGGGTCGGGATCGACGTCGAGGGAAGGGAATTCGCCCGCCAGTCGACGGGCGAAGGCCCAGTGCGTGGTTACCCTGCAGCCGTCCAGCAGGCCGGCCTCGGCGGCGAGAAATGCTCCCGTGCAGACGGTGACGACGCGGCGGGCCGTTCCGGTGACCGCCTTGATCCAGCTGACCAGGTCCGCGTCGGCTCGGGCGGCGTCGACGCCGCCGCCGCCGGGGAGCACTACGGTGTCGATCGACTCGCCCGGGTCGGGCAGTGGCGCCGGCAGAAATGACAGGCCGGTCGCGGTGGTCACCGGTCGGCCCTCGACCGACGCCATTCCGACCTCGTAGCCGCCGTCGGTCAGCAGCGACGCACCAGAGAACACATCGTGGGGACCCACCACATCCAGCGCTTGCACGCCGGGAAAGCCGACGATCACCACCTTGCGGGCCATGACATCAGTGTTGACGAGACCAGTGATGTCGTCTAGGCCGCGGACCCCACCATTTAGGACATGCGGACCTGGCCTAAGGCGTTGATTCGGGCCTTGGCAGACTGTCCTTCCATGGCACAAATAACCTTGCGCGGAAACCCGATCAACACCGTCGGCGAGCTTCCTGCCGTCGGATCGCCGGCCCCGGCGTTCAATCTGACCGGCACCGATCTGGGTGCGGTCACCAACGACCAGTTCAGCGGTAAGTCCTTGGTGCTGAACATCTTTCCGTCCATCGACACGCCGGTGTGCGCGACCAGCGTGCGGACCTTTAACGAGCGGGCCGCCGCGGGCGGTGCGTCCGTGTTGTGCGTGTCAAATGATCTGCCGTTCGCGCTCGCGCGCTTCTGCGGCGCGGAGGGCATCGAAAACGTCAAGACGGCGTCGTCGTTCCGTGACACCTTCGGCGAGGACTACGGCGTCAGCCTTGTCGACGGGCCCATGGCCGGGCTGCTCGCGCGCGCCGTCGTCGTCATCGATGCCGACGGGAACGTCGCTTATGCGGAACTGGTGCCGGAGATCGCGCAGGAGCCCGACTACGACGCGGCGCTGGCGGCGGTCGGGTGATTCCCTCGCGTGGGTCCTCGGGCTCCGTGGCAGTCGGCTTCGGAGCGGCCATGCTGGTGCCGTTGTTCGTCGTTACCGCCTGCAGCAGCAAGTCCACGGTCAAGCCCGAGGGGGCGGCGCAATCCGTGGTCGACGTGGTCTCTGGCCAGACGGGCTTTCGTCCCACCGACGTGAACTGCCCCTCGGGCGTGGAAGCCAAGGTCGGTCAGGAATTCGACTGCCATTTCACCGGACCGGAGGGCAAGCCCTACACGGCGCACATGCGCATCACCAAAGTTGACGGCGAGCAGGTCACATTTGACGTCAGGAGCCGGCCGAGCCAGGGCTGACGGCGGGCGTGTCAGGCGCGCGGGTCGATCAGGTCACGGAAGCCGGCCGCGGAGTAGACGGATGCTCCCAGGCTCGTGATCCGGCTGGCGAGGGCTTTGTCCGATGTCACCACGCGAATTTCGGCCGGTCGTGGGTCGGCCCCGATCATGCGCACGATCTCGTCATCGGCCGAATTCGCGCCTGGCTTGGGCGCACTCGCCACCTCGATCACCGACGAGCGGATCGCGCTTGACGGGGGCCGTTCGAACACCACGGTCACCTCGACTTCTTGGGTCGACGCCCAGCTGTCAAGTCTCTCCACCAGCGCAGCCATGGCGCCGTCGCGGTCCTTCCACCACCCGTCGGGCCGGCTCCCGATCACGTTCATTCCGTCGACGATCCACCGCACAGACCCACGGTAAGGGGATGACCAATCCGTCCATAATTCAGCAACCGGTAGTTGCGCAAGCGGCCATCTGGCACGCTTGACCGATGATCGGATCGTTCAGATGACGTCGATGGCCGACACGGAGGACCGGGTGGTTTCCCTGGCTCGCGGAATGCGAGACCTGGTGCGCGCCCAAGCGCCCGAATCGGAACGGATTCGCACGCTCACCTCCGCCATTGTCGACGAGATGTGGGCAAGTGGGTTGATGTCGGCGTTCAATCCCACGGCAGCCGGCGGCCTGGAGCCGTCGTTTGCCGAGATGATCGAAACGTGGATCGAAATGGCTTGGCAGGACGGCTCTTTCGGGTGGATCGGGATCGCCAATCTCCCTTCGTCCTTCGCCGCCGCCGCATACCTGCCCGACGAGGGTTTCGCGGAGGTGTTCACCGCGAACGACAACCACGTGACATTGGGTGGCCAGTTCTTTCCCAACGGGCAGGGAGCCGCCACGGACGGCGGTTATCTGGTGAACGGCGCGTGGAACTTCGGCTCCGGCATCGGCCACTCGCAATACATCGCGGCCGGATTTCTTCCGATGGACAACGGCGAGATGCGCTGGGTCAGCGAAGGTTTCCCGGAGATGCGGGTAGCGGTGGTGCCACGCGATCAGATCTGCTTCAACGATGGCTGGTTTGTCCAAGGGCTCAAGGGAACCGGGTCCTACGATTACAGCGCCCAGGACGTGTTCGTGCCGTCCAGCCGTACCTTCGAGCTGTTCGTCCGACGGCCGTACCGCGGCGAGTCGCCGGCCACGCGCATGGGCCTGATGCCCGTCACGGCCGCGGGTCACGCGTCGTGGGCCCTGGGCGTGGCCAAGAGCATGCTCGACGACGTGCAGGAGCTGGCCGCGACGAAGTTCCGGATGAGCGACATGGCTTCGCTGGCAAGCCGCCCGACCTTCCAGAAGGGGCTGGCGCACCACCGGGCGGCCTGGCGCGCCGCCCGCCTCCTGGTGCTCGACGCGTTCACCGCTGCCGAGGCCGCCATTGCCGCGGGTGAAGAGCTGACGCCGGCCTTGCGCGCCGACATGCGGGTGGCGGCCGTGTACGCCACGGACACGGCCCGAGGCTGCGCCGAATGGGCCCATCTGGTTGCGGGGACCAGCTCGATCCGCGAGGGCACCCGCCTGGAGCGCGCCTTTCGGGACATCTACACCGGCACTCAGCACGCCTTCATCAGCGAGAAGGTGGCCATCGACGTGGCGCAGATATGGCTCGGCATCATCGAAGATCAACCCGGCCTGTAAATCCGGCGCACCGGCCGTCTCCGGTTACACCGGGCGCTCGCCCGGTTGTTCGTCCGCGGGGGCGTCCCGATCCTTCTCGTTTCGATCGTCGTTGGCCGAGGACGCGAGCCCCGGAGCGGCGGTCGCCGCCGTCGCCGGTCCCGCGGCGCCGCCCGCCGACGTGAACTGACCGATCGAGCCCAGCGGGGCCGCGCCCGCCCCCAACACCGTTGACGCGGCGGTCGCGACGGTAGCAGGGGTCGCGGCGGCGGGCGTCATGCCGGCAGGGGCCGCCGCGGTCGACGGGTTGGCGGCCGCGACGCCGCCGATCAGGTTGGCCAGCAACGGCGTACGGGCAGCCGAGCCGGCCGCACCGGGCAACGTCTCAGCGCGTGTCAGCCCGCCGGCGGCAATTGCCCCGGTGCCGGTCGCGAACGCCTGGTTGACAAAACGGGTGCCGCCGGCGGCCAAGCTGGCGGCTGCCTCGCCATCGACTTGCGCATACATCCGGGCAATTTCCGTCACGGCCAGGCCCGCCCGGGCGAGTTCCTCCTGGGCGGCGGCGTTCAAGGCCAGCATCGCCTCGGCTTCGGCCGCAAAAGCCAGTGCCGCCTGCAGCGAAACCTCTTCGGCACCCGCCGGCGCCAAGCCTGTCAACACGGGCAGCGCCGTGCCGCCCGCGCCCAGCGCGCGGCTCGCAACAGCGACCAACTCGGATCCGACGACGGCCGCGGCCGGATCAATTGACATCGATTCCATGTGCAGACTGCTCCTGTAACGCTGCCGGCCC
>NZ_JAFBAT010000108.1 GCF_019247615.1 Mycobacterium sp. | reverse complement strand
AACCGGCAGGCGGGTCCAGTGCTCGATCGCGTACTTCGCCAGCAGCCCGGAGTGGTACGCGGTGCCGCAGGCGACCACGAAGACCTTGTCGACCTCGCGCAGCTCCTGATCGGACAGCCGCTGTTCGTCGAGGACGATCCGGCCGTTAACGAAGTGCCCCAGCAGGGTGTCGGCCACCGCGGTGGGCTGCTCGGCGATCTCCTTGAGCATGAAGTACTCGTAGCCGCCCTTCTCGGCGGCGGCCAGGTCCCAGTCGATGTGGAAGCGGCGAGCGTTCGCGGCATCGTCATTGCCGTCGAAGTCGGTGATCTTGTAGCCGTCGGCGGTGATCACCACCGCCTGGTCCTGGCCGAACTCGACGGCGTCACGGGTGTGCTCGATGAACGCCGCCACGTCGGAGCCGACGAACATCTCGCGATCGCCGATCCCGAGCACCAGGGGTGTCGAGCGGCGAGCCGCGATGATGGTGCCCGGCTCGTCGGCGTTGGCGAACACAAGCGTGAAGTGGCCCTCGAGCCGGCGCAGCACCGCCAGCACCGAGGCCGCGAAGTCGCCCGCGGTCTCGCCGTGGCGGTATGCCCGCGCCACCAGGTGCACCGCGACCTCGGTGTCGGTGTCACTGGCGAACTCCACGCCGGCCGCCTCGAGCTCGTGGCGCAGGACCGAGAAGTTCTCGATGATGCCGTTGTGGACGACGGCGATCTTGCCGGCGGCGTCGCGGTGCGGGTGCGCGTTGCGGTCGGTGGGCCGACCGTGGGTGGCCCAGCGGGTGTGGCCCAGACCGGTGGTCCCGGCCAGGGACGCCTCGCAAGATGCAGCCATGCCGGCCACCGCGTGCTCCAGGTTGGCCAGTCGGCCGGCTCGACGTCGGACGGTGAGTTTGCCGACGGGACCACTGCCGTCTACCAGCGCGATTCCGGACGAGTCGTAGCCGCGGTACTCCATACGGCGCAGCGCGTCCATGACGACCCCGCAGGCCGGACGGCGCCCGACGTAGCCGACGATTCCGCACATTCTGACCAGGGTAGTGCAGTCGCCGCCGCGCACCCGTCAAGCACTACTGACCTGGGCAGCTGCGTTTGAGCCCGGTTCGGGCGGGTGGCTGCGCGACCCATTCCGATTCATACGATATTCATTAAACACAATGTGTTTTCACCTGTTGTATTTCCGGCGTTTCAAGTTGCTTCACGGCCCCAGCAGCAGCCACATTTAGAATTTGCATTGGCTATAACTGGCAAACCGCGGGGGAGACATGCGAACTGCGAAGTCGACAACGTCGATGCGGAGGGTCGTTCGCAGGAAGACGGCCCCTCGGACGATCACAACCGCGCACAGGTCGGCACCACCCCGACGACCGGACAGCTCTGCGATACCACGTGTTCATCGGGTTCGAGCGCGGCTACACCACAACGCAACCACCCTTTTGCCGTCAGTTTCATTCGATAGCCGGCAATGGCGCGATTCGAGCCGTTCGGTAAGCGCACTGGGATGCTCTGCCGTGGGTTTCGGCGTGCAGCTATTCGCGGGCCTCGCAAACGCATATGTAAATCACCGAATACGCCAGGATATTCCCTACAAAAGAGCGTCGCTTCTGCGGTTGCCCGCGCGCGTTACGTCTTCCGGGAGGAAATCATGACCGCCGTTCGGCACGACGATGTGGCGACACCGCCGCCCGCGCCACGGCCGAGGCCGATCGGTGCCGGGGGCGACCCGTTGTCCGACGCCGCAGCTCGTTTGCTGAGCATTCCGCTGCGGCAGGTGTACGCGCTGCTGTGGCGTGTGGGCCTCATCGAGGTCACGGCCTGACAAACCGGATGCGCTAACGTCGACGGGTGGCCCGCATCCGCAAGCTCGTCGCAGCCGTCAGCCGCCGTGGACCGCATCGAGTTTTGCGTGGTGACCTGGCCTTTGCCGGTTTGCCGGGGGTGGTGTATACACCCGAAGCCGGGCTCAACCTGCCCGCCGTGGCTTTCGGTCACGATTGGCTCACGGGTGCCGTCCGCTACTCGGGGCTGTTGGAACATCTGGCGTCGTGGGGGATCGTGGCGGGGGCTCCCGACACCCAACGGGGCCTCGCCCCTTCGGTGCTGAACTTTGCGTTCGACCTCGGCACCGCCCTCGACATCGTGGCGGGCGTCCGCCTCGGTGCCGGCAACATTAGCGTCCATCCCGCCAAGCTCGGCGTGGTCGGCCACGGTTTCGGCGGCTCGGCCGCCGTGTTCGCCGCGGCGGGCATGCCGGACAAACCCGCGGCGGCGGCGGCCCTCTTCCCCTCGGTCACGACTCCGCCCGCCGAGCAGCCGGCGGCGACGTGCAAGGTCCCCGGCTTGATCTTGGCCGCCCCCGGTGATTCGACGTCGCTGAACTCCAACGCGCTGGCGCTTACCGCCGTTTGGGACACGGCCACACTGCGGATCGTCCGCAAAGCCGAAGCCGGGGGGCTGGTCGAGGGCCGGCGATTCACCAAGGTTTTCGGGCTGTCCGGCCCGGACCGACGCACCCAGCGCAGGGTTCGGGCGCTGCTGACGGGCTACCTGCTCTATACGCTGGGCGGCGACAAGCGGTATCGCGACTTCGCCGAGCCCGACGCGAAGCTGCCGGGGACGGACCGGGTGGACTTTGAGGCCCCGCCGGTCGCGCTGGAGGAGAAGATCGCCGCGCTGCTCAAGTGACGCGCCGGCCGCCGCTTGCGCCCGTCGTCGTGGTATCTGTCGTGGGTGCGAATCGGGATCGCTCTGGATTATTCGGGCGGGTTTCACGAAGCCGTGGACCGCGTCGTCGCACTCGAGAACGTCGGCATCGACGTCGCCGTTGTCGCCGAGGCGTATTCGTTCGACGCGGTCAGCCAGCTCGGGTATCTGGCCGCCAAAACCCACACCGTCGAATTGGCCTCCGGCGTTTTCCCCATGTACATCCGCACGCCGTCGCTGCTGGCGATGACCGCCGCGGGTCTGGACTTCGTGTCCGACGGGCGATTTCGTCTGGGGATCGGGACCTCCGGACCGCAGGTGATCGAGGGCTTTCACGGCGTCGAGTTCGACGCGCCGGTCGGCCGCACCCGCGAGATCGTGCAGATCTGCCGCCAGGTGTGGCGCCGTGAGCCGGTGCAATTCACGGGCAAGCACTATCAGATCCCGTTGCCCGCGGACCGCGGAATGGGTTTGGGGAAGCCGCTCAAAATGATCAATCGCCCTGTGCGCGAACGGATTCCGATCATGATCGCGGCGCTGGGGCCGAAAAACGTCGAGCTAACAGCCGAGATCGCCGAGGGCTGGCAGCCCGTCTTCTACCTTCCGGAGAAAGCCCATCTGGTGTGGGGCGAGGCGTTGGCGGCCGGCACCGCAAAGCGGGACCCGGCGCTTGGGCCGCTCGACATCATGGTGCATGCCTCGGTTGCCATCGGGGACAACATCTCCGAGCGGCTGGCGTGGGTGAAGCCGAACGTGGCCCTCTACATTGGCGGCATGGGCGCCAAGGGCCGCAACTTCTACCACAACCTCGCCACCCGCTACGGGTACGGCTCGGTAGCGGACCGCATCCAGGAGCTGTATTTGTCGGGCAGTAAGGCCGAGGCCGCCGCGTTGGTGCCCGACGAACTGGTACACGGGATATCGCTGGTCGGCCCCCGCGGGTACGTCGCCGAAAGGTTGGCCGCCTTCGCCGATGCGGGTGTGACGACGCTGTTGGTCAGCCCCCTGGCGACCGACGCCGGCGAATCCATGCGCTTTGTCGAAGACGTCCTGCAGATGCGGCCCGCCTGAGCCGTCACCCGCCCGCCTGGGGAAGCTGGTCCGCGGCGATTTCGCACGGCGTCTTGGGTACCGGCGCGGGCGCGTCAATCGGGGCCGGCGGCGGCTGGGCCGGTGGAGCGTCCGCAGCGGGCGCCGGGGCGTCCGTAGCCGGCGCCGGAGTGTCGACCGGTTGTGCTTCGTCGGCGGGTGCCCCCTCCTTTGGCTTATCGTCCGGCTTGTCGACCTCCGGGGCCTTTTCCGGGGCCTTTTCCGGCTCATCGGCCTTGTTCGGCTCATCGGCCTTGTTCGCGACGTCGCCATCGTGGAAGGGATCCTCGTCGGCGGCATTGCTGGGATCGGCCTCATCGGCCACCGAACCGAGCAGCGAACCCACGGCGTCGACGATCCGGCTGGCCAGCCCGCCGAGACCGCCCGCTCCGCCGCCAGAATCCCCCGCGGCCATGGACGGAGCATCGCCCAGCGCCGTCCCCAACTCCGGCAGCGGGCTCGCGGGGAAAGCGGCCGGCGCGGGCGCCACGGGTGGCGGTGCGGGCGCCACGGGTGGCGGTGCGGGCGCCGGGGTTGGCGGTGCGGCCGTCACGGCGGCGGGGGCCGGATCCACGGGCACACCGGGATACATGGGCGTGACCGACGCCGCGGCTGTCGGGACGCTCGGCGCGGGCGACGGCCGATAGCCAGGTCCGAGATCGTCGGGAACTTCGAAACACGCCGCGGGCGCCGCGGCCATCCGGTCGGTGACCATGTCGAAGGACGTCCCCACCCCGGCCTCCGTCGAACGCATCGCGTTCAGCCAGTCATCGCGAATCTCGTTGTCCACGTAGGGCGTTATCTGCTGACGGACCACCTCTTCGGCGGTCGTGCGCTCCCCCGCCCCGGTGGTGACCGCGGCAGCGGCGGCCAACCACGTCGGCCGCTGAGCCCGCGTGCGATCGTCGATGGCGATGGCCGTCGCGACCTTGGAATCGACCAGATACCACAGGTTGTCGCGCAGCGACTCGCACCGCTGAGCCGCGGCGCGCACCTCGGTGGCGACGGCATATGCGGCGTCGCAATGACGTTGCAGGAACCTGACGGCGGAGTCGCCGCCGGGGCCCGTCCACGCCGCGGCCAGCTCGGCGATCTGCGCACGCTGGATCCGCCACGCTTCCATGACCGCCGCGCCCGCTGCCCGCAGGTGCGCGCAGTCGCTATCCAATGAACGGAGATCGAGGCCCTCTTCGCTGTCGTACCAATCACGGAGCCGCGAAGGGTGCGTCGTCAAGTCTGGATGTTCGTAGCCGAGCGCATGGCAAGCCCGCACGTATGTCTCGGTGTGCTCGACGGCCGGGCTCCCCTCGGCGAGGCGCTCGGCGACGTCAAACCGATCGGCCACGATCAGGCGATCCGCGCCGCGGCATACATGTCGGCCCCGGCGTAACGGTCGGCGCCGGCCCGCAGCGCGATGGCGATCTCGTCGGCCGTCCGCGACCACCGACGCACCTGGGCCGTCAGTCGCTCCAGCTCGACGCGCAGCGCTTCTCCGCGCTCGACATGCGCCCGGCCGGCGGCTGCCCCGCCGAACGTCAACGCGGCCAAATCATTACGCGCCGCGCCGTCGATGAGTGCGGCGGCGGCGCTCATTTGATCAGCGACCCGTTGTACCCCGGAGCTATCGAATCTCATGCCTAGTCCGACGCCCGGCGGCGCGTCGGGGTTCCCCCGCCGCGGGATCAGCGCGGCGCGCGCACCGCTTCGGCGAGCCGGGTGGCGACCCGCTGCGCGACGCCTTCCTCGGGTGCCTCCACCATGACGCGGATCATCGGTTCGGTTCCCGAGGGGCGCAACAGAATTCGACCGGTGTCGCCCAATTCGGCCTCGGCCTGCTCAACCGCGGTCTGCACGGCCGGTGCTGCGGCGGCGGTGTCCTTGTCGGCGACCTTGACGTTGATCAGCACCTGCGGCAAAGCTCGCATCGGCGAGGCGAGGGCGGCCAGTGACGAGCCGGTCTGCACCATGCGTGTCATCACTCGCAGCCCGGTGACGATGCCGTCTCCGGTGGACCCCAGAGCGGGCATCACGATGTGGCCGGATTGCTCGCCGCCGAGGCTGTATTCGCCGGCCCGCAACTCCTCCAGCACGTAGCGGTCGCCGACACCGGTGGTGCGCACGGTGATCCCGGCCTTGCGCATCGCCAGGTGCAGCCCAAGGTTGCTCATCACGGTGGTGACCAGCGTGTCGGAAGCCAGTTCGCCGGCCTCTTGCATCGCCAGTGCGAGCAGGACCATGATCGCGTCGCCGTCGACGAGTTGCCCCTGAGCGTCGATGGCCAGGCAGCGGTCGGCGTCCCCGTCATGTGCCAGACCCAGGTCGGCGCGGTGGGCGAGAACCGCCGACCGCAGCGAGTCCAGGTGTGTCGAGCCGCAGCCGTCGTTGATGTTGAGCCCATTGGGATCGGCGTTGATGGCGATCACCCGCGCCCCGGCGGCGCGATAGGCGCGCGGAGCCACCGACGAGGCCGCGCCGTGCGCGCAGTCGACGACCACGGTAAGACCGTCGAGCCGCAGCGTGCTGGCCTTGCTCAGGTGGCGCAGGTAACGGTCCTCCGCATCCACGGCGTCGACGCGGCGGCCGATCGCGGCGCCGACGGGACGCGAACCGGGCCCCCGGGAGACGTCGAGGACCAGTTGCTCGATCTGATCTTCGGTGTCGTCGTCCAGTTTGTGCCCGCCGGGGCCGAAGATCTTGATGCCGTTGTCGGGCATCGGGTTGTGCGATGCCGAGATCATCACGCCGAAGTCGGCGTCATAGGCGCCGGTGAGGTACGCCACCGCCGGGGTCGGCAGCACCCCGACCCGCAGCGCGTCGATACCCTCGCTGGTCACACCCGCGATGACCGCGGACTCCAGCATTTCGCCGCTGGCCCGCGGATCGCGACCGATGACGGCGACTCGCCGGCCGGGTGCGCCGGAGGCCGCCAAGCGCCGCGCCGCCCCGGCGCCCAGCGCCACCGCCAGCTCCGCGGTCAGTTCCCGATTGGCGATCCCGCGAACTCCGTCGGTGCCGAATAGTCGACCCATGCGGACAAACCTCTCACAGTGACGGTCGTTGACCTAACGTGCCCGTTCTTTTGTGACCCAAACCAGGCGTTTTCGCGCGTCGACACGCCGCAGACGGTGCAGAAGATGCACCGATACGGGCCGGGAAGTAATCGCGGATCAGCGCTTGCTGTACTGCGGCGCCTTGCGGGCCTTCTTCAGGCCGTACTTCTTGCGCTCGGTCGCACGCGGATCACGGGTGAGGAAGCCGGCCTTCTTCAGCGCGGGCCGGTCGTCCGGGAAGGCCAGGATCAGTGCCCGGGCGATGCCCAGGCGCAACGCTCCCGCTTGGCCCGACGGGCCGCCGCCGTTGAGGTGCGCGAAGATGTCGAAGCTTGCCACCCGGTCGACGGTCACCAGCGGGGCCTTGATGAGCTGCTGGTGCACCTTGTTCGGGAAGTAGTCTTCGAGGCTGCGGCCGTTCAGGTCGAATTTGCCGGTCCCGGGCACCAGGCGCACCCGTACCACGGCCTCTTTGCGGCGACCGACGGTCTGGATGGGTCGCTCGAAGACGAACGAATCGTCCGCCCTTCCCGCCGGGGCCTCCGTGGTCTCTACAGCCTCGGTCGTCTCGGTCACTGGGCCACCTGCTTGATCTCGTAGGGAACCGGCTGCTGAGCGGCGTGTGGATGCTCCGGGCCGGCGTAGACGCGCAGCTTGCGCTGGATCTGGCGACTGAGCTTGTTCTTGGGCAGCATGCCGACGATGGCCTTCTCGACGACGCGGGTCGGGTGCTTTTCCATCAGCTCGCCGATCGTGCGGCTGCGCAGGCCGCCGGGATATCCCGAGTGGCGGTAAGCGAGCTTGTGGTCCAGTTTGTCGCCGCTGATCGCGACCTTGTCGGCGTTGACGACGATGACGAAGTCACCGCCGTCGACATTGGGGGCGAACGTCGGCTTGTGCTTGCCGCGCAGCAGGTTGGCCGCCGCGACGGCAAGGCGGCCAAGCACCACGTCCGTGGCGTCGATGACGTACCACGCACGCGTGGTGTCACCGGCCTTCGGGGCATAGGTGGGCACAGCGCTTACCTTTTCTTCTCGAGCCTCTTGTAGAGGATGTGGATCCCGGGTCGAGCCGGGTGCCGGTCAGGCGCTGGCGGTGGGTCCAAAAGGAAGGGTTCTCGGCGACCGACATTGACCCGAGGCCCCGGCGTACCGCACGCCAACCGAGCAGCTTACCGATGCGCGTCCCTGCAGGTCAAAACGACTGTGTGGTCCCGGCGGCTCTCCTCCGCCGGGACCACACAGGGGCTGGTTGGCTTTTAGCGTGTCCAGACGCCGGCGGCGCGTCGGTCGGCGCTCGCGACCTCTTCCGCGCCGTCGCGCACCGCGGTCCCGAGATCGACCAGTATCTGATTGAGGGCAGTCGCCGCCTGCTGCCATTTCAACTGCTCGACCAGGTAGGCCGCCCCCGCTTCCCGGGTCCACAGTTCCTGCAGCGGGGCGATCTGCGATCTGAGCTCCTCCAGCGCCCCGTTCAAACGGGCCGAGGTGGCGTGGATCTCCTGGCGAACGGAGTATTCGATTTCGCCGAAGTTGTACGCGAACACCGGGTCCATGTGTCCGCCGGTCATAGGTTTCCGCCCGTGGCGGCGATGCGGTGGGCGTGGGCCTGACCCGCCTCCCGCAGGATGGCCTCGTTCTGTCGAATGGTTTGGGCGATGGTGTGCAGGACGCCGTAGAGCCGCATCGACTCGGCGTTCCAGCGATCCAGGACATCTCGGAACCGCGCGGCGGCGGCCCCGCCCCACACCGAGGGCGGCACGCTGCTCATCCGCCCGATGAACGTCTGCAGCATCGCCCGGATCTCTTCGTTACGCGCGTCCGTCGTGTCCGCCACCGAGCGCATGAGATCGAAGTCGGTGCTCAGCGTATTTGTCGTACCCATACCAAATTCGACCCGGCCGCCGCGGTTTTGGTTCCACCCGACTTTTCCAGGTCATCCGATCGCGTGGGCGGACCGCACCGCCTGCTCGCACGCGTCGTGGACCGCGTTCTCGTCGCCGGGCCGGCTCTGACACCCGACGCTGATCCGCACGGGGCCGTCCAGCAATATCGTCCACCGCACTTGATGGCCGGCACGGACTTCGCGGTACGTCACCGCCGGCCGGCCGGCACTGCTTCCCGAGGGATTGAAGTCGACAAAGACCCCGACCGGCTCGGCGTCGATGGCTCGCTTCAGCCGCTCAGCGGTGTGACTCAGCGTCTCGCCCACCACCGGTGATTGCGTGACGTGCAACGCCACCTCCGGATCGACGGGCGACGTGACCTGCACGCGCGCCGAGCCCGGCCCGGTGACCACCCGCTGCGCGGGCCAATCGGCGGGAACCGTCAGCGCCACCCGGCCCTCTACCAGAAACTTCCCGGGGACCGATTGGATCGGTACGCGGGACGGCGCCACGTCCCGGCGCACGGGGACGAGGGCCGGCGCGGCCGCGGCCAGGACGATGGCGGCCGCTAGCCCGCTCAGCGTCCGCCGACCTGGTCGCCGACGCCTGGCACCGGCGTCGATGCGCGGTTCGGGCCGCTTCTCAGGCGGCGCGAGAAGCGACCCGACGAGACGGGACAACCGAAAGTCGCCGACGGGCATGACCTCTGCGCCGACGCCGCGGACTGCCTGCGCGATCAACGCCGCCAGCTGCGGCCCGCCGGCGATCGTGGTCGATCCGTCGATCACCACGACGGCGGCGCCCATGCCGGCGACGATCGCGGCGACCTTCTCGGCAACTGGGTCCGCTGCCGCCCCGCGGGGTATGGCGGCGACTTCCGCGCCCGTGATCACCACCAACCGCTCGGAGACCTCCACCACCGCGGCGGAATCGGGCTCGGCATCGGTCGCCTGCATCAGCAGCCATGACCGCGGCCGCGTCAGGACGTCGTCGGTCAGCGTCCTCGCAGCCGCGATCACGACGCCGACACGCGTCTGTGACCACCACGAGGGATGCACAAGGAGCGCCGCTTTGTGCGCTTCCGGGGCCGTGCACATCAGACGCCGCAGCGCGGCGCACCACAGCGACCCGACGCCGACCGGGCGGCCGCCGACGAGGGCTACCCGGTCGTCTATCGCGTTCAACGCCTCTTCGCCGACCTCCGACGCGTCGTCGTCATCCGCTACCTCGGTTGCGTCACAACACAATCGACGGATGGTTGCCGGGCCGGTTTCGATGATCGCGCGGTGCGCGGCCGGGGCCGACCTCACGGGGGCGGGCTCCAGGCAACCTGCACAACGTGTTCGTCGCCCCCGCGGGTGACGAGGATGCCGCGGCCCGGTGGCATCGGCTTGGGCCGGCCGGCACCGAAGACCGCGACCTCGGTGGGTCGCCCGCTCATCATCAGGGCCAGGCAGCCGAGGTCACGAAGTCCCGCGAGCAGTGGCTCGAACATGGCGCGCTCGGCCCCGCCACCGCGCCGCGCAACGATCAGATGCAGGCCGAGATCCCTTGCCTGGAACAGGTATTCGAGAATCGCTCCCAGGGGGTTATTCGGCCCGGCGGTAACCAGGTCGTAGTCGTCGACTACGACGTAAAGGTGCGGCCCGGCCCACCATGACCCGGTTCGCAGCTGAGCTGGGGTGGCGTCCGCCGGTGGCAGCCGTCGCCGCAACACGTGAAGCAGCTCCTGCAGCAACGCTTCAAGCGCAGCCGGCCCCGCCGCATAGCCACCCAGATGCGCCGATGGGACGGCATCCAGTAGCGCGCGGCGGAAGTCGACGATCAGCAGTTGCGCTTGCGCGGCGGTGTTGGTCCGAACGATCTCGCGGCACAGCGTTCGTAGCGTGGACGTCTTTCCACACCCGATGTCTCCGAGCACCAGCAGGTGCGAATGTTCCTCGAAATCGACTGGTACCGGGAGCAATCGGCGTTCGCCGAGACCGAGCAGGATGCCGGTGCGGAGTGCGGCACCGGCCCGCTGCACGAGCTCGTCGAGGTCCACCTGCACGGGGAGCATCGGTATCGGCGGCGCCACCGATCGGTGATTGCGAGCCACATCACCGGGTGGGCCAGCGGGCAGGGCGATCACCATGTGCAAGCCGTCGCCGGACAGGCCGCGGCCGGGTCGATCGTGGGGTACCAGCCGGGCGCGCTTGCGGTCGAGTTCGGAGTCAGCGGGGTCGCCCAGCCGCAATTCGATGCGAGTGCCGATCTGATCCCTCAGCGAAGGCCGGATGTCGGCCCAGCGCGACGCCGACAGCACGACGTGCATACCGGACGAAAGCCCCTGGGCGGCAAGACTAATGATCGATCCCTCCAGCCCGTCGAAGTCCTGACGCAGACTCGCCCAGCCGTCCACGACCAAGAACACGTCGGCGAACCGGTCACCGCCCGCCAGCTGCCCGGCCCGATCGGCCTCCCGCGACCGCACGATGGATTCCATCTCGGCGACCATGCGCCGGACCAGCTCCGGCTCGTTGCGGCCGGCGACCGCGCCCACGTGCGGCAAGTCGCGCACCGACGCCAGCGAGCCGCCGCCGAAGTCCAGGCAGTAGAACTGCACCCGAACGGGATCATGGGTGGCGGCCAGGGCCGTGATGAGTGTGCGCAGCGCCGTCGACTTGCCCGACTGCGGGGCTCCGACGACCGCCACATTGCCGGCGGTACCCGACAAGTCGACGACAAGCGGCGTCCGGGACTGCTCGAATGGCCGGTCGACAATGCCGATGGGCACACTCAGACGGTCAGGTGCGCACGCGGCGTCGCGGAGCAGGGTGTCCAATGGCGGCGCGGCATCCAGGGGCGGCAGCCAAACTTGGTGCGCCGGCGGTCCGTGGCCCGACATCCTGTCGAGGACCACTTGCAGGACGGTACGAGTCGGCAGATCGTCCGACTGGCCGCCCGGGGTGACCGCACCGACGGGGCAGGCGCTGAATACCCGAACCGCGCGCGCCTCCGGGACCCGCATGTGCGGGGGCGTCTCGGCGTTCAGCGTGCCCGAAACGAAAGCGGCCTGGAAGCGGATCAGCTCACCGCCCGCCGAGCGCAGGAAACCCGCGCCCGGCGTGTTGGGCAATTCATATCCATCGGAAGTCCCCAGCACCGCTCGTGAGTCGCTGACCGACAGGGTCTTCAGGCAGATCCGGTAGGAGAGGTGGGCTTCCAGGCCCCGCAACCGCGCCTCCTCGAGCCGCTGGCTCGCCAGCAGCAGATGCATACCCAGCGACCGCCCGAGCCGCCCGATGGCCACGAACATGTCGGCGAAATCGGGATGCTGGCTGAGCAATTCGGAAAATTCGTCGACGATGATGAACAACGTGGGCAACGCTGGCAAGTCGCCGCCGGCATCCCGCGCGAGCTCGTACGCTTTGATGCCGGCGCAACCGGCTGCACGCAAGAGCCGTTGCCGACGGTCGATCTCACCGGCCAGCGCGTCACGCATTCGACACACCAGCGGCGCTTCCTCGGCGAGGTTCGTGATGACCGCGGCCACGTGCGGCGCTCGCGCAAACTCGAGAAACGTTGCCCCGCCCTTGAAGTCGATGAGAAGCATGTTCAGCACCGCCGGGGAGTTCCGCGCCATCATGCCCAAAGCGATGGCGCGCAGCAGCTCCGACTTGCCCGACCCGGTGGCGCCCACGCAGAGGCCGTGGGGACCCATGCC
The DNA here is from genome assembly GCF_019247615.1 of Mycobacterium sp. Lineage (GTDB taxonomy): Bacteria > Actinomycetota > Actinomycetes > Mycobacteriales > Mycobacteriaceae > Mycobacterium. Next base: position 12,460 of record NZ_JAFBAT010000108.1, on the reverse strand, counting down.
GTTTTCCGCGGGCTCCTTGATATCCAACTCGACGGCCGCGCCCTCGATCGTGGTTCCAAGGGGAACGCGGAGTCGCCGCCGACGGTCTTGCCGACGCCACTCCACGGTCAGGTCGAGACCCGCGCCGTCCCGCGGCCCGGCCGGACCCGCACGGTACATCGCCAACTGGCGGGCACATGTGAGCGCCTCCTCGGGACTCAGCACGTCGGGACAGGGCAACGCACGAGCTTCACCCCCGCCGCTGATCGTCAACCGCCCTCCGCGGCAGGCGGTCCCGACTCCCAAGACGGTAGTACCCGCGATCTCGTCAACCCGTCCGTCCAGGTCCGCGATCACCACCACGTGAGGCAGCCCCAGCCCGGCGAGCGCACGCTGCGCGTCGGCCGCGTCGTGGTAGATCATGCGTGCGGATCCGACCGCGTCGGCGGCGGCCGGATGCTGATTGTGCGGCAACCATTTCAACCACTCCCAATGGCCTCGATTGGCGTCGCAGACGGCGCCCACGATGGCCAACTGATCCGGGGCGTGCAGCACGGCCAGTTGACACGTCATGGCGCGAAGCAGTCCGCGCGCCAAGGTCGCGTCGCCGTCGATCGTCATCGTGCCTGTGCCAAGCACGTCGACCGTCACGGGCGCGTCCGTGAGCACCGAATGGGTATTGACGAAGCGATGTAGGGCGGTCGCCGTGACCGGATCAGACATCTCGTCGTGCGGCATTTCCGGGCACACCAGGCGGGCGGACGTCGGCTGGGTCCCGATGCCGACGCGGACGACGCCGAAGTCGGATTCGGACGCACGCCGCTCCCACATCCGCGGGCCGCCGATCAGCGTCCACAGCGTCTCCGGGTCGGGATGAGTCCGGATCAATGAAACACGCTGCGCCGCAGCCATTTCAGTTACTCTCTCGCGAAGCGCGACCAGGTACCCCAGGTAATCAGCCCGGGCGGTGTCGATGTCGGCGCCGCGCCGCCAGCCGCGCGCCCCGGCCACCGTCAGCGCCAGTGAGCACAGAGACATCATGGGGAATGCCAGGTACATGGGGTTGCGGGCAATGGGTGACCCAGTGAAGAAGGCCGCCGCCGTAACGCCCATCGTGGCCACCGACATCACTGCCGGTAATAGGACCGCCGGTAAGCCCGCCGTTCCCGGCGGCGGCGTGCGGGGCGGCGCCTCGATGAGGACGTCGGTGGTCGCGGTCACCGCCGACGGCTCCCGCATCACCGGAATAAAACCTTCAGTCATCCAGCCCTCCCAGCAGTTCGACGACGGTAAGGAGCACGGGGTTTCGCCGCAACTCACCTGTGGAGAGCCGAATACCGCGAGAGCGAAAGCTGGCTACGGTAACGACCATCCGACCGAAGGGTTCACGTTGCCTGCATCCGATTTCGGGCTGCGGCGAGTGTCGGTCCATGCCGGTGCCGCCGTTGTCGATCTAGCCCTGCCCGCCACGACCCCAGTGGGCACCCTGATCCCCTCAATCGTCGACATCCTGCGCGGTCACGGTGTCGGTGATTTCGATGGCGTCGAGCCGAGACGCTACCGACTCGCCGCCCCGGGTGCGTCGGCGTTGGATGCGTCGACCACGTTGGCGCAGAACGGTATCCGAGACGGCGCGATTCTTGCTCTCACCCAGTGCCCGCCGCCGCCCCCGGCTGTCCGCTACGACGACGTGGCCGAGGCCGTGGCCGCGACACTGAAACAGACCGCACGGCCCGTCAACCGCTTTCAGCACCGACTCGCCGCAGCCGTTGCGGCTACGGTGCTGACCGGTATCGGCGCCGCCATGCTCATCCGCAATGCGTTCCGCACCAACGCCACCGGCGCGGCCGCTGGCGTCACGGCGCTCGCCGCCGTTGTCGCCCTGTTCTTCGCGGCGATAGCGCACCGGGTGTGTCGGGATGCGATCGCCGGGCTGGCATCGAGCCTGATGGCCATCGAATTCGCCTCGGTCGCCGGGTTCCTCGCTGTTCCAGGTCCTCCTGGTATCCCCAACGTATTGCTGGCCGCGACCACAGCAACCGTCGTCTCCATCGTCGCGATGCGGGTATCGGGCTGCGGCGCCGTCACATTGACCTCCGTCTCGTGCGTCGCGATGATCATCGCCGTCGCCGCTTTCACGGGCATGGTCACCGCCGTCCCGCCGTACGCCATCGGGTCGGTTGCCGCTTTGCTATCGCTTGGCCTGCTCGGGTGGGCGGCGAGGGCATCGATCCTGCTGGCGGGCTTGTCACCCCGGCCGGTTTCCCCGCCGGATCAGGCCGCAGCGGTTGATGTGCCCGACAGGGCGATCACTGCCCAACGGTGGCTGACCAGCCTGCTCGCCGCCTTCTCGTCGTCGGCCGCCGTCGGCGCCGTCATCACCGTGCTCTACGGTGAGCCGCGGTTGTGCTGCATCGCCTTCGGCACTGTCACCGGTGGGCTGCTGCTACTGCGCGCTCGGTCCGACGACGGGACAAGCGACAGGACAAGAATGGTGGTGTTTTTCATCGGCGGGTTCGCCGTCGTCGCAACGACTTTCGGCGTCGTCGCCCTGAGCGTGCCGGAGCGCACGGCGTGGATCGCCACGGTGACGGCAATGCTGGCGATCGCTGCGATCTGCGTGGGCTTCATCGCTCCGGCCGTATCGCTCTCACCCGTCGTGCGCCGAGGCATGGAGGTGCTCGAGTGGCTGGTGCTGGTCGCGATGGTACCCCTGACCTGTTGGATATGCGGGCTCTACGGCGCCATCCGTCGATTGGGCCTCACGTGAGTGCCGCATGCGTCGCGCGCATGCTGGCGGTGTCGGTGCTCACCGTGCTGCCCCAGCTCGGAATGCCCGCGGCGCAAGCGATTTCACCGCCGAAGATCGATGACCGGCGGCTACCCACGCCGGCATCGCCCGCGCCGCCCTGGCCGACCGTTCAACGCGAGGTGTGCGCCCCGACCTCGACGGGTGCCAAGCCGGAGCGCGGCCGGCTCCCGGAGCTCGCGGACCTGGCGCGGATCTGGCAGCTCACCCGCGGTGCGGGGCAACGGGTTGCGGTCATCGACACCGGGGTCGCGCGGCACCGCCGGCTGCCCAATGTCGTGCCCGGCGGGGACTATGTCTCCACCGGCGACGGCACCCAGGACTGCGACGCCCACGGCACCCTGGTAGCGGGAATCATCGCTGCGGCAGCGGATTCCGCTATCGACGGCGTCGGCGGGGTGGCGCCCGAGGCCACCATCGTTGCCATCCGCCAGTCCAGTGCGAAGTTCGCGCCCGCCGCCGATCGGTCGCACGCCGGTGTCGGTGATGTCGACACGATGGCCAAGGCCATCCGGGCGGCCGCCGATCTCGGCGCATCGGTGATCAACATTTCCTCGGTGGCGTGCGTGCCGGTCACCTCCACGCTCGACGACCGCGCACTGGGCGCGGCGCTGGCATACGCGGTGGACGTCAAGAACGCGGTCGTCGTCGCGGCGGCGGGCAATAGCGGAGGCGGACAATGTCCACCCCAGCGTTCGGATCCAACCTGGGATAACGTCACGGTCGTCGCCACTCCGGGTTGGTACGACGACTACGTGCTGACCGTTGGCTCGGTGAACTCCGAGGGGACCGCCTCCCCGTTCACCCTCGCCGGCCCGTGGGTAGACGTCGCGGCCACCGGCGAGGCGGTCAGTTCGCTCGAATCCGGACCCATATCCGGCACCAGTTATGCCGCTCCGGTGGTCAGTGGCCTGGCCGCCCTGATCCGGGCCAGGTTCCCCGCGCTGACGGCGCGGCAGGTGATGCAGCGCATCGAGTCGACGGCCCATCATCCGCCCAACCGGTGGGATCCGCTTGTGGGCAGTGGCACGATCGACGCCCTGGCCGCGGTCAGCACCGAATCGAATCCGACTGCGGACACCTCCAAGCCCACGCCGATTCCGCTGCCCATCAGCACGCCGCCGCCGGCCCAGCCGTCGAATTCTCGCGCGCGCACCACCGCATTGCGCGGCGCCGCCATCGGCCTGGTCGCCCTAACGGTCGTCCTCGCCACCGGTGCAGCGACCGGCCGCTTACGGGCCACCCGCAACGGTGTCGCGGGCGACTGATGCGCTGACCCTGCTCAGTTCCGGTCCGGACGGTAGCGCCGACAACACCGGCCAATGCGCGGGTATGGGCGCTGGAAGGCCGAGGTCATGTGCGGCGTCCTCATCATGAACCGCGAACCGCACCCCGGTCTCAGTGACCAGGAATCGCGTGCCGGCGCGGCCACCGCCGAACACGTACGCGCTCCGGCCGGGTGGTACATACACGGCGTCCAGCGCGGCGCCGCCGCCGTCGGCTTGCGCCAGCGTCACCGGCAGCTGACCCGCCTGCACCGGAAGGCCGTCCCCGGCGAGCAAAGCGATGCCCGAATCGCCGGGGCGCCCCGGCTGCCAGGTGACACACAAGGTCTTGCCGCCGTCCGACATCACCGGCGCCCGGTCCGGGAAACCGGCGACCGGCAGGTCGCGCACGACGCCGGCGGCGCGGATCGCGTCGGGCGCCACCGCGATGGCGTTTGCAGCGCCGAGCGAGCTGCTGAAACGCAGGAGGTCGGCGGCCAGCTGACCGATTCGCTGCACGCCGCCGACCAAAACGACGTAATACTCGTCACCGTCGCCGCGGGTGACGCGGAGCACGTTGCCCACCGCAAACCCGGGTAACCCGGGCGCGTCGGCGCCCGTGCCGCGAATTCGCGGAGCGCTGATGGGCGGCGTCTCGGGCAGCGCGTTGAGCAACCAGTGAGAGACGAGCCGCGGCGCGCGCCCTTCCAGCCTCAGTGCACGCACTACGGCTGCGTCGGCGAGGTCCACCATGGCACGCTGCCCGTTGTAGAGCAGGTAGACCGGCGAACCCGACGCCGGCGCAACCAGGACGGCCTGTCCGGCCGGCAGCCGACCGACCGGCGACCCCTCGATGGCCCCGATGACGACCACGGACGGGACGGCGCCGTCCGAATCGCAGATGGTCCAGGCCGATTCGTTTTCGGACAGCGGCCGGCCGATGAGCTGCGGCGCCCCCGGAATCCCCAGGAGGGGACCGCGTCTGGAGCGAGCCAGCAGGGACTCGGGCACCCGCTGCGGATTGGCCGGCGTCGCCGCGACCAGGCGCGCTGACGCCAGGTTCAGCACCGGATGCCACACGTCGTCCACCCGCACGTACAGGGCCCCGGAGTCCCGGCCCACTGCGATCCGCGCCCGATCGAGCTCTGCCTGCGGCCGCAGCAAAGCCAGCACAGCACATCCCGCCGCCGCGACGGCCGCGACCAAGCATCCGACCATCAGCGCGGCTGTCGCCGCGCGCAGGGGCTGGCCGACCGCCCCGGCGTCCCCGGTCAACAATGCGCATTCGACGCGGCGCAGCAGAAACCGATAACCGCTGACCTGTAGTCGGGCTGCCGTCGGTTGTCGCGGCGAGCGCTGCAAAGTCCCCCCGAAAGTTGTCGGACCCCTCCAGAGGACGTTAGGCCGCGGGGCAGGTCGTCGGCTTCAGTCATCCACAGGAGGAAGTCATCCACAACAGCAACGGGTTTTAGGTTGTCGCTGGTGCGGGTAATATTTCGGCGTGCTTTCCCACCGCATAGCTCGCGGGGTGGGTCCGGGTGTCGCTGCACTGGTCACCGCCGCCGGCCTGCTCGTGAGCCCATACGCGGCTCCGCGCCCCTCGGTCGCCGCCGCGGACGACTGCCCGGACGTCGAAGTCATCTTCGCTCGCGGGACCAATGAGCCGCCCGGCCTCGGCCGGGTCGGCGACGCGTTCGTCGACTCATTGCGTCAGCAGACCGGCGGCCTGAAGATCGACACCTACGGGGTCAACTACGCCGCCAGCAAGCTGCAGTTGCACGGCGGCGACGGCGCCAACGACACCATCAACCGCGTGAAGCAGGCGGTGGCGAAGTGCCCGAACACCAAGATCGTGTTGGGTGGCTACTCGCAGGGTGCGTCGGTGATGGATATCGTGGCCGGCGTTCCGATCGGCGGCATCAACTGGGGCAGTTCGCTCCCACCGGAGTACGCCGGCAACATCGCGGCCGTTGTGACCTTCGGCGACGTGGCCGACCGCGCCGGCGGGACGCTGCCGAGCCAGAGCGCGCTGCTCGGGGCCAAGGCAATCGACCTCTGCAACCCGAGCGACCCGATCTGTCACGCCGGGCCGGGCAACGAGTGGAGCGGGCACACCGAGGGCTACGTCCCGGTGTACACCACCCAGGCGGCCGCCTTCGTTGCATCCAAACTCCTGGCCGGGACGGGGCAGCAGGTGCCCGGGTTCGGGCCGCCGCCGGGTTATGGGCCGCAGACGCCGGGCTACGGCCCCCAGGCGCCGGGCCCGGGTTCGTCGGTACACGCGCCGGGTCCCGCCCCGGCGGCGCCGTCCGCGCCGGTCATGCCGGTCACTCAGGCCCCGCTGGTGTAGGTGTCCCCTGGCGCATCGCCCACCTGGTCCCCACAGGTTGGCTCGTCGGCAGCGGCGCCAACGACATGGGGGCACGCGTGGGCCGCGCATTTGCAGCCCTCCTACCTGGGCTCCGGGCTGGTCGACGAGGCCGCGGGCAGCGTCGCCGAAGCGGTAGTCACTTTCGCCACATTAGTAACTCCCGTAACATCGCCGTGTGAGATGTATTCGCTTGCTGCTGGGCGCAGGAGTGCTCGCCGCGGCCGCGTTGTGGGCGGCACCCCAGGTGATGCCACGCGCGTCGGCGGCCTGCCCCGATGTCGAGGTCGTGTTCGCGCGGGGAACCGACGAGCCGCCCGGCGTCGGCCGCGTCGGCCAGGCTTTCATCGGCTCACTGCGCCAACACACGCGGAAGAACGTCGGTGAATACGGGGTCAACTACCCTGCCAGCAAGGACTTCCTGGCTGCCGCGGACGGCGCCAACGACGCCAGCAAGCACGTCCAGCAGATGGCCGACAAGTGCCCCAACACCAAGCTGGTCCTCGGCGGGTATTCGCAGGGCGCCGCCGTCATCGACATCGTCACCGCCGCACCGCTGTCGGGCCTCGGCTTTCATCAGCCGTTGTCATCCGAGGACGCCGATCATGTCGCCGCCGTGGCTCTCTTCGGGAACCCGTCCGCCCGGGCAGGCGGCCTGATGAGCGCGCTGACCCCGAATTTCGACGGCAAGACCATTGACTTGTGCAACCCGGGCGACCCGATCTGCTCGGACGGCAACCAGTGGAAGGCGCACCTCGGCTACGTGCCCGGCTTGACCAATCAGGCCGCCGGTTTCGTCGCGGGCCGGATCTAATATCGTGCGTCGTTAAATCACCCACACCGCAGGACGCCGACTCCGCGTTTCAACGTGTATCGAGCGTGGGGCTTATGCACGGTTTCGCAAGAATTTTCGTCCATATCACCCACGGTCGACGCGGGTTTCAGTGCACACCAATTAATCACGCAGGACGTTAGCCGGGCCTGCGCAGGTCCCGGGTAACCAGATTCCGGGCGGCCAGCTGGTCATCGGGCGGGTAGTCCACGGCGACCAGAGTCAAGCCGTGCGCCGGGGCGGCGGCGAAGTCGCTGGACCGCTCGGTCGCGGTAAGGAGTGCACGGCACCAAGACGGCGGACGACGGCGCTCGCCGACGGCCAGCAGCGCTCCCACCAGCGATCGCACCATCGACCAGCAAAACGCGTCGGCGGTGACATGCGCGGTGATGTCGTGGCCCTCGCGCGACCAGTCCAACCGCTGCAGGTCGCGGATCGTGGTGGCACCCTCGCGTTGACGGCAGAACGCCACGAAATCGTGCAGTCCCAACAGGTCTCGTGACGCGATTGCCATCGCGTCCACGTCCAGCGCGCGGGGCCAGGCGGTCACGTAGCGGGCCTGCTGCGGCGCCACCCCGTAGGGCGCCGTCGACAGCCGATACACGTAGTGGCGCCGCAGCGCCGAGAACCGTGCATCGAAACCCGTTGGGGCGCAGGATATCTCGAGTACCCGGACGTCGGTGGGCAGGAACCGGCCCAGCCGCCGCACCAGCGGCAGGAATTCCGATTCATCGGTGCTCGGCGAGCGGGGGTACGCCTTGGGCAACGCATCGACCGGCACGTCCACGTGGGCGACCTGCCCGGTGGCGTGCACCCCGGTATCCGTGCGCCCGGCCGCGCGCAGGCGCACCGGAGTGCGCAAGACCGTAGTCAGCGCCTCATCGAGGACGCCGGCGACGGTTCGCTGCCCGGCCTGAGTCGCCCAGCCCGCGAAATCCGTTCCGTCGTAGGCGATGTCCAGCCGCAGGCGGACGGTGTCGCTAACTCTCGTCAGCCTCGTCGTCCGCGTCGGCGGCTCGCTCGGCTTCCGCCCTGGCGGCCACGGCCTTATCGTGCTGGGCGGCCGCTTTCGCCTCGGCGTCGGTGGCGTCGCCCGTCGCCTCGTCAGCAGCCTCCGGTTCGACCGCGGCCTGCGGCGCCGCCGCGGCCGCCTCGGGCGCGCCCGCCGAGTCGTCGGCGGCGGCCGAATCGGCCGAATCATCTACGGCCTCCGGCTGGACCGCGGCCTGCGGCGCCGCGGCCGCCGCCTCCGGCGCGGCCTTCTTCGACGCCTTGACCCGGCGGGCCCGGTCGGCCTCCGACGTCACCGTCTTCTCCCGCACCAGCTCGATGACGGCCATCGGGGCGTTGTCGCCCTTGCGCGGCTCGACCTTGATGATGCGGGTGTACCCGCCGTTGCGGTCGGAAAAGAACGGCCCGATCTCCTCGAACAGGACGTGCACCACGTCCTTGTCGCGGATCTTCTTCAGAACCTCTCGACGGTTGTGCAGCGTCCCCTTTTTCGCGTGCGTGATCAGCTTCTCCGCGTACGGCCGCAGCGCCCGGGCTTTCGGCTCGGTCGTCTTGATCCGGCCGTGCTCGAACAGTGACGTGGCCAGATTGGCCAGTAAGGCCTTCTGGTGCGCAGACCCCCCGCCGAGGCGAGGGCCCTTGGTGGGCTTGGGCATTGCTGACGCTCCTGTCTAGGTTTGTCTAGGTTCTCGAGTCCAGCCCGTTAGAGCTGTTCGGTTTCGGCGTAGTCCTGGTCGTCGTAAGCGCCCTCGGTGGACCAGGTGCCGGTGGCGACGTCGTAGCCGGCGACCTCCGACGGATCGAAGCTGGGCGGGCTGTCCTTGAGCGACAGACCGAGCTGGTGCAGCTTGACCTTCACCTCGTCGATGGACTTCTGGCCGAAGTTGCGGATGTCGAGCAGGTCGGACTCGGTGCGCGACACCAACTCGCCCACTGTGTGCACGCCCTCGCGCTTGAGGCAGTTGTAGGACCGCACGGTCAGATCCAGGTCGTCGATCGGCAGCGCGAACGACGCGATGTGGTCGGCCTCGGCCGGCGACGGCCCGATCTCGATGCCCTCGGCTTCGACATTGAGTTCCCTTGCCAGACCGAACAATTCGACCAGAGTCTTGCCCGCCGATGCCAGCGCATCGCGCGGCGTGATCGAACTCTTGGTCTCCACGTCCAGGATCAGCTTGTCGAAGTCGGTGCGCTGCTCGACACGGGTGGCGTCCACCTTGTAGGTCACCTTGAGCACCGGCGAGTAGATGGAATCCACTGGGATGCGCCCGATTTCGGCACCCGAAGCCCGGTTCTGCACCGCCGGCACGTAACCGCGGCCGCGCTCGACGACGAGTTCGACCTCGAGCTTGCCCTTGTCGTTCAGCGTCGCGATGTGCATGTCGGGGTTGTGCACGGTGACACCGGCGGGTGGCACGATGTCGCCGGCGGTGACCTCGCCCGGCCCCTGCTTGCGCAGATACATGGTGACCGGCTCGTCCTCCTCGGAGGACACCACCAGGCCCTTGAGGTTCAAGATGATGTCGGTGACGTCCTCCTTCACGCCCGGCACGGTGGTGAACTCGTGCAGCACGCCGTCGATGCGGATGCTGGTGACGGCAGCACCGGGAATCGACGACAGCAGCGTGCGGCGCAGTGAATTGCCAAGGGTGTAACCGAATCCGGGCTCCAACGGTTCGATGACAAACTGGGACCGGTTGTCGGTGAGGATCTCTTCGGACAGTGTGGGTCGCTGTGAAATCAGCATGGTGTTTCTTGTTCTCCTTCTCGGCATCCGCTATTTGATGCCGTCGGGGGTTCTCGGGGGTGGGAGCCCCCCGAGGGGTCTACTTCGAGTAGTACTCGACGATCAGCTGCTCGCTGAGTGGCACGTCGATCTGCGCGCGCTCGGGCAACTGGTGGATCAGGATGCGCTGCCGCTCCCCCACCACCTGTAGCCAGCTCGGGATCGGGCGGTCGCCAGCCGTCTCCCGCGCGATCTGGAACGGCACCGTGTTCAACGACTTGTCCCGCACGTCGACGATGTCGTACTGCGACACCCGGTAGCTGGGAACGTCGACGAGCACGCCGTTGACGGTGAAATGCCCATGGCTGACCAGCTGGCGGGCCATCCGGCGCGTGCGCGCCAACCCGGCGCGGTACACCACGTTGTCCAGCCTGCTCTCCAGGATCTTGAGCAGTTCCTCACCCGTCTTGCCGGGCTGCCGGACGGCCTCCTCGTAGTAGCGGCGGAACTGCTTTTCCATCACGCCGTAGGTGAAGCGGGCCTTCTGCTTCTCCTGCAGCTGCAGCAGGTATTCGCTTTCCTTGATCCGTGCGCGGCCATGCTGGCCGGGCGGGTAAGGACGCTTCTCGAAGGCCTGATCGCCGCCGACGAGGTCGGTGCGCAGCCGGCGCGATTTGCGGGTGACGGGTCCGGTGTAACGAGCCATTACTTAAACCCTCCGTCGCTTCGGCGGGCGCACGCCGTTGTGCGGCTGGGGCGTGACGTCGGCGATCGCGCCGACCTCCAGGCCCGCGGCCTGCAGCGACCGGATCGCGGTCTCGCGGCCCGAGCCAGGGCCCTTGACGAACACGTCGACCTTGCGGACCCCGTGCTCCTGGGCCTTGCGGGCGGCGTTCTCGGCGGCCAGCTGAGCGGCGAACGGCGTCGATTTCCGCGAGCCCTTGAAGCCCACGTGACCCGACGACGCCCAGGCGATGACGTTGCCCTGCGGGTCGGTGATCGTCACGATCGTGTTGTTGAACGTGCTTTTGATGTGCGCGGCGCCGTGCGGAACGTTCTTCTTCTCCCGCCGGCGGGTCTTCTGCCCCTTCTTGGCGGCGCCTGCCTGCGCTTTCTTTGCTGGTGGCATCGGGTTTTACCTGGCCTTCTTCTTGCCTGCGATGGTGCGCTTGGGCCCCTTGCGGGTGCGCGCGTTGGTCTTGGTCCGCTGGCCGCGCACCGGCAGGCCACGACGGTGCCGCAGGCCCTGGTAGCAGCCGATCTCGATCTTTCGGCGAATGTCGGCCTGCACCTCCCGGCGCAAGTCACCCTCCACCTTCAGGTTGGCTTCGATGTAGTCGCGCAGGTGGGTCAGCTGGTCATCGGAAAGATCCCTGGTGCGCAGGTCCTTATCGATGCCAGTGGCCGCCAGAATTTCGTTCGAGCGGGTACGGCCGATGCCGAAAATGTAGGTCAGGGCGATCTCCATCCGCTTATCGCGCGGAAGATCGACGCCGACTAGTCGAGCCATGGGTGGCGTTTCCTTTTATCTCATGCGAAGGTCTGATCCCAGCCCGTTCCCGCGCAGAAGTCTGAGTCGGGGCCCGGCCTCCGTCCGGGCGTGGATGAGGCGGCCCATCTCCTTCGAGATGCCAGCCGCTCACTGGTGCTGGGAGGTCTGCATTCAGTTGTCGAAAGGCCGGGGTGCTTACCCCTGGCGCTGCTTGTGTCGCGGATCCGAGCAGATCACCATGACCCGCCCATGCCGACGGATCACCCTGCACTTGTCACAGATTGGCTTGACGCTGGGGTTCACCTTCACGGCGGTTTCGATCCTGTTCTGTGGGTTATCGCTGGTCGGTTCGGGCTTTTCGTTACTTGTACCGGTACACGATGCGGCCCCGGGACAGGTCGTAGGGTGACAACTCCACCACCACCCGGTCCTCGGGCAGGATTCGGATGTAGTGCTGCCGCATCTTGCCGCTGATGTGGGCGAGCACCTTGTGACCGTTCTCCAGCTCAATGCGGAACATCGCATTGGGCAAGGGCTCGACCACGCGGCCCTCGACCTCGATGGCACCGTCCTTTTTGGCCATATCTGCTCAGAAATCCTCGTCGTTCTTTTCGTATCCACCTGCGCCCGGATCGGCGCAACATCCACCCCGACTTCAAACGTGAGCCGGTGACAGGAAATTCCTAGAATCTCCGAGGGACTGGGCACGCAAAAAGCCGGCGCGGGTGCCGCACCGATACGCCACGATACCCGGTGTTTCGGCGACACCAAAATCCCGGAATAGCAACCCCAGCCCACGGGTTGGACACACACATGACCGATGTACCAGCGAGCAAACCCAATCTGGGCCGGTTCGGGTCGTTCGGCCGCGGCGTCACGCCCGCGCAAGCCAAAGAAATCGAGTCTCTGGGATATGGGGCCGTGTGGGTCGGCGGTTCTCCTCCCGCCGAGCTGGCTTGGGTGGAACCGCTCCTCGAA
>NZ_JAFBAT010000123.1 GCF_019247615.1 Mycobacterium sp. | reverse complement strand
GTCGAGGATCTGGCGATACATACTGGCACCTTCCGGCCGAGCGGTGGCATGGATGTCGCGAAGCGTGATTGCCCGTTCACTATCTTGACCACCGCCGAAGCGCCTTGGAAGCTTCCCGGCGGAGGAAAGAGGAATCGCTCGCAGCGGACGGTCCCTCCAGTTCGTCCCGGAGTTGATCCGCCTGGCCACCGCCGGATCGGGCGAGTGGTTCCGCACCTCCTTGCCGCTGCCGGATGCGGTTACTAGGATATCCAAGTATCCGACGAAACTTCAGCCAAGGGTACTCATGACCACTCAGATCCCGCACTTCATCGAGGGCAAGCGCACCGCCGGGCAGTCGGTCCGCACCGCCGACGTCTTCAACCCGAGCACCGGCGAGGTGCAGGCGAAGGTCCCGATGGCCGGCAAGGCCGACGTCGACGCCGCGGTGGCTTCGGCCGTCGAGGCCCAAAAGGATTGGGCCGCATGGAATCCACAGCGCCGAGCCCGGGTGATGATGCGGTTCATCGACCTGGTCAACGACCGCACCGACGAACTGGCCGAGTTGCTGTCCCTCGAGCACGGCAAGACGCTGGCCGACGCGCGCGGTGACATCCAGCGCGGCATCGAGGTGATCGAGTTCTGCATCGGGATCCCCCACCTGCTCAAGGGCGAGTACAGCGAGGGCGCGGGACCGGGTATCGACGTCTACTCCTTGCGTCAGCCCCTCGGTGTGGTCGCCGGCATCACCCCATTCAACTTTCCGGCGATGATCCCGCTGTGGAAGGCAGGCCCGGCGCTGGCATGCGGTAATGCCTTCGTGCTCAAGCCAAGCGAGCGGGACCCGTCGGTTCCGGTGCGATTGGCCGAGCTGTTCATCGAGGCCGGCCTGCCGGCGGGGGTGTTCCAGGTCGTCCACGGCGACAAGGAAGCCGTCGACGCCATCCTGCACCACCCCGACATCAAGGCGGTCGGGTTCGTCGGCAGCTCCGACATCGCCCAGTACATCTACGCGACGGCGGCGGCGACCGGCAAGCGATCGCAATGTTTCGGCGGCGCGAAGAACCATATGGTCGTGCTGCCCGACGCCGATCTCGACCAGGCCGTCGACGCGCTCATCGGTGCCGGGTACGGCAGCGCGGGCGAGCGCTGCATGGCGATCAGCGTGGCGGTGCCCGTCGGCGAGCAGACCGCGGAGCGGTTGCGCGGCCGGCTGGTTGAACGGATCAACAACCTGCGCGTCGGGCACAGCCTGGACCCCAAGGCCGACTACGGACCACTGGTCACCGAGGCGGCGGTGGCGCGGGTGCGCGACTACATCGGTCAGGGCGTGGAGGCGGGCGCCGAATTGGTGATCGACGGCCGCGAGCGTACCAGCGACGAGCTCGCCTACGGTGACGCCAGCCTGGAAGGCGGGTTCTTCATCGGCCCAACGCTTTTCGACCACGTTACCCCCGACATGTCGATCTACACCGACGAAATCTTCGGGCCGGTGTTGTGCATGGTAAGGGCCAAGAACTACGACGAAGCAGTGGCGTTGCCTTCTCAGCACGAGTACGGCAACGGGGTGGCGATCTTCACCCGCGACGGCGATGCCGCCCGCGATTTCGTGTCCCGGGTGCAGGTCGGCATGGTGGGTGTCAACGTGCCGATCCCCGTCCCCGTGGCCTACCACACATTCGGCGGCTGGAAGCGCTCCGGCTTCGGCGATCTCAACCAGCACGGCCCGGCCTCGATCCAGTTCTACACCAAGGTCAAGACCGTCACGTCGCGGTGGCCGTCCGGCATCAAGGACGGTGCCGAATTCGTCATCCCGACAATGGATTAGAGCCTCATGTTTACCCTCAACGGCGACGAGCGGGTCATCATCGAGACGGCGGCCGCGTTCGCCGCCAAACGTCTCGCCCCGCACGCCCTGGAATGGGATGCCACCAAGCACTTTCCGACGGACGTCCTGCGCGAGGCGGCGGAACTCGGCATGGCCGCGATCTACTGTCGCGACGACGTGGGGGGCAGCGGTCTGCGTCGACTCGACGGGGTTCGCATCTTCGAGCAGTTGGCCATGGCCGACCCGACGACCGCCGCATTCCTGTCCATCCACAACATGTGCGCGTGGATGATCGACACGTTCGGCACCGTCGAGCAGCGCAAGGTCCTGGTGCCCCGGTTGGCGTCGATGGATGTCATCGCCAGCTATTGCCTCACCGAGCCCGGCGCCGGGTCCGACGCCGCCTCCCTGAGCGCCCGGGCCGTCAAGCAGGGCACCGACTATGTGCTCGACGGTGTCAAACAGTTCATCTCCGGTGCCGGGGCCTCGGACGTCTACGTGGTGATGGCGAGAACGGGCGGCCCGGAAAATCCCGGGCCACGCGGCATATCCGCCTTCGTCGTCGAAAAGGGCACCGCAGGGCTCAGTTTCGGTGCGCCCGAGGAGAAGATGGGCTGGCACGCGCAACCCACCGCGCAGGTGATCCTGGAAGGGGTGCGGGTGCCGGCCGACGCGATGTTGGGTGGTGCGGACGGCGAGGGTACGGGCTTCAGCATCGCGATGAACGGCCTCAACGGCGGCCGGCTCAACATCGCGGCGTGCTCACTGGGCGGCGCACAGGCCGCTTACGACAAGGCGGGCGCTTACGTGCGCGAGCGGCAGGCGTTCGGCTCTCCCCTGCTCGACGAGCCGACCGTCCGATTTGCCCTGGCCGACATGGCGACCGGCCTCGAGACGTCGCGAATGATGTTGTGGCGGGCCGCCGCTGCGTTGGACGCCGACGATCCCGACAAGGTCGAGCTGTGCGCGATGGCCAAACGCTATGTCACCGACACCTGCTTCGAAGTGGCGGACAAAGCCCTGCAGCTGCACGGCGGCTACGGCTACCTACGCGAGTATGGTCTGGAAAAGATCGTCCGCGATCTGAGGGTGCATCGAATCCTGGAAGGGGCCAACGAGATCATGCGGGTGGTGATTGGCAGGGCCCAGGCCGCGCGGTTTCGGGCCGCTCAAGCGAGCGCGTAGAAGGGCAGCCATGACGGGGCTTTCCATCGCTTTCCTCGGGTTGGGCAACATGGGCGCGCCGATGTCGGCGAATCTGGTTGCAGCCGGCCACGCCGTGAACGGGTTCGACCCCGTGCCCGCGGCGTCGGCCGCGGCGGCCGCCGGCGGTGTCACGGTTTCCGACAGCGCGGCCGGCGCGGTCGCCGAGGCCGATGTCGTCATCACCATGCTGCCCAACGGCGACATCGTAAAACGTTGCTATGCAGATGTTCTGCCCGCCGCGTGTGAGGGCGCATTATTCATCGACAGCTCCACGATCTCGGTCAACGACGCCCGCGAGGTGCATGAGCTGGCGGAGTCGCATGGCGTTTCGCAGCTGGACGCGCCGGTCTCGGGCGGGGTCAAGGGCGCAGTTGCCGGCACGCTGGCCTTCATGGTGGGCGGCGACGAGTCGGCCCTGCAGCGCGCGCGGCCGGTACTGGAACCGATGGCGGGCAAGATCATTCACTGCGGCGCGGCGGGGGCCGGCCAGGCCGCCAAGGTGTGCAACAACATGGTGCTGGCCGTGCAGCAGATCGTGGTCGGCGAGGCGTTCGTCCTGGCCGAGAAGCTGGGGCTCTCGGCGCAGTCCCTGTTCGACGTCATCACCGGCGCGACGGGCAATTGCTGGGCGGTGCACACCAACTGCCCCGTGCCCGGTCCCGTGCCGACGTCGCCGGCCAACAACGACTTCAAGCCGGGCTTCGCCACCGCGCTGATGAACAAGGATCTCGGGCTGGCGATGGATGCGGTGGCGTCGACGGGCTCGTCGGCGCCGCTGGGCAGCCACGCCGCCGAGATCTACGCTGAGTTCATAGCGTCGGACGCCTCGCACGCCGACATGGATTTCAGCGCGATCATCGAGATGCTGCGCAGCTCAGGCTAATTCCCAGGCGTCCTCCAGAGAGGTGGCGACCCCGGGTCACGGCACCTTTCGCCCGAGAAACGCGGCCAGCTGATCGGCCGGGGGACGTTCGGATGAGCACGGCAGTTCGTCGCCGAAGGGCCGGCCCGACCCCCGAAACTGGGGTCCGACAAACGCGCGCACCGCGCCCAGTTGCTCGGCCGCCAATTCGGGATCGAGATTCGTGGACTGACCGGTGGCGACCGCGAGATCCCATGCGTGGGTGAGCACGTCGCTGGTGCGCATGCCGATGAACATCTGACCGGGAATCTCCCCGAACGGCAGTGTGAACGTTATGGACATCCCATCCGGCCTTGCGAAGACCTCTTGAGCCGCGGCGGCTGAGGCGCGGTGGGCCGCACAGATGTCGTCGGGCCGAGGCGGTGGTTCGTCGCTGCTGCCCGACCACATGACGACGCGCTCATTGCCGCCGATGACATGCTCGATCAGGTCGTGAATCGTCCACTCCGAACAAGGCGTCGGATCACCGAACTGCTCCGGGCGCACGTTGGCGAGAACACCGGCGAACGCATCCTGCGCCCGCTGGTGAGCAACTAAGGGATCCACTTTCGTTCCTTCCGTTCGAATTCCTCGTTCAATCCGAGAAGTCACCCGCATTGCGCCGCAACGTTTCGATGGACGACACCAAGGCCTCCGATTCGCCGGCGTCCATTCCGATGTCGGCGAACACCTGCTCGTTGAGCGTGACGGTGGCGTGCTCGACCGTGGCACGCCCGAGGTCGGTGATCTGCACCAGCGTCGTGCGCCCGTCGGTCGGATGGGCCAGGCGTTGCACCAGCCCGTCGGCCTCCAGGCGGCGGATGGCGTGGGTGACGCTGGTGACGTGAACCTGCAACCGATCGGACGCCTTGGTTATCGGCAGCGCTCCGGTCCGGCTGAACGCGAGCAGCCGCAGCAATTCGAAGCGGGAGAAACTCAGGTCATACGGGCGCAACGCCGTCTCGACGCGGGCCAGCAGGATTTGGTGGGCCCGCATCACCGAGGTCACGGCGACCATGCCCTGCGACACGTCACCCCATCCCGCGCGCTCCCAGTTGGCCCGTGCGGCGGCGATCGGATCGCGCTTCTGAGGTCGTCCTGCGCCCACGCCTTTTCTTACCGCATCCGCGGCCCGGACGGGGACTTTCCTATCGCAGACAGCACCGCCAGGGTCGACGCGCGGTTTCCGACGGTGATGCGGGCGCCGCCATCGGCGTAGCAGCGGACGCGCAGCCCGGTTGCGGCGAACACCTCATGCCACGGCCGACCCCGGCCGCCCGGTTGCGGAGGCAGGTACAGGAAGTTCGCGTGGGAATCGGTGGTGTATGTACCCAGCGCGCTCAGTCGCATCCGAAGATAGCGACGCTCGGCGTTGATCGCCTGAATGCGTTGCAGCAGTTGGTCTTCGGCCTGGTACGAGGCCGCGACGGCGAGCAGACTGGTGATCGCGACGCCGAACGGCAGCTGCTGGGACCACAGCCTGCGCGCGAGCTCAGCGGATGCCAGCGCGTAACCGATCCGCAGCCCGGCCAGTCCGTACGCCTTGGAGAAGGTGCGCACCACCATGACGTTGGGAAAACGCGCAACCAGCGCCGAAACGTCCATGCGGTGCTCGGGCGCGGCGAATTCGATATACGCCTCGTCGAGCAGCACGACGGTGTCACGCGGAACCCGGTGCAGAAACCGCGATATCTCGGCCGCGGGCTCCATCGTGCCCGTCGGGTTGTGCGGCCGGCACACCACCACCACCCGGGCGGCCGCGGCGGCCTCGGCCAGGCCGTCGAGGTCGTTGTGGCCGTGCGCGTCAAGTGGGACGGTCAACGCGGTCAGCCGGGCCATCTGCGCGACAATCGGATAGCCGTCGAAGGTCGGCGACGAGAAGGCCATCGTGTCACCCGGACTGGTCAGCGCATGCAGGGCCTGCAACACCACACCCGTCGCGCCGCCACCCAGGACAACCTGGTCGCCGGCCAACCCTATGTGGTCGGCGATCACGCCGCGCAGCCGCTCGGGCAGGAATTGCGGATAGCGGTTGGCCGCACAGATGGAACGGACGAGTGCCGAGCGCACCGCCGGCAGCGGCGGAAACGGATTCTCGTTGAGGGACAACGCGAGCGGATCGACCGCATTGGGGAACGCATCGTCGATGTCGGCCCTGAAGAGGCCGGGGACGGGTTCCATCAGCCGCGCCCGCCCCAGCGCACCGCCGCGGCGCCGGCGAAGTCGCCGGCGTGCGCGAAGGCCGCCATCATGACGACGTCGCCGGTCTTGACCTGACCGTCGGATATCGCGTGGTCGAAGTTGACCGGAATCCCGGCGCCGAACAGGTTGCCGCAGATGTCGAAGGTGTCCCGGTGGCGTTCGGGGGGCAACTCCAGCGCCTCCCGCCAGTTGCGCAGGAACGCCCGGTTGGGCTGGTTGGTGACCAGCAAGTCGATCTCTTTGGCGGGCAGGCCGATTCGGTCGCAGACTGCCAGCGCCACCTCGGGGACCTGCCGGTTGCCGCGAGCCAGCACCTTGGTGATCTTGCTTTCGGTGAAGCCGATGCTGCCCTCACCCGGTCCGGCCTGCCACCATTTTCGGGGCGGGTCGAAGGAGAGCGTCATTTCGCCGGCGTATTCGCCGTAGGTGCGGCACTCGACCCCGAGAATGGGTGACTCGTCGCCCACCCTCACCAGACCCACCGCCGCGCCGTCGCCCGGCACCGCCGACTGCGCCTTGCGGCGAATCGTCGGTTGGTCGAAGAACTGGCCGGCGGCGTTCTGGGCGATCGCGATCAGCGCGGTCCGACCCTGCCCCGACGACAGCAGTGTGCGAGCCACGTTGAGCGCCAACACGAATGCCGCACAGCCGCCGTTGTTGAGGTCGAGCACCCACGAGGGCCGCATGCCCAACCGGTGCGCGATGCCGCCGCCCTGCCCGTAAAACGCCATGTCGGGCACCTGGGTGTGGGTGATCAGCACGTCGGCGCCCTCAATGGCGTCGTGGCCGTGGCGTTCGATCAGGCCCTGCGCCGCGCGCTCGATCATGTCGATGGAACTCTCGTCGGGTGCGACGTGATGGCGGAACTTGGGGGCCCGGAACATCAGGTTGTCGCGCAGTTCGTCGGATTCGGCGAATTGCGCGTAGTAGTCCGCGCCGATCGGCTCGCCGGGCAGATAGGTGGAGACATCGATCAGGCTGACACTCGGCTTGCTCACGCTCGGCTTGCTCACGACAGGCTCACCGCCCTTCCAGCATCCATGAAGGGGTCACCGGCAGGCCGTTGCGGTGGCGGTACTCGGCGATTGCCTTGAGGTTCTTGAGTTCCAACAGATGGCCGGCGCCGAACATGTCCCAGAAGTCACCGACCCACACCGGCCGCTCCGGCGGCGCCGTCTCCGGATACGGATTGTTGTCGTAGAAGGGGTGATGGCAATTCGTCCACAGCACAACCGAACCCGGCTTGTCGAGCACCTCTTGTGCGTCGACGACGCGCATCAGATAGATCATCCACAGGTGCTTGCCCTGGTCCCACGCGCAGTGATAGTCGACGGTGCGGGCGGCGTCGTTGGTGATGGTCCGGGTGTAGATCTTGGTTTCCGAACCGAGCCGGTCGTGGGCGAGCCACAGGCCGGGTTCGTCGGTGGGCGTGAAGCCGCGCAGGCTGTACGTCCACTCCTCGAGGCTGCGCGTGTCTGCCATGTACTCGTACAGCTCGTCGGGCGGGCAGTCGATGAAATCGTTGACGGTGCAGTATTCACCGAAGACCTGGTCGTGCGGGTATACCGACCGCATCATCTCCATGATGATCGGGGTGGCCTTCTCCCGGGGACTGGTTTCGATACGGGTCACGCCTTCGAGCGGCGTGGGAATATCCTCAAGCGCTGGCAGCGACATGGGTGCGGTTCTCCTTTGCGGTTTGGGTCGACGCGGATTTCGTCAAAAAGGCTGCGAATGGCGGTATTTCGTCGGCCGCGCACTCGACGCTGACCACGGCGGGACCGTCGATCGCGAGGGCCGCGCGCATGGCGGCGCCGAGGCCGTCGAGGTCGGTGACGTCGACGGACGCCAGCCCCGGGAACATGGCCGCCAGGCCGGCGCCCAGCCGGCTGGGGCGGAAGCGGTTGTAGCTGTAGAGGTCGTCGTAGAACAGTTGCTCGCGGGTCACGCACATGGCGTGGGCGTTGTTGTTGAACAACACGAACGTCACCGGGAGCTGGTATTGCACCGCGGTATGCACCTCCATTCCGTGCATGAAAAACGCGCCGTCCCCGGCGATCACGACGGTTCGGCCGCCGGGGCGCCCGCTGCTCGCGCGACCGAACGCCATTCCGATGCCGGCGCCGAAGCTGTAGCCCATGCCGCCCATGCCGAGCGCGACGGCGAATCTGCCGTTGCGCCGCGCCGGGAGGTAGTGGATCGCCGCCGCGCCGCTGTTGCCGGCGTCGACCACGATGTCCGCCCCGTCGGGGAGGCAACCGTCAAGGACGGCCATCGCATCGCGATACCGCACACCGGGCCCTTCACACGGCGGCGGCGTCAGTTCCGTGCGCGGCACCATGTCGGGCACCCGCACCCCCGTGGGTCGTCCCGAGCCCGACAGCGCCTGAGTCAGCATGCGCAGGGAGCCGCGCAGGTCGTCGGTGTGCACGTGGGTGCATGGAACGTAGGGCGGCGCCGACCCGATCGACACGGTCCGCACCGCCGCCAGGGCGTCGTCGAGACCGGTGCGGGCGGTCACCGACAGCCGGGTGCCGATCACCAGGCAGACGGCGCTGGCCGCCAGCGCTTCGGCCACCCCAGGGTGGCCCATGACGCCGGTCACGCCGAGCGCGGACGACGATCCGAAACCCGGTGTCCCGGCGACGTCCTTCGCGTCCGGCACCGTGGCAACCCGCGCCCGCAACACGGCACGCAGCGCTTCGAGCTCGGCGCGGGCGTTGTCGCGGGCCACCTGCTCGCCGACGATGATGGTCACGGGGCCGTTCGCCTCGCGCAGCGTTCCCACGATCGGCTCCGGGTTGCCGATCGGACGCAGATCCAGCGTGGCGTACCCATTGTGCGAGCCGTTGCGGGCACAGTCCAGGTATCCCTGCTGAATGTCCTTGGGTAGCAACAACACTGCGGGACCGCCGGTACGCGCCGCGGCGATGGCCTTCGACAGCGCGGGTACGATGCCCGCCGGCGTCAGCACCCGCTCGCAGGACACCGATACGGCGGAAAACACCGCCTGCGCATCCAGTGACCCGTTGTTGCCGCTGGTGTCCTGGAAGCTCCCCCGGCCGTCCATGGTCGTGCTCGGCTGGCCGACCAGGGCCACGACCGGGACCCGGCTTGTCAGCGACTCGCCAAGGGCCGCTACGAGATTCAGTGCACCGCCGCCCGAGGTCGCCGCCACGACTCCCAATCCCGGCCCCGATTGCGGTCCCCGCCCGGCGCCACTGCGGCTGTACCCGTCGGCCATGGCGGCGGCGGAGAACTCGTGCTTTGCCAATACCGCGGTGATCTCGGGCCGGAAGTGCACGGCGTCGTACAGATCCTCGATGTTCGCACCGTCCACACCGAAGATGTGGTCGACACCCACCGACGCCAGGCGCTCAACGATGTGGTCGACCACGCGGTGCTTCCTCGGCATGTCGGTAACACGACGCGCGGGTACGTTCAGTTCACCGCCGACCGGGCTTTACAGCGATCGCTGCAGCAGAACCTGCCCGTTATCAGCCGAAACCACTTGCACCGCGGCGATCTGGTCGACCGGCGTGGAGATGCTGCCCGCGGGCGTTGCGGTGTGACCGGGTTCGGCCACCCACGTTGCCAGCCGGGTTTGGCTGCCGTCACGACCCACCACGACCATCGCCAAGGTGTCATGGTGGGCATTGAGCGGAGCCAGACAGAAACACTTCAGATTGATCGACGTCCCCCAGTGCTGGCCGACGACCTGCACGGTCGAGGTCAGCATTGCGGTACCCACCTGCGCCATCGGCTGCGCGGACGCGGTCACCTGCTGCGCGTGTGTCGCGGAATACCCCTGAACGCCGACGAGCACGCCGATTCCCAGCACCGCCGCCGCGGCGGACGAAGCCACCCACGTAGCGACCCGCGTGCGGCGCCGGCGCCAGCGCACCGTCGCCAACAGGGACGGCAATAGCTCCGGCGACAACGCAGGTGTCTCGGAGAAAGACTCGTCGCCGCGACCATCCATCGCGGCCACTTCCGCGCGGTCGAGCTGCGAAAGCAGGGCCGGCACGCCACTCAGGTCGGCGACGGCCTCCCGGCATGCCGGGCAGCCGGCCATGTGCGTCTCGAATTCGCGGCGGTCGGAGGCCGAAAGCGACCCCAGCACGTATGCGGCATCCCACGTCGCGTAGCGGTGATTGTCGCCCGTAGTCAGGTCGAATACCTCGTTGTCAAAGGGAGGACCGATACCCCCTAGCGGCGTCCTCATGTCATCCATCTCCTGTCACCCTCCAAGCATTCGGAGCCGATGCCCGGCCGGATGGGTCCCTGAAAACCTCCGAAAAACCCCTGTAAACCCGGCGCGCTGTCATCGGGTAACCCCAAGTTCCTGCAGAGTGAGCCGCAATGCCCGCACGGCATAGTGTAATCGCGACTTCACTGTGCCTTCCGCGATGCCGAGGTCGGCCGCGATCTGCGCGGTGGTCCACCCTCGGTAGTACGACCGTTCGATGACGGCCCGATGCTCGATGGACAGCTGTGCCATCGCATCGGCGATCAGTAGCCGGTCCAGCGCCGCGTTCACCTCGTCCGGCGTCGACTGCTCGGGCGCGCCCTCCTGGTCCAGGGAGCCGACGACGTTGCGGTATCTTGCGCTGCGCCGGTCGTCGATGATCATGTTGCGCGCGACCGTGAACAACCACGCCCGCGCGGATCGCTCGGTGTCGCCGATGACCTCCGGATGCTGCCATGCGCGCAGCAGCGTCTCTTGGACGACGTCCTCCGCCTGGCTCGCGTCTCCCGTCAAGCGAAGCGCGTACCGCCACAGAACCACGGCGTGCTCGTCATAGAGCGCCTTCATCAGAACGGCTTCGGCAGCCCCGGACGCGCCCCGACTGCCGGCCACACGAGCCACTCGATCACCTCCTGCCAGCTGACACGAGTGGAGTGGGCGTTTAGTTCAAGCGACCGTGAGGATCCGCGGGCCGGCATCGGTCACCGCGACGGTGTGTTCCCAATGCGCCGCGCGCGACCCGTCGGCGGTGGTCACCGTCCACTGGTCGTCGAGCACCACGGTTTTGCCGGTTCCCAGCGTCAGCATCGGTTCGATGGCGAGCACCGAGCCGGGGGCCAGCAGGGGGCCCCGCCCGGGCGAGCCCTCGTTGGGCAGGAACGGGTCCATGTGCATGTGCCGGCCGATGCCGTGGCCCCCGTAGCCCTCGACGATCCCGAACGCGCGTCCGTACCGGGTCTCGGCGGCCTTGGTGCCCAGCTCGATGGCGTGGGCCACGTCGGTCAACCGGTTGCCGGCGACCATCGCCGCGATGCCGGCTTCGAGCGATTCCCGGGTGGCCTGGCACAGCGCGTCGTCGTCGGGATCCAGCGTGCCGACCCCGAACGTGATCGCCGCATCGCCGTGCCAACCGTCGAGCACCGCGCCGCAGTCGATGGACACCAAATCACCGGGCGCCAGTATCTCGGCGGCGGACGGGATGCCGTGGACCACCCGGTCGTTGACCGATGAGCAGATCGATGCCGGGTAGCCGTGGTAGCCCAGGAACGACGGTACGGCGCCGGCCTCGCGGATCACGGACTCGGCGATTTGGTCGAGGCTCAGGGTCGACGTCCCGGTGACCGCTGCCGCATGGACGGCCCGCAGGGCCTCGGCGACCACAGCGCCGGCCGCGGCCATCGCATCGACCTCGCCCGGGCTGCGCTGCGGCACGACCCTGCGACTACGCAGCCGCGCTAGCGCGCTCATGGTTACTTGCCCTGAATCGTCATTTGCCGAGCGCCTGCAGCGCGCGGGCGAAGACCTCGTCGACGGTGCCGACGGCGTCGACGGTCTTCAGTTCGTCGCGGTAGTACTCCAGCAGCGGCGCGGTCTCGTCGCGGTAGACCTTCATGCGGTTGAGGATGACATCGTCGGTGTCATCGGCGCGACCACGCCCCTTGAGCCGTTGCAGCAACTCGTCCTGCGATACCCGGAACTCCACCACCGCGTCGAGCTGCAGTGCTCGGCGTTCGAGCATGTCGTGCAGCGCCTGGGCCTGCTCGACCGAGCGCGGGTATCCATCCAGGACGAAGCCGTTCGCCGCGTCGGCATGGTCCAGCCGGTCGTCGACCAGGCGGTTCGTCAGCTCCGAGGGGACCAGGTCACCGGCGTCCAGGTAGCGCTTGGCCTCCATGCCGAGTTCGGTCCCGTCACCGATGTTCTGCCGAAACAGGTCGCCCGTGGAGATGTGCGGAATCCCGAGCTTCTCGGCCAGCTTCTCGGCCTGCGTGCCCTTTCCTGCTCCGGGCGCTCCCAGCAAAACGACTCTCACTTGAGGAACCCTTCGTAGTTGCGCTGCATGAGCTGACTCTCGATTTGTTTGACCGTATCCAAACCGACGCCAATCATGATCAAAACCGCCGTTCCGCCGAACGGCAAGTTTTGGACGCCTCCGCCGTTGCCGATCTGCAGGAACATATTGGGCAGCACCGCGATCACACCGAGATAAATGGAGCCCGGCAAAGTGATCCTGTTCAGCACATAACGCAGGTAGTCAGCGGTGGGCTTCCCCGGCCTGATTCCCGGAATGAAGCCGCCGAACTTCTTCATCTCGTCGGCCCGCTCGTCGGGGTTGAAAGTGACCGACACATAGAAATACGTGAAGAAGATGATCAGGCCGAAGTAGATCGCGATATAGACCGGATCGCTCGGGTCCGACAGGTAGGTGCCGACGAATTTGTCCCACCAGCTGTTCCCCACGCCGCCGGTGCCGCTTCGGACCAGCTGGGTGATCAGGTGCGGAATGTAGATCAGCGAGGACGCGAAGATGACCGGGATGACGCCCGCCTGGTTGACCTTGAGCGGCAGATAGGTCGAGGTTCCGCCGTACATCCGCCGGCCCACCATGCGCTTGGCGTATTGCACCGGAATGCGGCGCTGGCCCTGCTCGACGAACACCACGCCGACGATGATGATCAGCGCGGCGGCGCACACGGCGGCGAAGATGACCCCGCCGCGGCTGTCCAGGATGGACTTGCCCTCGGCCGGGATGCGCGCCGCGATGCCGACGAAGATCAGCAACGACATGCCGTTGCCGATGCCCCGTTCGGTGATCAGCTCGCCCATCCACATCACAAGCGCCGCACCGGCCGTCATCACCATCACGATGACGACCAGGGTGAAGATGCTCTGGTTGGCGATGATGTCCAGCGAACAGCCCTGCAACAGCCCACCGTTGGCCGCCAGCGCCACGATGCTGGTGGCCTGCAGAATGGCCAGCGCGATCGCCAGGTAGCGGGTGTACTGGGTCATTTTCGCTTGGCCGGCTTGCCCCTCTTTACGCAGCTCCTCGAAGCGCGGGATGACCACGGTCAGCAGCTGCACGATGATGCTGGCGGTGATATAGGGCATCACGCCGACCGCGAACACCGTGAGCTTCAACAAGGCGCCGCCGGAGAACAGGTTGATCAAGGAGTAAATCTGTCCGGCCTCGCCGCCGCTGGCCTCCTTGATGCACTGCTGCACGTTCGGGTAATTCACACCCGGCGACGGCAAAGCGGCGCCGACCCGATAGAGGACGACGATTCCAAGCGTGAAGAGGATCTTCCGTCTCAGGTCGACTGTCCGCAGCGATGAGATGAAAGCCGAAAGCAACTCTTCCTCCTGCGTCCTGAGTCACGCGCCCAATACCCGCAGGCCAGGACGTACGGCCGCCCTATCTACAGCGCGTTAAATCGTGTACGAGACTAACAGCTGGTCCGGGCGGATCCGGCAAAGGGCCATCTACGGGCGCAAAGCGTAGAGTTCGGGTGGGTTATTGCCTTGGCTAATTAAAGCCTATGCCGGCTGAGTAGGTGGGGGGCAGCATGACGCGAACCGAGAAAGACACCTGGGACCTGGCCTCGAGCGTCGGCGCCACGGCCACGATGGTCGCCGCGGCCCGCGCGCTGGCCAGCGCCGAAACCGATGCCATCATCGACGACCCGTTCGCGGCGCCACTGGTGCGCGCGGTCGGTCTCGACTTCTTCATCCGCCTGGTGGACGGGGACGTGGCCCCGGCGGAGGGCCAACAGCCCGAACGGGACTTGCGGCTGGAGACCGATTCGATCGCCGTGCGCACCCGGTTCTTCGACGATTTCTTCCTCAACGCCGCCCGCGACGGCGTCCGTCAATCGGTGATCCTGGCCGCCGGCCTCGACGTTCGCGCCTACCGGCTCGCGTGGCCGCCCGGCAGTGTGGTGTACGAGGTCGACCAGCCCAAGGTCATCGAGTTCAAGACCGCCGCCATGTCCAACCTGGGTGCCGCCCCGGCCGCCGACCGGCGAACCGTTGCCATCGACCTTCGAGAGGATTGGCCGGCCGCCTTGCGCCGCAGCGGGTTTGACCCGTCGCAGCCGACATCCTGGAGCGCCGAGGGCCTGCTGATGTACCTTCCGCCGGACGCGCAGGACCGTCTGTTCGACAACATCACCGAGCTGAGCGCGCCGGGCAGCAAGCTGGCCACCGAATACCACGGGGCCGATTCCGGCCCGACGATGACCGAGCGGGCGCGGGAATTCAACCGGCGGTGGGCGAATCTGGGCTGCGACATCGACCTCTCGGAGTTGTTCTTCGACGGCGAACGCAGCAACGTTGTCGAGTACCTGGCCGAACGGGGCTGGCAGGTGGCCACTCGGCCGCGTCGGGAATTCTTCGCCGACTACGGCCGCGCCTTCCCCGACGACGAACAATCCCAGCTCCGCAACATCATCAGCCTCACCGCGACCCGCACCTAGGAGCGGGCGCTCACTGAGCCGGCTGGGCCGGCGGCGTGCGGACGACCAACGGCACCGCCGGGAAGCACCACGCCATCTCCGAGCGCGACTTGCGCAGGGCCGCGGTGCCGTATCCCCGCTTTCGGTGCTCGGGATGGATCCAGATGCGCACGTCGACCTCGCCACGGACCAGCTCGCCGAACACCATCCCGACCTTCTCGGATCCCTCCTCGGCGACGAACCACACCGCTTCCTCCGCACTGACCCTTTCCAGCGCCGAGCGGATCTCGTCGTCCAATTCTCCGGCCGGCACGCCGGAGCCGTCCCCGGCGGCACCCATCTCCTGTGTGCGCGCGCCGAAGATGTCGCGGTCCG
>NZ_JAFBAT010000068.1 GCF_019247615.1 Mycobacterium sp. | reverse complement strand
GCCGCCGCTGCAGATGCAGCCCGGCAGCGCGCCGATCATGAGTCACTATCGCGCACTGGCTTTCCAGCGCTACGGCCGCGAAGTCACCGCCGCCGAGCCGGCCTGGTCGACCTGGCCGTGAGCGATTCGGACCGGCTGACCCTGGTTCTGCGGTACGCCGACGTGGGGATCGTCACCTACGGCAGTCTGCGAATCGTCGGGCAGCCGTCGAGGACCGTGAATTGGGTGGTTGAGGACCCGATACTGCTCGCGGCGTTACAGGAGCTCACCGGCGCTCTGCCCGAGCCACGGGGTGACGAGAGCCGCCGTGACGCCATCGAACGTGCTTTGGCGGCAGGTCCTTTCGCGACGCCGGATACCGAGCTCACGGCCGCCTACATTCTCGGGGTGCTGCTGATCGGCTCCGTGGGATGGCAGCTCTTGACGGAGTGCGCGGGTTCGCCGCCCGCGGTGCTGTTCGTCTCGCCCAGCGCTCGGCTGGCACGCGTCCCCTGGGGACTGCTCGCGGTGCCGAAATCGGGACCGAGCAAGGAGGAGTTGGTACGCGCCCGCCAGGATGCCATCACCCGCAGCGGCCGAGTCGCCGCCCAAATCCCTTGGCAGCTGGACGATATCGGGGCACGCACCGACGGCCAACGGCTGATGGAACTGGTCGACGTGCTGATGGCGGTGCCGCCGAACATCGTGCACTCACCGCGGGAGCCGGCGGGCTGGGAGGCCAGGCGCGACGGCCCGCCCCTCCTGGTTCTCGACCCCCGGGTGCCCGGGCAACGGCCGGACTCCGCGCTGGGCTCGGTGCTCGGCAGGCCGTCGTCGCAGACGCGATTGGCGCGGCACTTCCGCGAGCTGATGGAACGCCGACCGGTGCTGCCCGAGGTCGACGACGTGGTCGAGCTGTTTCGCCGGCCGGGCGCCGACCGCAGCTGGCTGGCCAAGCTGCTGACTCAAGCCCCGAGCAGGCTCATCTATGTCGGACATGCAAGCTCCGGCGGCGGGGATCGGCAACAAGCCGACCGGGCCGATCGGGCCGCCCTCCACCTGGCCTGTACCGCGGAGCTACCGGGCGACGCCGAGGCGATCAGCGACCACCGTCCCTTGACCGCCTCGGACCTGATGTCGTTGCGGCTGCCGATGCCGCCGCGGGTTGCCCTGCTGGCCTGCGGATCGGGCGGGGACTATCAGTTCGACGAGGCGACCGGCCTGGTTGCGGCGATGATCCTGGGGGGTGCGCAGCTGGTCACCGCGACGTTGTGGTCGCTGCCGACCACCGCCGCGTATCGGCGGTTTGCGCACGGGACGGCCCGGGGCGAACAGGTCGATCCGATGACCGACGTCGTCATTGCCACCGATCGCGCACACGAAGCCACCGACGCGGGCTGCGCGGTCAATCAATGGCAGCGGGCGCAACTGCGCCGCTGGCGCGACGGCGACGCCGGCGCCAGCCCGCTGTACTGGGGTGCCCTGGTCACCTTCGCGGTGGACGGTGCGCGGTAGCCTTACCCGGCGTTCACACCGACGCCAGCCATGACGCGTGCACGGCCAGCACATCATCCGGCAACGAAAGCTCCTCGCGCGCAGCGGGATCGAACGCCACCAAAACCACGAGTCCGGGGCGCAGCGTCGACACCACCTCGTCGCGGTCGCAACTCGCTACCGGCGCCAACTTGCCGATGAACGTCTCGCCGGACACGGCGACGACCTCGATGAAAACTTGGCGCTCGTCGCCGACCTTCTGCACGGTGCCGACACCGACGGAGCGGCCCCGCGCGGCCGCAGGCCGGCCGAACGCGAGTTGCCACATCGAAACCAACAGCTGCTTCATGGGACCAGCCTGCGGCCTCCGCTCGGCTACCGAACCCAACTTTTCGACTGCCGATAATTTCGCGATGCCCCTATCCTGTGCTGATGAGCGCGGATTCGCAGATCGCGACCGTCGCCGTGGGCCACCCGCGCCGGTCGGTGATCGACGCGGCGTGGCGGGCGATCGGTCCCGGCGTCGAGGTGCTCAGCAGCGACGACGGCGGCCCGCTGAGCAGGACCGTCAAACGCATCATCGACCCGTTGGTGCTCCGGCTGCGATCCAACCCCCAGTACTCGGCACCCGTCGTCGCGCCGGAAACGGCCGCGGCGATGCATGACCTGATAGTGGGAAGTGCGGCCGAAATGCGCTCCGCCGCAGCGTGGTTCGAGGCCCTGAAGCTCGAGCGCCGCCGGCGGCGAATACGCACCGGCAACGCCCAGGAGCTGTATTTTCCGGTGTGCTTCGAACTCGCGGTGACGAAAGGCCCACCGTCACCGCATGATCAGGAGACGGCCGCCGCGGTGCTCGAGGATATCCACCAGGGCAGGGACCGCACCTCGATCGAGGTGTTGCACGAATACGTGGCCGCCCCGGATGTCGTCGCCAGGCTCGCCGATCAGCTCGCCCGCAGTTGGCGCGATGTGCGGCCCGGCCAGACGGTGACCGGTCCCTTCATGGCCGAGCTCCATACGGTGCTCGGACCCGCGAGCAGCCATCGAGCCGCCTCGGCCCGGCAACGGGTGTGGGCGGCCATGATCGTCGACGCCACGCCGTACAACCTGGGCGCGCTGACCCGCTCCGATGGGGCGCCGGACGGCCTGCCCTGGTCCATAGTCCAGCTCGGCTTGACTTCTGTTGAGCCGCAACGCCCCCCACGCGTCTCGGGCGGCGCCGACAGCGATCGTCCGCTGGACCGCAGCGTGGTGGACCGGGTGCGCGCCACGCTGCGGCGCGCCCTGGACCGCGACGCCTTGCCCGACGTCCCGCTGCTGTGCGAGGAGGAGGTGGACCGGGCATGCGCGCCGTGGGGGCTGTTGTGCGAGGACAAACAGGCGACGCTGGTGGCCGGCATCGAGGTGGCCATCGACTTGAATCCCCTGGACCCATCGGTCTCGAGCCGCTACGCACTGTCGGCGCAGATCCAGGCCCGGTTGCGCAAAGAGGCCTACGTGCTGCACGCTCGGCGCTATCTCGCCGACGGCGGGCCGATTCATCCGCGCCAACGGCAGGTGGTCGAGGATCTGGCCGCGTACGCGCAGCCCTACCTGAGCAGGCTCTGGGCGCGGCTGCATGGACGCGACGTGTGGCAGGAGCCCTGCGACGACGTCGACGAGGTGCGCTCCCTGCTCGAAGGGGTCGCGCGATCGGTGAGCCTCGACCACCGGCAACGGATCAAGGCGATGCTGGAATTGCAGGTGGCCGGGTGAGACTCGTTGCGGATTCGGGTCTTTGGACCACGGGCCCGGTCACCGTCGCGACACCATTGGTCGCGGTGCTCGAAGTCAGCGGCGCGGTGCTGTCGTGGGTGATCGACGCCGCACCCGAAGACACCTCCCCCCACATCACGTTCACCGACGTAGCCCGCGCCGAGTGGCTTTGGCGTGTCCTCGGCGAATCCGGCCATGTGGCTTTGGCTTCCGCCGTGGAGTCGGCTCCCACGGCCGGGGCCGCAAGCAGCGTCGAGCTCGCCGACGTCGACATCGTCCCGGGTTCCCTGGACCCGCTCCGGAGGCTGGCCGTGGGCCACTGGCTGCGCCGGTGGTGGCCCGCCAGTCGGCAGGACGGCATCGCCGGCCTGGACCGCGCCCTGCTCGACGTCGAGGTCGCGCTGCTGACCGCCGGTGCGCAGGGGTACTTCTTCGACGACACCCTCGATTCCGACGTGGTCGAGTTGCTCGCGCCGCACGCGCCGGCACTGGGCATGCACGCGCGCGACGGCGATCCGCGGATACTCGATCTGGTGCGCGCCGGTGCCGGACTGGCCGACGAAGTCGGCATCGACGGCGTCGGATGGCCGGAATTGCATGCCTACCTGGATGATTCGCGAGAAGTGTCGAGAACTGCCGTAACGACGCCAAGCGGCCGTCGTGATGACTATGCGCTGGCCGCCGGCGCGGACGCGGCACCGCCGGACGCGGTCCGGATCGCCCGGGGCGTCACGTCGATCAACTGGACTGCCGTGCCCCCCGGCATATTCGACGCGGCCGAGGACACCGTCGAGTGGACAGTCGAGGTGGCCGGGACGTCGGTGGTCGCGCGGGTGCGCGCGGACTTGATCGGACCGGGTCCGGCGACGGGAGTGGAGGTGCGGCTGCGCTCCGGGGCCATCGGCGGCAGCGGCGCCCTGGACGCCGACGGCCGCGCGACCCTCCCGCTGGTCGCCGACCGGCGGGGGCCACTGACGGAATCCGCGGCGTGGGTCCACGATTGGTCGGCGACGTCGGTGATCGTCGGCGCCGAGGGCGGGACGGAAACGCGCGCGGCACGGGAGCGGGCTCGCCGGTGGGCGCGGGGGCGATTGGACCGGCCCCCGAACGACGCGTTCCTGGCCGAGATTTTGGCCGCCGAGTCCGAGTATTAGGCCCTATGCTGAGCGAGTGCCAAACACATATCGGGTTGTGCAGTGGAACACCGGAAACGTCGGAAAAAGCTCGTTGCGGTCGATCGCGGACAATCCCGGGCTGGAACTGGTGGGCTGTTACGCCTGGTCGGCGGCGAAGGTCGGCCGCGACGCCGGCGAACTGGCGGGCACTTCCCCGCTGGGCGTGACGGCCACCGACGACGTCGACGCGTTGCTCGCGCTCAAGCCGGACTGCGTGGTCTACAACCCGATGTGGATTGACGTCGAAGAGCTGGTTCGCATCCTGTCCGCGGGCGTCAACGTGGTGACGACGGCGTCGTTCATCACCGGACAGAACCTCGGCGAAGGCCGCGACCGGATTGTCGACGCCTGCCGGCGGGGCGGATCGACGATATTCGGGTCCGGTGTCAGCCCGGGCTTCGCCGAGCTGCTGGCGATCGTATCGGCCATGGTGTGCAACCGGATCGACAAGGTCACCGTGAACGAAGCCGCCGACACCACGTTCTACGACTCGCCCGACACCGAGAAGCCGGTGGGCTTCGGTCAGCCCATCGACCACCCGGAGCTGCAGGCGATGGCGCGCAAGGGGACCGCGATCTTCGGCGAGGCCGTCCGGCTGGTGGCCGACGCGCTGGGCGTCGAGCTCGACGAGGTGCGCTGCGTGGCCGAACTCGCCCAAACCACAGCCGATCTCGACCTGGGCTCCTGGACGATACCCGCGGGTTGCGTGGCCGGGGTCTACATCAGCTGGCAGGGCGTGGTCAACGGCAAGACGCTGATTGACCTCAACGTCCGGTGGCGCAAGGGGCAGACGCTGGAACCGGATTGGAAAATCGACCAGGACGGCTGGGTCATCCAGATCGATGGGCAGCCAACGGTGACCACCAAGATCGGCTTCCTTCCCCCGCCGTATTTCCAGGCCGAGACGATCGCCGACTTCATGGCCCTCGGTCACATCATGACGGCGATGCCCACCATCAACGCGATCCCGGCCGTGGTGGCCGCGCCGCCGGGGATCGTCACGTACGCCGACCTACCCCTGACGCTTCCCCGCGGCTACGCGAAGGTGTGATGCCGGGGGGCTGACCGTCGCCCGTTTGGAGTAGGCCGCGCCGAGCCGAGGCACCTCGAGCGGACCCTGGTGGCGGGCCGCCGCGATGGCCTTGCGCAGCGGGCCGGCCAAACCCGCGAACGACCCCATGTCGAAGAGCAGCGGCGTCAACAGCCGGTTGTGCACGAACCCGAATGCACTGCCGAATTCGGGATCGGCCCAGCCGAGGGTCCCGCCCAGTCCGACGTGGCCGAAGCCGCTGAGCAGGCCCGGCACCGGCGATTCGTGATAGCCCAGGTGAAAAGGCATGGGCACCACCATGTTCGCGTCGGGCCACTTGCGTCGCGGCTCGCCCGTCAGACCGCGCGCCAGCTCCGCGGACAAGAACTTCTTGCCGTCGATGCGGCCGCCGTTGGCCAGCGCGGCGTACATCTTCGCCAGGCCCCGGGCCGTCACCACGCCGTTGGCCGCCGGCACCTCCCCGTCCAGGAACGGCGTATCGCCCTTGACGAGGGAGATGACGCCGGGGAAGTACATCGCCCCGACGGCGCCCGAGAAGGGCAAACCGGCCAGCCTGGGTGCGATGAAGTTGAACACCGGAGCGCGCAGCTTTCCCTGCGGCATCAGGATCTCCGCCGCCCTCGTCGGTGCGGCCGCGGGAGGACGCCCGAGATGCAGGCCGTCGGTGTTGAGCGGGCGCGCCAACTCCTGGCGGATCAGCTCGCGCATGCCCTTGCCCGTCACCGCCCTGGCGAGACCGGACAGCAGCCAGCCGTAGGTCAGCGCGTGGTACGCCTGGACGCCGCGCAAGTGGTCGACGGGCGCGGCTGCCAGCATTTCCTCCATGAGCAGGTGGTCCATCAAGTCGGCCTTCGTGACGCCCCGCAGATGCGACAACCCCGACCGGTGCCGCAATACATCGCGAACCGTGATGTCGCCCTTGCCGTTGGCCGCGAATTCGGGCCAGTAGTTCGCCATCGGGTCGTCGTACGACAGCAGGCCCCGGTCGGCCAGCCGGTGAATCACCGTCGACGCGACACCCTTGGTCGCCGAGAACACCATCGAGCCGGTGTCGGCGGTCCAGCGCTGGGTGCCGGCGCGATCCGACCAGCCCGTCCAGACGTCGACGACCGGCACCCCGTCGATGTAGACGGACAGCGCCCCGCCGCCGAACCGGCGGCCGAAGAACAGCCGGGAAAACACCCTGATGACGTTGCCGAAATGGGGGTCGGCGGCACCGGATACCCCGCGCGGCAAACCATCGTCGGACACCAGCAGCGATGATCCGGGCCGCGTCGCCATCACGAAACGAAGCTATCAGCCCCGTAGGGCCCTGCACACGACTTACTCCGGGGGCTTGTGGGCTTCCTCGCCGGGCGGTTTGTCGGGGGGCTGTGACTGCCCCGAGGCATTGAGCCACTTCCTCAGGCGGAGGAGCTGATTGGCCACCATCGCGACGGCCAGGATCATCAGCGTCGCCACGATCGCCACCACGATTGCGGTGCTCACGAGTTCCATAATGGCAGGCCGGGCGCCGTTGGGTTTCAGGAACGCCCGCGGCGGGGTAGCCACCACAGGCAATTCACGTAACCGTTGAGGAGGGCTGCACGGATGAGTGGCGAAGACAAGTTGAAGAACAAGATCGAGGATTTGGGCGGCCGGGCCAAGGAGGCCGTCGGGAAGGCCACCGGCGATCACGACACCCGGAACGAAGGCCAGGCGGATCAGGCGAAGTCCAGCCTGAAAGATGCCGGCGAAAAGGTGAAGGACGCCTTCAAGAAGTAAGTTCGCGATCCGCGCCGCGTCTGGCGTCGAATATCGGGTACAGGGCACCAATGATGCGAAGCGGGTGGGCGGCGATGAAGACCGGTGCGTTCGTCACGGGGGTGGCGGCGGCGGCAGTGTGCGTGCTGCTCGCCGCCCCCGCCCCCCGGGCATTCGCGGAGCCGTGCCCCGACGTCGAAGTGGTGTTCGCCCGCGGCAGCGGCGAGCCACCCGGGGTCGGCGGTGTCGGCCAATCGTTCGTCGACGCGCTGCGCGGCGACATCGGCGGGCGCTCGCTGAGCGTTTACCCCGTCAATTACCAGGCCAGCACCGATTTCAGCAACCCCAATTTCCCGCTGACCGTCATCGACGGCATCCGCGACGCCGGTTCTCATCTCGAGTCGATGGCGGCGAACTGCCCCAAGACCAGGGAGGTGCTCGGCGGCTACTCCCAGGGCGCCGCGGTCGCCGGTTTCGTCACGTCCGCGACCATCCCGCCGGGCGTGCCGGCATCGATGGTGCCGCAGCCGATGCCGCCGGAGATCGCGAACCATGTCGCAGCGGTCACGCTGTTCGGGACGCCGTCGGGCCCGTGGCTGCAGAAGTACGGCGCACCCGTGATCGTCATCGGCCCGTTGTATCAACCGAAGACCCTCCAGTTGTGCGCCCCGGGCGACGGTATCTGCGGTGACGGCAACGACGCCTTCGCGCACGCGACCTATACGCTCAACGGCATGACCGGGCAGGCAGCCACCTACGCCGCGAATCACCTGTAGTCCGTTGCGGAATGACAGCTTGCGCGTTCTGATCACGGGCGGGACGGGATTCGTCGGAGGATGGACCGCCAAAACCATCGCCGACGCGGGCCACTCCGTGCGTTTCCTGGTTAGAAATCCCGATCGGCTGCATACCTCCGTCGCCAAGCTGGGCGTCGACATCTCGGACTTCGCCGTCGGGGACATCACCGACCGCGTGTCGGTCCGCGACGCGTTGGGCGGCTGTGACGCCGTGGTGCACAGCGCCGCCCTGGTGGCGACGGACCCGCGCCAGACCAACGACATGCTGACGACGAACATGCAGGGCGCGCAGAACGTCCTCGGGCAGGCCGTCGAGCTCGGCCTGGACCCGATCGTCCACGTGTCGAGTTTCACCGCGCTGTTCCATCCCGGGTTGGAGACGCTGACGGCGGACCTGCCCGTCGTCGGGGGAGCCGACGGATACGGCACGTCGAAGGCCCAGGTTGAGATCTATGCCCGCGGACTGCAGGACGCCGGTGCACCGGTCAACATCACCTATCCGGGTATGGTGCTCGGTCCGCCGGTCGGCGACCAATTCGGTGAGGCCGGCGAGGGCGTCAGGGCGGCATTGCAGATGCATGCGATCCCCGGGCGCAGCGCGGCCTGGTTGGTTGTCGACGTGCGGGACCTGGCCGCCCTGCACGCGGCGCTGCTGGAGCCCGGGCGCGGGCCGCGTCGGTACACCGCGGGTGGCCATCGCGTTCCCGCGGCCGAGCTCGCGAGCATGCTCGGCGACGTCGCCGGCACGCCGATGGTCGCCATTCCGATCCCGGACACCGCGCTGCGCGTGGCCGGTGCGGTCATGGACACGGCGGGCCGATTCCTGCCGTTCGACACGCCGTTCACCTGGGCCGGGATGCAGTACTACACCCAGATGCCGGCTTCCGACGATTCGCCCAGCGAGCGAGAGCTCGGCATCAAGTATCGGGATCCGCACGAAACGATGGCCGACACGTTCGCGGCCCTTCGTCGCGCCGGCAGCTGAGCAGCTGACGCATACGGCGCCGAGCGTGGGCCCTATGCACGGAAGCTGCCCCGAATCCGTCCATAGGCCCCACAGTCGCGAAGCGAATCACAGCGCGCACGACGCTACCGTTGCAAGAATGAGCGCGTCCACGCCGAAGCGCGACTTCGTCAAGCGCCATCCGCGCGCACCGACCGGCTTCTTCGCATGGGAAGCCGCTGGGCTGCAATGGCTTTCGAGCGTCGGCGGCGGCGTGCCGTGCGTCCAGGTCACCGCGTTCGACGCCGCCAGCCTCACCCTGCAACGGCTTGATTCGGTGGCTCCGTCCCCGGAGGCGGCGCGCGGGTTCGGCGCGCGGCTGGCGCTCACGCACGACGCCGGTGCCGCGGCGTTCGGCGCCGGCCCCGACGGCTGGGACGGCCCGGGGTTCTTCGGGCCGTTATCGCAGCCCCTGCCGTTGTCGCTGCGGCGACACCGCCGGTGGGGCGTTTTCTACGCCGACGAGCGGCTGGCCCCGATGGCCGACCTCGCGGCGGGGCGGCTCGACGCCTCGACGCGCGCCACGCTCGATTCGGTCGCGGCACGCTGCCGTGCCGGCGACTTCGATGACGACGACGGGCCGGCCCGGCTGCACGGCGATCTGTGGAGCGGCAACGTGATGTGGACACCGGACGGGGTGGTGCTGATCGACCCCGCCGCGCACGCCGGTCACCGCGAAACCGATCTCGCGATGCTTGCGCTCTTCGGCTGCCCGCACCACGACGCCATCCTCGAGGGCTACCAGCGGGTGCGCCCGCTGAAACCCGGCTGGCGCAACCGCATTGGGCTACACCAGTTGTTTCCGCTCCTGGCACACGTCGTGCTGTTCGGCGGGGGCTACGCGGGGCAGACGCACGCCGCGGCCCGCGCCGCCCTGGCCGTGTAGGTTCTCAAATCCTGTGTCATTCGCTGAGCATTCACCTACGGCGATCCCACGTGTCTCACCTAACCGATTGAGCGCGAATACGGGCCCTTGCCGGCAAGCCAACCCAAGACGCTCACGAATCGTTTCGTCGCTGAGACTCGTTCTAAACCTATCGAGCTGATGGCGCGGTGCATGTTGGACGCAATGATGGCGAGATGGGTCCCCTGAGGGGATCGCATCGCGGGGATCCCTGACATGGCGGAATTGCGCTCCGTTTAGCGCGGATACATCCCGCCGTCAATGCTGACCACCTGGCTGTTGACGTATCCGTTGCGCAAGATCGCAATCGCAAGATCAGCGACCTCGTCGGGTTGGCCGACCCGGCCGACCGACGTGGCGGTGGCCAGCGCTTGCGGGTCGCCGGGCAACATCGCGGTTTCAATGAAGCCGGGCGCAAGGACGTTGACGGTTACGCCGTCTGCGGCCACGCGGTTGGCCAGGAAGTGTGCTAGGCCGTGCAGCCCAGCCTTCGAAGCGGCGTAGTCAGGACCGATCACCCCGCCTCGAAACGCCGCGACCGATGAGATGAACAGGATCCGACCGAAGCCGCGCTCACGCATACCGGGCAAAGTGCGGCGCGCGAGCAGGAATGACGCGCGCAGGTTAATTGAGAGCGTGTGATCGAACGCTGCGGCATCGACGTCCTCGTAGGAGGCTTGCCGCGCATGACCGTGGTTGGCCACCAGAATGTCCACGGGTCCAAACGCGGCTTCGACGTTCTCGATCAATCGATCCGGGCCATCCGGGTCTGCCAAGTCAGCTGCGAATGCTCTCGCGGTGCCGCCGGCGGAGTGAATCTCACCGGCTATTCTCTCGGCTGCCTCAGCGTTCCGGCCGTAGGCCACCGCGATCTTCCCAACATCACGCGCGAGGCGTCCACAGATCGCGCTGCCGATGCCTCCGCTTGCTCCTGTTACCAGCGCCGTGCAACCGTTCAGCTCAAGCGAAGTGCGCACCGTCAAACACTATCGAGTGTTATCGGCCGTCTGAATGTCGAACGGCGAATCCCTTTGCGGCTTACGAAAACCATCGATTTCGTTCGGTTAGCCAAGGCGATGACGACGTTATTTCGCGGTGAGCGCGCGCCCGCAGGCTTTCCAGCCCGTGGAGGGGCCTCCTGCGGAGTCGAGGCGGTGCTCAGGACGCCGTTGGCGTTGGCTATCGGGCCCACGGGCCACCGGGTC
This sequence comes from Mycobacterium sp., assembly GCF_019247615.1. Taxonomy (GTDB): domain Bacteria; phylum Actinomycetota; class Actinomycetes; order Mycobacteriales; family Mycobacteriaceae; genus Mycobacterium. The sequence goes on along the minus strand of NZ_JAFBAT010000068.1, from coordinate 5,397 downwards.
CCGCGCTTGAGTTTGGCGATCGCCCAATTTAGAGTCCGTTGATGGCCAGGGGCACCACCACTCGCGACACGCTGATAGCCGCGACGATTCAGCTCATGGTCGAGGAGGGGTACGCCGCGGCGACGTCGCGTCGGGTGGCCGCCAAGGCCGGCGTCAAACCGGCATTGGTGCACTACTACTTCCCCACGATGGATGAGCTTTACCTGGATGTCTTTCGGCGTGGCGCCGCCGCGTATCTCGAGCGGCAACAGAAGGCTTTGGCCTCCGACCGACCGCTACACGCTTTCTGGGAGACCCTCACCGAACCCAAGGACACCAGACTGCTGCTTGAGTTCATGGGTCTTGGCAACCACCGCAAGGAAATCAGGGCAGAGATTGCGGCCTGGTCCGAACGGTGGCGCGAGATGCAGACCACCGCGCTGAACTTCATGGTTCGCGAACATGGCCTGGACACAACGGAATTCCCGCCAGTCGGCCTGGCGCTCATCATTGCGGCGGTCGGCCGCATGCTCATATTGGAACAAGCGCTCGGGGCCGCAGTCGGCCATCAAGAGGCCGTCGCGCTGGTCACGCGATTCCTCGACCGATTCGAGATGCCACCACCGCGTTAGGGCAGCACAACCCGTAGCCGCTCCCAGCCTCGGACCGTCGATGTGGGCGCCAATTGCGCTGTCTCGTAATCGATATCCCATTCGGGCCAGCGGTTGAGAATTTCGTCGAGCGCGACGCGGCCCTCGAGGCGGGCCAGGTTGGCCCCCAGGCAGTAATGCACGCCCTTGCCGAACGTGATGTGCGAGATGTTGTCGCGGTGAACGTCGAACTTGTCGGGATCGGCGTAGCGGCGGGGATCGCGATTGGCGGCGCCGAACAGCAGCAGCATGGCGCTGCCTTTCGGGACCGTGGTGTCGTAGCACTCGAAATCCTTTGCCATCCAACGAGCCACGTGCGGACCGGTGGGCTCGAAGCGCAACGTCTCGTCGATGGCCCGGTTCAACAGCGACCGATCCCGGTAGACCTCCCGGCGCTGCTCGGGATGCTCGGCGAACACCTTGGCCAGCCAGCCGATCAGCCGTCCTGTGGTCTCGTTCCCCGCACCGGCGACCACCTGCGTGTAGTGCAGCACCTCGTTGCGGGTCAGCTTTCTGTGGACGCCATGTTCGTCGTCGAACTCGACGTTGAGCAGCGTCGTCATCAGGTCGTCCGACGGGTTCCTTGATCGCCATTCGACGTACTCGGCATAGATCCGGCCGTCGGCGATGGAGTCCGCGTCGGCGACCTTGAGCGGCGCGCCCGGCTTGGTGCGCAGGTTGGCGTCGTTGGCGTCGCGAACCGAGATCTGTTCGGATTCGGGGATTCCCAGCAGCATACCGATCACCCGCATGGGCATCATGGAAGCGAGCTCTGCGATGATGTCGAATCCCGATGACCCCACCAGCGGGTCCAGGCAGCGGACGCAGTACCGGCGAATCTGGTCCTCCAGCTCGGCCATCCGGCGCGGCGTGAACACTCGTGACATCAGACCGCGCAGCCTGGTATGTTCCGGCGGATCCTGGAACATCATGACGCCGCCGGGCATATCGAACTTCGACTGGATCAACTCGAGGATGTCACTTCGCCGGTTGGAGAAAACGTCCCAGTTGGCCAACGCCCGTTCGACGTCGGAATACCTTGATATGGCCCAGAAGTCGTATCGCTCGTTGTAGTAGATCGGGGCTTCTTCGCGTAGCCGCGCGTAGACCGGGTACGGGTCGGCGATGATGCCGACGTCGTAGGGGTCGTAGTAAACGTCAGTGTCGTTTGCCACGGTCATCGATGCGTTCCTTACTTCAGGCAGCTCCCGGACGTCCACGGGGAGCGCAACGCCGGTGATGCAGCGCGCTTCGGCGCGCCGGTCGCGAAAGCGGCCTTGCCGCCCATCCGGCCCGTCAAGACAACCTCGATTCGACATCTTGGGCGATCGCCCAACTTGGACTGCACGCCATGTGTAGCAGCATCGAGACGGAACCGTCAAGATCCGGCGCGGCGGCGGCGACGTCAGGTGTGGGAGCCGCTGGCGGGCCGTTCGTGAAGATTGGTCACGCGGCTGTGAAAGCTTCGTAAAGAAGCTGGCCGACGTCGTGTTGAACCTGCATGGTGGAGGTGTGACCCTGTTAGAGCTGCTGCCGGCATCGCGTAGGTGGGCGACGGCGGCGATGTCGGTGCGTATCACCGCGGGGTATGCCGTCGTCCTGGTCGCCGTCTCGCTCTGGCTGAGCACGCTCGGTCAGCACGCGCGCGAGCTCGTGGTCAGCAGCATGAGCACGAACTTGCACAATCTCTCGCACGGCCACCTCAGCACCCTGGTCGGTAGCGCGTTCGTCGACGACGGCGGTGACATCTACGTCTGGCTGCCCGGGCTGGTGTGCTTGCTGGCGTTGGGCGAATTGATCTGGCGCGCCCGGGGTTTGGTGATGGCGTTCGCGGTCGGTCACATCGGTGCCACACTGCTCGTCGCGGCAGGGTTGGTCGTCGCGCTCAAGGCCGGATGGCTCCCTTTGTCCATCGCGCGGGCCACCGACGTGGGGACGAGTTACGGCGCGGTCTGTGTGCTGGGCGCGCTGACGGTCTCCATACCATCGCGCTGGCGCAGCGCCTGGGTTGGCTGGTGGCTCGGCATCGCCGTGACCGCGGCGGTCGCGGCGGATTTCAACTTCACCGCCGTGGGACACGTCTTGGCGCTGCTGCTCGGCATCGGATTGTCGTTCCGACTGCCTGCGGCGGCGACCTGGACACCGATACGAATGGCTTTGCTGTCCGTCGGTGCAGCGTTCGGCTACTTGCTGCTGTCCGGGTCGTCGACGGTGGCGACGGCCGGCGGCTTGGCGGGCATGGTGATCGGGCTGCTCGGCGACCGCATGGGAGCGCGGTCGGGAATGCAGCCTGCCGCGAGTACCGAACACCGCTGAAAGCCGTCCTGCCGCGTCCCGGTCAGCCGCCGCCTGCTGTCGTCAGCAGGCTCAGCGCCGCGCGCCCGCTTGGTCGCCTTCGAGATCTTCGCGAATGGCCTGCTGAGCTTTTGGCGGCAGCGTGTGCAGCATCGCCCGGACCCGAGCACGACGCCGCTCGACCGCCTTGCGCTCGGGCATCCCAGGTGTCGCGACCACCTGCGGCGGTACGCCCTGGATCTCCTCCACACCGCCCGCGTGCTGACCAGCGTCGACCATGGCCTGCTCTTCGGCCATCGTCGCCTCGTCCTTCTCCTCAGACATGCCGATCGGGCCGATGCGGCGGCCGTTGAGGAACTGCCCGACAACCGGCTCGTCACTCGTCAACAGCACCTCGCGCGGTCCGAACATCACCAGCCTGCGCCGGAACAGCATGCCGATGTTGTCCGGCACCGTGCGCGCCACGTTGATGTTGTGGGTCACGATCAGAATCGTGGCGTCGATCTGGGCATTGATGTCGATGAGCAGCTGGCATAGGTAGGCGGTGCGCACCGGATCCAGACCGGAGTCCGGCTCGTCGCAGAGGATGATCTCCGGGTCGAGCACCAACGAGCGCGCCAACCCGGCGCGCTTTTTCATGCCGCCGGAGATCTCGCCCGGGAACTTCTTCTCGTCGCCACCGAGGCCGACCATCTCGAGCTTCTCCATGACGATGTCACGGATCTCGCTTTCCTTCTTCTTGGTGTGCTCGCGCAGTGGGAAGGCGGTGTTGTCGAACAGGTTCATCGAGCCGAACAGCGCGCCGTCCTGGAACATGACGCCGAATAGCCGGCGGATCTCGTACAGCTCTTTCGCGGAGCTTTCGATGATGTCGGTGCCGTCGATGATGATCGACCCCCGCTCGGGGCGCAGCAGCCCGATCAACGACTTCAAAAACACCGACTTGCCGGTTCCGGACGGGCCGATGAGCCCGCTGACCTCACCGCCCGGGATGTCCATCGTGACGTCTTCCCAGACACGCGTGGATCCGAATGACTTGGTCAGTCCTCGGACCGAAATTCCGATGCCCATCAGCAATCTCCCCAGATCATTTCGCCATACCCGAGCAAGCGCCCGTACGACGGGGATAGCCGTTGGCCAGCAGGGCAAACGCAGTCAGGCGCGCCGGGCTGCTTCCAAGGCGAGCTGCACGCGCGCGGTGAGACCCTCCAGTCCACCGGTGGCATGTCTCCTCCGCGCATTTGCCGCGCCATTTCCAGGATGGTCAGCTCTTGGGACGGGACCCTGCCGCTACCTCGCCGGGGAATTCGTCGTAATAGGGCACATAGCCCTCTTCTTGACCGTTCAGTGCATACAACGGATCGTCGACCTCGGGACCATACCCCTGCTCGCGCAGACCGCTCTTCTTGCTTTTGAACGTCGACGTCTGCTCCAGCGAATCGACCACCCGCACAAACAACGGCACCGCGTAGCGGGGCAGGCGTTCATAGACGGTGTCCGCCAACGCCTTACCGTCGAACTGATGCCCGTCCTTCAGCACCACGGCGGCCATGCCGGCACGCCCGTCAGTCCCGGGCACCTGAACCCCGAAGACCGTGACGGCTTCGACACCCGGAGCGGCCGACACGGCAGCTTCGACATCGGTCGTGGCGACGTTCTCGCCCTTCCACCGAAACGTGTCCCCGAGCCGGTCGACGAACGCCGCATGCCGCAAGCCCTGCGGGCGCATCAGGTCGCCAGTATTGATCCACGCATCACCATCGCGAAAAGCATTGCGCACCAACTTCTTTTCACTGGCTTCCGCGTCGGTGTAGCCCTCGAACGGCTGCTTCTTGGTGACCTTGCTCAGCAGCAGCCCCGGCTCACCGCCGCGCACTTTGCGCACGCGGCCGTGGTCGTCACGGAGCGGTTCGCCGGTGTCGGGGTCGTATTCGACGAAAGCGACCGAAGTCGGGCAGATGCCGGCGGTCTTTGGAATGTTGAAGATGTTGATGAACCCGGTGTTGCTCTCGCTGGCCCCATAGAACTCCGCGACTCGCGGAATGTTGAAGCGGGTGGTGAACTCGTCCCAGATGTCGGGCCGCAGGCCGTTGCCGGCGATGAGGCGCACCCGGTGCTTGCGGTCGGTGTCCTTTTCCGGCTGGTTGAGCAGGTAGCGGCAGATCTCGCCGATGTAGAGGAACGCGGTCGCGTCGTAGCGGATGACCTCGTCCCAGAACCGCGATGCCGAGAACGACCGGCCCAGCGCGAGGGTCGCACCGGCGCCCAGCACCGCCGACACTCCCACGGTCAGGGCGCTGTTGTGGTAGAGCGGCAGGCAGCAGTAGAGCGTGTCGCTGCTCTTCAGCCGCATGCCCAGCGCGCCCGAGCCGCCGAGCGCCCGAAGCCACCGATAGTGGGTCATGACACTGGCTTTGGGTGCTCCGGTGGTGCCCGAGGTGAAGATGTAGAAAGCCGCATCGTTAGCCCGGAT
>NZ_JAFBAT010000291.1 GCF_019247615.1 Mycobacterium sp. | reverse complement strand
GCAGGGTAAATTTGGTCAACACTACCAACATATTGAGGAATGCCCGTGGACTCCCCCATCGATGACCACGCTGTGGCCGCGCGGTTGGCCACCGAGGCCGGGCGGCTGCTGCTCGGAATACGCGAAGAGTTCCTCGATGCCGATGCGAGCGAGCGGAAATCCTTGGGAGACAAACGATCCCATGAATTTCTGCTGGAAGCACTTACTAATCTGCGACCCGGTGACGCGGTGCTGTCCGAGGAGGGCGCCGACGACCCGGCGCGGTTGCGCTCGGAGCGGGTGTGGATCGTCGATCCGCTCGACGGTACGCGGGAATTCTCCGAGCTGGGGCGTGACGACTGGGCGGTGCACGTCGCGCTTTGGCGGGTCGGCGAGCTCGTCGCCGGTGCGGTCGCGCTGCCCGCGCAGGGCGTCACGTTGGCAACGCCTTCCGTCGGTGCGCCGCCGGCCATGCCGGGCACGCCGCGCATCGTGGTCTCGCGCACGCGGTCGCCCGCCATCGCGCTGGCCGTCCGTGACGCGTTGGACGGCGTCCTGGTGGAAATGGGCTCGGCCGGAGCCAAAGTGGCGTCCATCGTTCAGGGTCTGGCCGACGTGTACGTGCACGCGGGCGGCCAGTTCGAATGGGACTCGGCGGCCCCGGTCGCGGTGGCCCGGGCCGCCGGTCTACATGCCTCGCGGATCGACGGGTCCGCGCTGGCCTACAACCAGCCGGATCCCAAGCTGCCGGACGTGCTGGTCTGCCGGCCAGAACTCGCCCAAGCCGTACTCGCCGTCACCGCGCCGAGCGCCGAGTAATAACACTCGACGCAAGATCTTATAAGCGCAGCCGCCGACGGCCCTTGGCCTCGTCCGTCCAGTTACTTTCGATCCGTCCGATCTCGAGCGAGAGCAGGGTGAGAGTCGGGTTATCGCAGTGCACTTCGTGTGCTGTCCGGAATTCGGCCGCGTCCCCGGAGTTCGACAGGTGTGGCCGCAAGGCCTCGAACCATGCGTCGCCGACGACGTTGGGCGCATCCTCGGTGCGCGGCCCCCGGGCCCATTGCCGGTAGGCGTCGCGCGCCTCCGCCAAGCCGGCCCGCCACCGTTGCACCGCGTCATGGCGCTGCGCATGCAACTGCATGTTGATCTGGTGCCGATGGTTGTTGTCTTCCACCAATCGCGGAAGAAACGTATCGGCGGCCGATCTCGCGACCCCGGCCACACCCATCGCCGATGCACCCACGACCACACCCGCCAAGCCCATCATCGCGCCGTCCATGTCACGATCGTTGCATCCGGCGGCGCGTGACAACAGATCCGGCGAGACGGCATGCCGAGTATCCGAGGAACAACTCATGTTTCGGATCGACACCCACCACCATGCCATCCCGGGGTTCTACGGAGACTTGTTGCGGAAGGCCAAGATCGACCCCTCGCGCTGTTTCCGCGTCTGGGAGCCGCACCGCCGTCGCGGGGGGTTCCCCGCTGGATCAGGTCCGTCACACCGCCAGCAGAGTGCTGATGCGCGGTGTTGCGCGCTTGGCCAATACTCCGTGACGCGGGGCTATCGCAGGGCCTGCTGCCAGGTCAGGACGCGTTCGGCCAGTTCCGGTCCGGCGTCCTCCTGGATGAAGTGGCTGGCGTTGATGCGAGCGTGCGGCTGACCGGCCGCGCCGGGGATGTGCTTGATCAGCGGACGATCCGCGCGCCCGAGGATGGGGTCGCGAGTACCGAAGATCGAGAGAAATGGCTTCTCCCAGTTGCCAAGGGAGTCCCAAGCAGCCCTATTGGCCGGAATTGCCGGATCGTCGGGCGAGGTCGGCACCAACTGAGGGAACGCACGGGCACCGGCTTGATAGGTCTTGTCCGGATAGGGCGCGTCGTAGCCGGCCCGTACCTTGGCCGGAACCCTGCGCACGGTGCCGGCGGCCACCAGGCGACCGGCGGGCAGCACCGGCGAGTAGCGCGCGAAGGCGCGCCAGGCGTAGAAGGCGGGAGGCGTGCGTTGGTGCGCCGTGGGAAGGAAACCGTTCGCGACCACCAGCCGCCCGACCCGGTCACCCTGCTCGGCGGCGATGCGCAGGCCGATGAGCGATCCCCAGTCCTGGACGAATAGTGTGACGTCCTTCAGCCTGAGTTGCTCAAACCACGATGTCAGCCACTCGACATGTCGCAGGTACGTGTAGTCCTCGACCCGGCTGGGCTTGTCGGAGCGGCCGAAGCCGATCAAATCGGGCGCGAGCACGCGATGTCCTGCGTCGGCCAGCGGGGGAATCATGGTGCGGTACAGGTAGCTCCACGTCGGCTCGCCGTGCAGCAGCACGATTGGCGGGCCATCGGCCGGGCCCTCGTCGAGGAAATGCATGCGCAACGGCTGGGTGTCGCTGGCAGCCACGTCAACGTAATTCGCTACGAACGGATAGCCCTCCAGATTGTCGAATCGGGAGTCTGGGGTTCGCAGCACATCCATATTCGGCTCCTCCGGTGGTGGCACCTTTGCAAGCCTCTCGCGAGGACGCGACTTCGTCCAGTGGGAGATTTCGTTGAGGCGTGCACCAGCAACCATTAAAATGCCGACATCATGGCCATCCGGCGCGCTGTTCTGCTCATTGCCGACATCGGCGGCTACACGCATTACATGCATTGGAATCGAACACACCTGGCGCATGCGCAGCTGACGGTGGCCGGATTGCTGGAAGCCGTCATCGACGCTGGCAAAGGTTTGAAGTTGGCGAAGCTCGAGGGTGACGCGGCGTTCTTCTGGGCGCCCGACGGAAACGCCAAAGTGCTGGTATGCGAGCGGCTGTCACGGATGCGCCAGTCGTTCCTTGCGCAGCGGGAGCGGTTCAAGCGGGACATTGCCTGCGAATGTGCGAGTTGCTCGCAAGTGGACAGCCTGTCGCTGAAATTCGTCGTGCACCAGGGCGAGGTGGCGGAGCAAAAGGTGAAGCGTCGGCTCGAACTTGCCGGGGTGGACGTCATCCTGGTCCACCGAATGCTGAAAAACTCGGTACCGGTGGTCGAGTACGTGCTCATGACCGATCCCGTCGCGGCCTGTCTCGACGAATCGTTCCGAGGTCTGTGCAAGCCGCTGATCCACGACTTCGAGGGCATTGGGGAAACGTCGACGCATTACATCGACCTCGCAACGTCCGACGTACCGCCCCCAGTGCCCGAGCGCAGCTTGTTCGGCAAGCTGGGGACGACGGCGAGGTTTGAGTGGAAGATGGTGCCGTTCAAGCTACGCATGAAGGAACCAGCTCAGGGTTTCCGGAACCTCAACCGGGGCTCCGAAGAAATCTCCGCCTGAGTTGCCGCGGTCTCGCGAGGGCGGTCTTCGTCAATCACCTTGGCGCGGTCGGTGATCGGGGGCTGGTCGACGCAGTTGATCGCCACCCGAGCGTCGGTGGCGTTCG
>NZ_JAFBAT010000274.1 GCF_019247615.1 Mycobacterium sp. | reverse complement strand
CCGGTCGAGTTTCCAGGCCACTACCCCATCGAAACCCGGGTAGCGGTTCTTGAGCCAGTCGCCGAACTGTGGCGTGTCGAACGGGGACAGCTTCCCGGACACGTCGATGTCTTCGGCCCACCCCACGATGGTGTGGCCATGAAGCTGGGACCACCGAGTGATGATCTCGCGTTGGCGCTCCACGCTGGTGGATTCGTCACTGAACACTGACAGCCGGATACGGGCAAGGAATCGCATGTGACCAGCATAGACCTGTGTCGGAATTGGTGCAAAGCGGTCCATCGGGCGGTATCCGAAACGTGGGTGATCGTGTGCCCCGGCCCTGTCATACGTTGCGTTATAGCATTCGCCCTACTGGCCGGCCTTCCCGCCGGCGAGCCAGGCGGCGGTTACCACGCGAGTCTGGGGCGGCGGAAGGTTGGCGTCGGGTGTGCCGAGCTGACCCACCTTGACCGTCCACGCCGGCGACGAGCGGTCGATGCAACTGCCGGCGCCTTGGCTGGGAAGCCATAGCACCGCGAGGTGCGCGCCGCTGCCGCTGCAGCTGTAGGCGCCCTCGTAGCCGTCGGCGCGCAAGCCCCAAGCGCCCCCATTGCGAAGCAGGCAATGCGTTCCGTCGTCGAGGGCCAGCGCGAACGGGTCGGGTGTCGCAATTGGCCGGACGGGCGGGAGCGAGCCGTCGTAGCTCACCCGGTGCAGGCGCTTGTCCCACGGATCGTCGATGCACAACAGCGAGCCGCGCGTCGACGGCCAACAGGTGCCGGCACCCGCCGCGCTGGGCGAGCAGTAATAGACGTTGTCGGCCACGGCCGACGGCGAGGGGGTGCTGCAGTCGCTGACCGCGAAGACGTTGCCCGCCGGCGGCGACTCCTGGTAACCGTTGATCGGTTGGCCGTCGGCGCCGACGGCTACCGCGGTGATCACCTGTGTGGGCGCCGGGTCCGCAGGTGCCGAACCCATCGGCGAAAAAAGCGCCATCGTCATCATGACGGTCGAAACCACGACAAACCGCAACGAACCCACCTCGCTAACACTTCCGCACGCCGGCTCTCTTTTGAAGGGCCGGCCGCAAAGCGGTCCACCCCATTCGGGCCCGGTGCGCCGACACTCTTTGCTCAGGCGGTGGGGCCCGTCACGCCTGTGTTACCAATTGCGCTGTCCCCCAGTAATTTTGGTGCCTATTGCCCCGAGGTGCCCAGTCCGGTACCGTGCGCTCATGGCTGATCGGAACCGCCGCTTCCTCCTGCGCGAACGGCCGTCGGGGCGCATCGGACCCAACACCTTCGAGCTGAGTGAGGAGGCGGTGCCCGAGGTCGGCGACGGCGAGGCCCTGGTCCGCGTCGATTGGATCTCGCTCGATCCCACCAACCGCGCGTGGATCAACGACACACCGACCTACCTGCCGCCGGTCAGCATCGGCGAGGTGATGCGCGGCGGCGGCCTGGGCGAGGTGATCGCGTCGAAGAATCCCAACTACGCCGTCGGTCAGACCGTGCAGGGACTCGTCGGCTGGCAGGAGTACGCGGTCGCCTCCGACTCGAATCCCTTGTTCCCGGTCGACGTCGCCGAGGGGGTGTCGCCGAGCGTCTACATGGGCGCGCTCGGCATGACGGGGCTCACCGCGTGGGTCGGGATCCGCGACATCGGCAAGCCACGGCCGGGCGAGACGGTCGTCGTGTCGGCCGCGGCCGGCGCCGTCGGCTCCGTCGCCGGGCAGCTCGCCAAGGCCGATGGCGCGCGTGTCGTCGGAATTGCCGGCGGCCCCGAAAAGTGTGCGTTGCTGACCGAGCGGCTCGGCTTCGACGCCGCGGTCGACCACCGTGCCGATGACTGGCCCGACCAACTAACCGCCGCGACGCCCGATGGTATCGACGTCGACTTCGAGAACGTCGGTGGCGACATCATGGACGCGATCTTCGCGCGTCTCAACATCCGCGCGCGGGTCGCGCTGTGCGGTCTGATCTCCGGTTACAACTCGCCTGAACCGCCTCCCGGACCGCGCGGCTTCGCGACCCTGCTCGTCCAGCGAGCGACCGTGCAGGGCTTCATCGTCCTCGATCACTTCGGCCGCGCACCCGAGGCGATCCGCGAGATCGCCGGCCTGATGGCCGAGGGCAGGCTCACGCCGCTGGAGACCGTCGTCGAGGGCTTCGAGCAGCTACCGACTGCGATCAACCTGCTGTTCGACGGCAAGAACGTCGGCAAGCTCGTCGTCAAGACGTCGGGCTAGCGCGCGGACGTCAGGAACTATGCCCGATTCCGTTGTCCCGCAATTACATCGGGAGTTGGCCAATCGCCATATCCAGCTGATTGCGATCGGAGGCGCGATCGGCACGGGGCTGTTCATGGGGTCGGGCAAGACGATCTCCGCGGCCGGCCCGGCGGTCCTGGTGGTGTACGGGATCATCGGGTTCTTCGTGTTCTTCGTCCTGCGGGCCATGGGCGAGTTGCTGTTGTCGAACCTGAACTACAAGTCGTTCGTCGACTTCTCGGCCGATTTGTTGGGCCCCGCCGCGGGCTTTTTTGTGGGCTGGTCGTACTGGTTTGCCTGGGTTGTCACCGGCATCGCGGAAATCGTGGCGATCACCGGATACACGAAATTCTGGTGGCCCGGGTTGCCGGCGTGGGTGCCGGCACTGGTCACGGTCGGACTGATCCTCGCCGTCAACCTGTTCGGCGTTCGTAACTTCGGGGAGGCCGAGTTCTGGTTCGCCTTGATCAAGGTCATCGCGATCGTGTGCTTCATCGTCGTCGGCGCCGTGCTGGTGGCATCCGGCTTCGTTTCGCCCCAAGGTCACCGCGCGACGGTCGAAAACCTCTGGAACGACGGTGGATTCTTCGCTACCGGATTCCTGGGCATGGTCGGCGGGTTTCAGATCGCGTTCTTCGCTTTCGTCGGTGTGGAACTCGTCGGCAGCGCAGCCGCGGAGACTATGAACCCGCGCCGCACCCTCCCCCGCGCCATCAATGCCGTCCCGCTTCGTGTCGCGATCTTCTATATCGGTGCCCTGCTGGCAATCCTCACCGTCGTCCCCTGGCGGCAGTTCCCCAGCGGGGAGTCGCCGTTCGTGATGATGTTCTCCTTCGCGGGCCTCGGTGCTGCGGCATCGATCGTCAATTTCGTCGTGATCACCGCGGCGGCGTCCTCGGCCAACTCCGGGGTCTTCTCCACGGGCCGCATGCTTTTCGGTCTGGCGGAAGAAGGCAGCGCCCCACTGCCCTTCCGCCGGCTGAACCGCGGTGGCGTTCCGGCGCGCGGTGTGTGGCTGACGGCGGCGCTGCTGCTGACGGCCATTCCGTTGCTCTACGTCGGCGGCTCGGTACTGGGCGCTTTCACGCTCGTGACGACCGTTTCCGCGCTGTTGTTCATGTTCGTGTGGACGATGATCGTCGTCAGCTACCTCGTTTATCGTCGCCGGCACGCGCAGCGTCATGCCGAGTCGGCCTACAAGATGCCCGCCGGTTCGGTGATGTGCTGGGCGATCCTCGCCTTCTTCGTCTTCGTGGTCTGGACGCTGACAACCCAGGGGGAAACCGCTGTCGCGTTGGCCTGGTTCCCGCTGTGGTTCGTGGTCCTCACCGCCGGCTGGCTCATCGTTCGGCGCCGGCCGGGTCGCGCGCAGCGGTACCGACAGTTTCAGGCCGAGATGGGTCACCCCGGCGAAGAAGACGCCGAGACCACCGCGCCAGCCGCCTGAATCCGCTTTGTTGGGATCGGTAGTCGGCCGGACGGCCTGTACTTGGCGCAACGAGCCGCCAAGCAGGCGGTGCCCCACGAAAGGAACCCAGCAAATGAAACTCGTACCCACCCCCATCGAAGAGCAGATCAACCGCGTCGACCGGCAGCGCAGCCTGTACATCGGGATAGCCGCGGGCCTGATCGCGCTGTGGAGCGTGTACCGCTTGATCTGGGCGCTGTACATCGGGATGACGTTTGGTTGGTTGTTCGGATCGATGGTCTTCTCGATCGTGCTGTGGGGTGTGATCGGTGCCGTGGCGGGATTCGCCGCCGTCGGATTCCTCACCCGCTACCAAAGGGGCTCATAAACACCTGCCGAGCGTCGGGTTGTTGCGGCGATTTCCCGCTTAGGTTCAAGGGGTCGCCGCAACGACTCGACGTTGGGCCAGCAACATGGGGGCGCCACCACAAGTCGACGGCCGGCGCGGTTTCGTCATGCGCCGACCAGCTCCGGGTGGAACGTGGCTGCCATGCGGCGAACCCCTTCTTGCCAGTCGACCGTCGTGCCGCCGACAAGCTCGTGCATCCGGGTCACGTCGGTGGGGTTGCCCCGCAACGCGTGCTCGCTCTCCTCGAACACCGGCTCCTTACCGACGAGCGAACCGAGGTAGCGACACCACTCCTGCAGGCTCACGGTCTGGTCGCCGCACCAGTTGACCGTCACCGCCGGGACCGACGCCACCTCGAGCAGCCTGGGCAGGGTCGCAATGATGTCGTCTTCATGGATCGGGTTGTACAGGGCCGGTCCGCCGGGCGGTACGGGGATCGGGATGCCGGCCAAGATCATCTCCAGGTGGTAGTACGGCCAGCCGCCATTGTCGCCGTAGGGGACGTTGAGGCGGGCGATCGTGGTGGAAACGCCCAGAGCGCGCGCCATCGAGCGCGCCACGATCTCCCCGGCGATCTTGGAGATCGAGTACGTGGGGAACAGGAACTTGTGATTGTCGCCCAGGCCGGTCCGTTCGGTGCGGGGTTCGTCGCCGGGCGGGTCGTAAACCGCCGCCGACGAGCAGTGCAGGAACGCCTTCACGCCCCGGCAGTGCGCCATCAGCAGTCCGACCGCCTCCGCATTGGCCGCCAGGTCCTTGTTCCAGTTTCCGCTCTTGGCCACCGCCAGATTGAGGACGTAGTCGAAGTCGGTTGGCAGACAGGTGAAGTCACCGGCGGCCAGGTTGACCTGCTGGCAGTGAACGCCCGCCTGCTCGAGGCTTTCCCTCGCCGCCGCGTTGGTAAAGCGAGCGATGCCCCACACCTCGTTGTCGGCCGCGAGGGCCGTTGCGATGGGCATCGCAAGTTGACCGGTCGGACCGGTTATCAGGATCTTGGACCCGCGCATGCGCTGATGGTAGGCGACCACTAGGCGACCACCAAGGGGCATCGTTCTCGGTCCCGCAGGTTTACGGCGGTGCTGGCCACACGCCGACGTCTCGTTACAGCGAACGCTCAGGCGGTGGGCGGCTCTTTCTCGGCCTCGGCGGACTTGTCGGAGCGCTGAACATACGCCGCATCGCGCACTGCGGCATGGGATTCGAGGGCAGCGCCCAGGGCACCCCCTACCATCGCCAACGAACAAGTCAGCCAAGCCAATTCGAGATAATCTCGAAGAGATGCCGAATGGCCCACGGCGTCACGGAATACCTTCGGCACCACAAACCAGAATGCTGCCAGCAACGCCAGTAGGAAGAGCGCTCCGTACAGTACGGCCACCCCGATGACGACGGTCAACACGGTCGCGATGTTGAACAGCAGCACCTGCTTGCGCGACCCGGGTGAAGTCACCGGCTCCCACAACTCACCCCCGATGATCAGCGTCGCGCTGGTGGCGCCGATCGACAAGACACCCGTGCCGGCCAGTCGCAGCCCATCGAAGGCGTCGCACAGCCGCCAGATGTCGGAGGTCACCAGGGCGAGAATCCCCACGGCCGCCGCCCCGGTCAATGCACGAGACAACCGCAGGGACAACCGCCACGGCTGATTGGCCGCCACCATCCCGCCGAGGAGCACCAGATTGCCCGTCAGTACGCGCGCGGTGTAAGCGAACGCTCCCTCGGCCGGGTCCGTGCCCAACTCCCGCACCCGCTCCACCCACAATCGCCGAGCCGGGCGACGTAAACCGTCCGACTCAGCGCCGCGGTGCTGCTCGAATCCGATCAACCGCTCCAGCAGACGCACGATCGTCTCGCGGATCCGCTGTCGTGCCCCCAGGGCACCCAGTGCGGGCACCGAAATGGTCGCCACATTGCGCACCGGATTGGCGTGCGCCACCACCGGGCGCCGGTGGACATGCAACGGAAGATCGGTGAGACACACCGCGACGTCCCAGCCGTGCTCAAGCATCACCCTGCGAGCCGCGTCCGCGATGGCGGCGTCGCCGGCCGGTGGCTGTACCAAGCGGTCTTCCACTACTTCGACGCACCACCGGGCCCCCGGTAGTCGTCGCTCGAGTTCCTCGCTGAGCCCGCCGTCGGCCAGTTCGCGGGCAAGCCAGAACGCGGGACCTGGCGCCCCGACCAGACCTAGCACGATGTGCGCACCCTCAACGGCGTGTGCTGAGTCAGTCGCAGGCACCATGCATCCATCGTGTCATGCAGCCGCACGCACTGCCGATGTCCTTGTGGCAGAGCTCACTTCACGCGTTCGACGAGCAATCGCGACGGCCGTGGCGGATTGTGAGTCCGAACTCCGCGGGAACGAATTCGATGACCTGTGGGTTGTCGATCATCCGGCGGACAATGCCGTCGTTTTCCACCGAGAACCAATCGTGGTAGGCGTCATTGCGGCGGACGTGCGCATTGATCGTCGCGGTCATCGCCGGAATGTCAAAACGCCGGGAATCTCCCACGCCACCACCATCAGGCGAGGCAGCGGCGTGCCCTTCGCCTTGCTGTCGGAAGCCGCCCGCAGGTGACGAATCCGCTGGTAACTGGGGGCCGATTGCTTCGGCGCGGGTTCCGGGCCGCATCCCGTGCCACGGGTGAGGCCGTCCACGTGGTCACCGACCGTCGCCCGGCTGCCATCCCTTGATGCTGCCCAGTGAGACCATTTCCCCGTCCCTGTCTGTTCAATGCCGCAGTGATCCCGCGTGGCGGCAGGACGGTTTACTGGCTGTTCGCGAATTTCCTTCGCGCTAGCGATAATTGGACCGTTGCGCCGCCATGCGCGGTGTATTCGGCGAAATAAGCGGCGATTACCCGCTTTTGCGCATTGTGCTCAGGGGCGTGCCCGCCCGTGGCGGGGCTCTGCGACGCCTCGAAGAGGCGCACAGACGCGCATCGAAGCCATAGAATTGGTCCGACGTTCAGGGCGGACGGACCCCTGGTGAACACTTGGGCCGGCAGCGTTACAGGAGCAGTCTGCACATGGAATCGATGTCAATTGATCCGGCCGCGGCCGTCGTCGGATCCGAGTTGGTCGCTGTTGCGAGCCGCGCGCTGGGCGCGGGCGGCACGGCGCTGCCCGTGTTGACAGGCTTGGC
>NZ_JAFBAT010000267.1 GCF_019247615.1 Mycobacterium sp. | reverse complement strand
TCGCGCCGTCCGCGGAGGCGTCGGTCGTCTATCTCGATGGTGAGCTCTATGTCACCGGACGGATTCCCGATCTGGTGACCGTCGAGGGCCGTAACCACTATCCCCAAGACATCGAGGCCACCGTCGCGGAAGCCTCCCCAATGGTGCGTCGCGGTTATGTGACCGTGTTCTCGGTGCCGGGCGATGAACTGCCGGACCGCGAGACATCGACTCCCGACCCCGGCCCGCGACTGGTCGTCATCGCCGAACGTGCCGCGGGCACCAGCCGCGACGACCCGCAGCCGGCTATCGAGGCGATCCGGTCCGCGGTGTCGCGCCGGCATTCCGTGACCGTCTCCGACGTTCGCTTCCTTCCGGCAGGCGCCATCCCGCGCACCACCAGCGGCAAGTTGGCCCGCAGGGCTTGCCGAGCGCAGTACCTCGGTGGCAGCTAGCAACCGGCAATGCTGGTCGCCGGCCGCCGAGGGCACCGGTAACCGGTGAGTGATGGCATCCTGGCCCTGTGGGTTTGCTATTCCGGGTGGCGGAGCTGCTGATCATGGTCCTGCCGCTGGCGGGTCTGATCATCGCCGGGGTACGAGCATTCTCCGCGCACAGACGACGCACCGAGGAACCGCAGGACGCCGACCGGACCATCGCGGACGCGGGAACCGTGTCCGGCCCAGCGATCAATAACCAAGCGGCTCAATGGCGTTCGTTGAGACGAGTCATCGAGGAGCACAGCCGAACCGACGCACGCTGGCTGGAGTACGAACTCGACTTCGCCAAGCTGCTCGACTTCCCGCTGATGACCGACATGCGCGATCCCCTCACGATCGGCTTCCATCGGGCCAAGCTGCGGGCAGACTTCCTGCGTCCTGTCAAAGCAGAAGATCTTCTCGACGACCGGGAGGCCGCGGCGCAGTATCGGACGGCCGTCGAGGACTACGTCACCGCGTTCAACATCGCCGAGGCCGAGGCCATGCGCAGACGTCGCAGCGACTTCTCGCAAGAGGATCAGCAGCGGATCGCGCGGGCTCAGGGCCTGTTGCGCCTGGCGTCGGACTCCGCGGCGGCGCCGCAGGAACGCCAGCAGGCCTTCGACGTGGCCCGCAAGGAGCTCGACGGCATCATCGTGTTGCCGTCCACAACTCAGGCCAGCATCGAGCGCGGGATCTCCGGTCAGCTGGAGGGCTGACGAATCCCCGCTCGGCCGTAACCGCTCGAACGTGCTGCCTATCGTCCGCCTGTTACACCGGCCACGTGCCGGTGGGTATGCGAACATTTGACCGCCTCATCGCGACTACTTCAGTCAACGGGGTTCCGGTCGCAAGATGCGGACCTCTCTGACGGCCGCGCAGCGTGCCCACACGCATGCGGCGCCTGTGATTACCGCCCTCGGAAATCGTGGGGGGAGAAGGAAACTCAACGTCCGCGCGGTGACTGCCAGTGGCATCCGTCAGGCGCGCGGGGCGGCTGTCGGCGAGGCACCGCCGCCCAGCCGAGAACGCCGCTGTAGCCCGACAGATACATCTCCCGGGGAAGCCGTTCTTGCGCGAATCGGGTCGTTGATATTGCTGCCGAAGCGGACCACGGAAAACATCACCATGACGAAGATGCGGCCCTCCCAGCGGGCATGAAAACCGGCTCATTCGAGCTCGCGCACGACGGTCCGAATAATTCGGTAGCACCCGAATCGCTCGCTCTGACACGCCTTAAAGGCTCATGTAGGCAGTTACGGTCCCCAAACCAGGAGGTCTTCCATTCCATTATTCATGGCGACAATGGTCAGCGGCGGACCCGTGACGTCGAAGTAAATCTTGCCGCTCGCTTGCGCGCCTTGGGGAATCGTGGCACCGCTGATCGTGTTCGGGCCCGCGGCCTGCCACAAGACCCGGTAGTTGACGCCAGTGTTGGTACGGGCATTGAACTGCGAGATTGCCGGGGTGACGGCGCCACGGACCGCTTTGACGGTAGCGGTGGCTTCCCAGAGTTGGCCGGCCACGGGATAGCCCGGAACGGTGTCGGCGCTGGATTTGAGATCGTTGACCATCCAAGTGAGTTGTACTTGACCAACGGAGTCGGTCATCGTCAACTCGCTGCCAAGTTTGCCGGCAATGGGGTAGGCGGCCGTGGCAATCGGCGCACCGGTCAGAGCAATGGCCGCGATGCCCACGACCGCTGCCGCTGTCATTATCATCGTGGTGATCTTCATTTGTGCTCCATTTACTCCGTGGGCGACTCCATGATCGACGCCACCCGTCGTAATGCATATCTTAATCCGCAAATTGACCGATGTCTGCCAAGAATTTCCTATTGAACCTCGGGCCGTAATTGCGGCGGACGCGGCAAACGGAGATTAATCAATTACTTCGAATCGATGTGCCACCATGATCAGATGACGACCCCACCCGGCCCGCCGGCCGCGGCGTCGCCGGCTCTCGCCGGGTACCCCGTCGCTCCGCCGCCACTTCCCGGTCGCGTCACCTTCGAGCAGCGGTGGGCCGACCTCACCTTCGTCCATTGGCCGGTGCGGCCCGCGAGCGTAGCAGGCCTGTTCCCCCGCGGAGTCCGGCCCGACGTTTTCGCCGACGGTCTCACCTACGTAGGTCTCATCCCGTTTGCGCTGACCAGCACCAAAGTCGGTGTCACGCTTCCGTTGCCGTATTTCGGCAGCTTCCCGGAGACGAACGTGCGGCTGTATTCGACCGACGACGCCGGGCGCCACGGCGTTCTGTTCAGATCGCTGGAAACGGCTCGCCTGGCCGCCGTACCGGTCATCCGGATGGCGTTAGGCGTTCCCTATAACTGGTCGAGGATGCGGATCACGCGACACGGCGACCACATCACCTATGACAGTGTGCGCCGCCGGCCCCGGCGGGGCCCGCGCAGCCGGCTCAAGGTCACCATCGGTGATCCGGTCCAACCGACACCACTGGAGATCTGGCTCACCGCCCGGTGGTGCGCGCACACCCGCAAGGCCGGCCGCACGTGGTGGGTACCGATGACGCATGAGCCGTGGCCGTTGCGCGCGGCCGAGATCGTCGAGCTCAACGACGAACTGGTGAGCGCCGGCTCGGTTCAACCGGCGGGGGAGCGGCTGCGTGCACTCTTTTCTCCCGGCGTGCGATCGCGGTTCGGCCGGCCGTCCCCAGTCGCCTGACGGCAAGGTCAGGGGCAGGAGTATCCGCCGTCGATCACGATGTCGGAACCCGTCATGTAGCTGGAGGCGTCGCTGGCCAGATAAAGGTACAGACCGGTCAGCTCTTCGGGCCGACCCAAGCGGCCCATCGGTATTTTCGGTTCCCACCGGGCGTGGTATTCCGCATACGGCTCGACCAGCTCGGTGAGGATGTAGCCCGGGCTGACGCTGTTGACCCGGATTTTGTGCGGTGCGAACTCCACTGCCATGGCCTTCGTCAGGTGGATGACCGCCGCCTTGGAGGCGCAGTAATGGCCGACCTGCTGCGGGATGTTGATGATGTGGCCCGACATCGAGGCGGTGGTGATGATGACACCGCCTTGCCCCTGACGCACCATTGCCCGGGCCGCCGCCTGAGCGGTCAGGAACACGCCGGTCACATTCGTGTCGTGAATGCGCTGAAATTCGTCCGGTGGCATTTCGAGCATCGGGACAACCGAGATGATTCCCGCGTTGCACACGGCGATGTCGATGCCGCCCAACTCCGCGGTCATCCGGTCGAGCAGCCCGGTCACCTGGCCCGGTTGGGTCACGTCGCAACCAATGGGCACGACCCTGCCACCGGCCGCACCGAGGGCTCGTGCGGCCTCCTCCAATGCGTCGAAATGCCTTGCGGTGATGGCCACTTCGGCGCCGGCGTCCAGATATGCCCGCGCCACCTGCCTGCCGATACCGCTGGACGCCCCGGTCACCAGAGCCCTCTTGCCGCGCAAATCGAACAAGTCCAACACGTTCATCGTTCTAGTGTGTCCGCCATGGGCAAATTCACCAGAGCCGAAATCGAACAAGCCATGAGTCATTACGCAACCGTTGTGGAAGGGTGCAGCGCTTCGGGCGATTGGCGGCCCTTCGCCGATCTTTTCACCGAGGACGTCGTCTACACCGAGCACCACTACGGCGTCTTCCACGGCCGCGAGGCGGTGCGGGACTGGATCGTGGCGGTGATGGCCCCATTTCCGCACATGCGCTTCCCCGTCGGCTGGGTCGCGCACGACGAGGACAACGACGCCGTCGTCATGTTGGTCAAGAATCTGCTCGACCACCCGACCGACCCAAACGGTGAACCGTTCTGGTTCCCGAACTGGACCCGGCTCGTCTACGCGGGTAACGGCTTGTTCTCCAGCGAGGAAGATATCTACAACCCGGACCGCGACGCGCCGGGCGTCATCGCCGCCTGGATGCAGGCCGGCGGCCGGCTCTCCGCAACTGAGATTTTGCAGCCACCGGACCGGCTGCATCCGGCCCAAGAGGGCGATTCACCGTAAAGTGAAAAGGTGGCGTGAGGTCTACGACTTGAAGTCGGTGCTGGACCAGCTGGCGGCAAGCGATGGCGGGCGCTATCGATGTGCGGACTCAAACCGCGACTTGCCCAGCGGGTCTCCCGCGGCGGGAGCGACGCGCCGTCGCCGGCGCGACCGGACCGCCGCGAGCGCCTGCTCCCAGGCGAGCATGGTCGTAGCCTTCAGGTTCGCCGGCTTGGCGCTGTCCCGGGAAAGCAGCGCGGTGGCGGCGGCCTTCGTGGTCGCCGACGCCTTCGACATGTGCCCGGAGTCGAACGGCGGCTGGGGGTCGTACTCGATCGCCAGCTGGATCGCCTTGGCGCGGGCTTCCCCTGCGATTTGCCCCGCCAGCCACAGCGCGAGGTCGAGCCCCGCCGACACGCCGGCGCTGGTGACTACGTCATCCTGGCGGACGATCCGCTCGTCGGCGACGGGAATAGCACCGAAGGCCTTCAGCGCGGGTATGGCCAGCCAGTGCGACGTCGCGCGCCGGCCCTCGAGCAGGCCCGCGGCCGCCAGAATCACCGAGCCCGAACACACCGATGTCGTCCAGCTCGCCGCCCGGTGTGCCCGGCGCAGCCACTCCAGCAGCGCCTCGTCCCGCGCGTGTACCGGAGTCGACGGACCTCCCGGCACGAGAATGACATTGGGGGAGGGGGTTTCGGCCAGCGAGTGGGTGGCGCCGATGACCAGCACGCCCGAGTCGGCGGTGATCGGCCCCGGCTCGTGCCACACGAACCGCACGTCGGCTCCCGGCAGGTTCCGCAGCACCTCATACGGGCCGATCATGTCCAGCGCGGTGAAGCCGGGATAGGCGACGAATGCGATTTGGGTCACGGTCGTGTCCTCATCTACTCAGGCGAAGGCTTTCCGGTACTGGTCCGGCGAAATGCCGACCCGGCGAATGAAGTTGCGCCGCATGGTTTCCGCGCTGCCGAAGCCGCATCGGGCGGCGATCGCGACGACGGTGTCGTCGGTCTCCTCCAATTGCCGGCGCGCGGCTTCGGTGCGAATGCGTTCAACGTAGTGGCCGGGCGCCTCACCGACCTCGTCGGT
>NZ_JAFBAT010000114.1 GCF_019247615.1 Mycobacterium sp. | reverse complement strand
GGCGGCCGGGTGATCGGCCTGTCGTCGATGGCCGGGATCGCGGGCA
Source organism: Mycobacterium sp. (assembly GCF_019247615.1). Taxonomy (GTDB): domain Bacteria; phylum Actinomycetota; class Actinomycetes; order Mycobacteriales; family Mycobacteriaceae; genus Mycobacterium. Next base: position 4,235 of record NZ_JAFBAT010000114.1, on the reverse strand, counting down.
ACCGTGGGCAGACGAATTACGCCACTACCAAGGCCGGGATGATCGGCCTCACCCAGGCGCTGGCTCCGGGGCTGTACGACAAGGGCATCACGATCAACGCCGTCGCACCGGGATTCATCGAGACGCAGATGACCGCCGCCATCCCACTGGCCACCCGCGAGGTGGGTCGCCGGATGAACTCGTTGCTGCAGGGTGGCCAGCCCGTCGATGTGGCCGAGACCATCGCGTATTTCGCCAGCCCGGCTTCGAATGCGGTGACCGGCAACGTGATTCGGGTGTGCGGCCAGGCCATGCTGGGCGCCTGACCGCTAGGAGACGTGATGAATCAGCCAAGCGGCCTGAAAAACATGCTGCGGGCGGCGGCGGGCGCCTTACCGCTGGTGCCCCGGGCAGGGAAACTGCCCGACCGCACGGTGACCGTCGACGAACTATCCATCGACCACACGAACGTGGCCGAGTACGCCGGGGTCACCGGGCTGCGCTACGGCACCAACGTGCCGTTGACGTATCCGTTCGCGTTGACATTTCCCGCGATGATGTCGTTGGTAACGGGATTCGACTTTCCTTTTCCCGCAATGGGATCCGTGCACATCGAGAACCACATCACGCAGTACCGCCCGATCGCGGTGACCGACACGGTCGGCGTGCGCGTGCACGCCGAGAACCTGCGCGAGCACCGTAAGGGCCTGCTGGTTGACCTGGTGACGGACGTCAGCATCGGTAGTGACACCGCGTGGCACCAGGTGACCACGTTTCTGCACCAGCAACGCACCACCCTGTCCGACGAGCCGAAACCGCCGCCGCAGAAGGAACCGAAACTGCCCCCGCCCAGCACGGTGCTGCGGGTCACGCCCGGCCAGATCCGTCGCTACGCCGTCATCGGCGGCGACCACAACCCGATCCACACCAACCCGATCGCCGCCAGGCTGTTCGGGTTCCCGACGGTGATCGCGCACGGGATGTTCAGCGCCGCAGCGGTATTGGCCAATATCGAGGCCCGCATTCCCGACCAAGTGCAGTACTCGGTGAAGTTCGGCAAGCCGCTGGTGCTGCCGGCCACCGCCGGGCTCTACATCGACGATAACGGCTCGGCCGCCGCCGGCTGGAATCTCTCGCTGCGCAACATCGCGAAGGGATACCCGTATCTGACCGGCAGCGTCCAGGCCCCCTAGCCGGCATGCGTGGGGCCGCGCCCCTTCGCGAGCAGTTTCAGGCCGTGCGCCGCCAACGCGGTGGTCAGGAAGATCAGGAAGAGCCACAGCGGGGGCCGGGCAAGTTCCCACACGAAGATGGCGGCCCAGATCGGTGAGCCCTGGGTGACCGCGAGCACCCCGGCCGCGCCGGCCAGCGACACCGTCGGCAGGTGGAAATGCGTTCCGGCCAGCGAGTTGATCGCCAACATCAGCGCCGATCCCGCCGCCGCGCCGGTGGCCAGCGACGGCGTGAGCAGGCCGCCGGCCCCGCCGGCGCGCAGGAACAACGCGGTCAACAGCGGCTTGAGCACCAGGATCGCGATGGCCGTCGTCAGGGTCATGCCACTGGCGAGACTGACGGTCAGGATGCTTCGCCCATTGCCCGGCAACTCCGGAAACCGATGCGAACAGATGCCGATGACCAAGCCGGCGCCCGCGAGCGCCGGGATCAGCACCCAGCTCCGCAGCTGCGGCACCGGCTTTGCCGCGGCCATCAGCCGGTTGAAAGCCAGCCCTACCGCGAATGCCAGCGGCGCCACCAACAGCGCCTGGCCGGTCAACCGGAAGGACAGGTGCGGGTCGGGCCACTCGAGGATGCGGTGATCGTGGGTGACGGCCGAACCAACCGCGACGGCCAGGCTGGAGGTCAGGCACGCCGCGCCCAGCGCTCGCGGATGCCAGGTGTTCAGCATGATCCGCACCGAGAACAGCGCGCCGGCCAGGGGAACGGCATACACCGCGCCCAGGCCCGCTCCGGCCGCACACGCCAGCAGGATCTCGCGGTCGCGAATCGACAGCCGCTTCAGCCATCCGGTCGCCAGATCGCCGAGGGCCGCGGCGAATTGGCGTGGGGCTCCCTCCCGCCCGAGGGACGCCCCCGAGCCGACCAGCAACACCTGCAGGGCGGCGTCGATGCTCCACGCCAGCCGCGGCACCCGGTCTCGGCGGGCGATGGTCTCGGCGAGAGGTGGCACCTCGGTGCGTCGCCGCAGGATCCACCAGCCCAACCCCGCCAGGGCCCCGCCGACCATCGGACCCAGGGCTCGCCGGACGCGGCTGGTGCCGATGACCCCGTCGAGCAACGTGCCGAGACTGTAGTGGTAGGTGAGGTGCTCGACGAAGCGCAAAAGGGCCGTCGTCGCCAATCCCGCGATCCCGGCCAGCAAGCCCACGATGAGCACCGCGCAGAAGAAGTCGAGATTGCGTCCCGAAAAGGAGGGGTGCAATCGCGCCGATTCGGCCACCTCACGAATCTAAGGTGTCGCGGCCCTAGCCGGTAGCTGCGGCTTCGCGGTCCTCCGGCGCCCCCCGTAAGCCGTGCCAGAACAGGTCGATCATCAGCTCCGCGGCCTCGTCGGCGTCGATGTCGCCAGTGCTGAGCCGGTTGGCCATCGCCTCGCCCGCGCCCACAAGTGCCACCGCCATCATCTGGTGCTCGGCCTCGGGCCGGGGGTTGCGACTGCCCGCCTGCATCAGCTCGGCGACCAATTCGATGATCCGCTCGCGTCCCTCGCGGACGGTGTGGGCGAACGCCTGGGAACTGATGGCCTGGGTGTACATCACGATCCAGGACGCTCGGTTGGCGTCGATGTAGCGCAGGAAGGACACGATCGCGGTGCGCAACAGGTCCCTCGGGCCCTGGGCGAAGTCGATGTCGGCGCGCACCGCGTCAATGAACCGGCCCAACTCGCGGTTCAGGCACGCCCCGAACAAGTCCTCCTTGGAGCCGTAGTACAGGTACAGCATCGGCTTGGAGATCTGGGCCTCGGCGGCGATGACGTCCATCGAGGTCTCGTGATAGCCGTTGACCGAGAACATCTGCACGGCGGCGTCGAGCATCTGCTGCTCGCGGACAGCACGCGGCAGCCGCTTGGTACCACCCGCCATCGCTATCCCCTTTTAGGCCTCTAGCGCTGTACCTTTCTGCCCAGGTATCTGACTTCAGGGTAACGATGCTGTAGCGCGTCAGTCGCATGTCAGTGGCGCGTCAGTGGCCGCACGCCTTGCTGGGACCCTTCATCGCCGAGACCCGCGCCAGCGACTGGTCGACCGCCGGCATCGTCAATTCGCCTGCTGCCAGCGCTTTTTGCAGCCGATCCAGGACCGCGGGCACCTCTTCGATGCTGACCCACAGCGCGACGTCGGTGCCGGCCTGCAGGGTGCGCAGCACCGCGTCGGACACGCCGTACCGATCGGAGATGGCGGCCATGCTGGACAGATCGTCGCTGAAGACGGGGCCGTTGAAGGGCGGAGCGCCGTAGCCGATGCCGTCGCGCAGCAATTGCACGGCCTCGCGGCTCAGGCTGGCGGGGAGGTCGTCGGGGGTCAAGCCGGGAACCTGCAGGTGACCGATCATCACGGCCACCGGGAGCTGGGCCACCAGCGTCCGGTAGGGCACCAGGTCGTTGGTCTGCAGCTCGCTCAGCGGCGGCGTGGTGACCCCGCCCTTGTGTGAATCGCCGGAACCATGCCCGTGGCCGGGAAAGTGCTTGAGGACCGGCAGCAGCCCGGCGTCGCGCAGGCCCTGCGCATAGGCGCCGGCGTAGGCGGTGACGGTGTTGGGGTCGGCGCTGAACGAGCGATCCCCGATCACGCCGTCGGGGGCGTCGGTGACGTCGACCACCGGCGCGAAGTCGATGGTGATACCAAGGTCGCGCATCTTTTTGCCGCGCTCGACCTCGAGGTCGTGCACTTGCTGCGGCGTCCGGGTCTGCGCGAGTTGCCGCGGCGAGGGGGCCTCTCCGATCAGCGACTTCAGCCGCGATACCCGGCCGCCCTCCTCGTCAACGCCGACCGCCAGCGGAAGGGGCCCCGCAGTGCGGGCGATATCGAGGAGCGGGCCCTTGAAAATGGACAGGTCCGTCCAGCCGCCGATAATGATTCCACCGACGTGGTGGTCGTTGACGACGGTGCGGGCTTCGTCGCCGTTGCGCACCCCCACCATCAGCAGTTGTGCCAGCTTGTCGTGGGGCGACAGGGTGGTCGGGTCGCCGCACATCGGTGGGGCGGGAGCGGCGGCCGGCTTGCTGGACGACGCGCCGT
>NZ_JAFBAT010000239.1 GCF_019247615.1 Mycobacterium sp. | reverse complement strand
CTGCGTGCGGAGGTCCGGACTGCGACGCCGGAGCACCGCCGAATCCGCCGGTCGACGTCGTGGGTATCGCGGCCTGGGTCGGAGCCTGGCTCGAGGGTGGACCGCCGTATTGCGAGCCGTACCCGGCGGGCTGCTGCAGGTTGTGGGCCTGCTGGCCGGCATGCTGCTGCGGGCCTGGCTGACCCGGCTGACCGTCGTACGGCTGCTGACCGTACTGCCCATATTGGCCGTACTGCCCGTATTGGCCGTACTGGCCATATTGCGCGTACGGGTCGAACTTGGGCCGTGGTTTCGGGGCGCTGACGACGCCGGCGTCCAGCAGCAACGCGTAAATCGCCGCGACCGCCTGCAGCCCGCTGAAAACCAGAATTAGCCACAGCCCCCAGCCAATCGAGACGCCGTTGCCCATATTGACGATTTCCGAGACCACCAGCAGCACTCCGAGCACCGCGATCGCCGCGATGACACCCGTATAGTTCTTCGCCCTCGGCAGCAGGCTGGCGGCGGCGAGCAATCCGGCCAGGAGGGCCGCGACGACACCCAGAGCCGTGCCGGCACCGGATACAGCGCTCGACGGACCGATGTCGACATTGACAGTCGCCAGCGGACCGAAGCTCGCCAAATAGGCAAGGAAGCCGAGCGCGGCCACGGCGATGGTCAGGTAGAACGGAAGCTTGCTTTCGCCGTCGCCCTCCTTCGCGAAGGAAGGGGTGGCGCCCGCGTAGGAGCCGCCGGAGTGCGTGGGCTGGTAGCCGGGACTACCGGGCGCGTAGGTCATTACTCCTCCTGTTACTTCCAGTGCCTAGAAGTGCCATGGCGACGCCATTGCATTGCGGCGCTGTCCTTCCAGGTGCGCCGCCTTCGAAAACACCTTCGGAGATCGTGCGTTGCGGCGCGATCGATCACCCACGCTAGCGCACACGCGCGCGCCGGTGCCGCAGCCACCTACTCGGCGCACGACCGGCTGCCGTCGAGGCGGCTTGCCCACCGCAGGTAGAACACGTTCTAATTCTGGGCATGGATTACGGGCTCGTGCTATTCACCAGCGATCGTGGCATCTCCCCCGCGGCAGCCGCCAAGCTTGCCGAGGACCACGGCTTCCACACGTTCTACGTGCCGGAACACACACATATCCCGGTCAAGCGTCAGGCCGCCCATCCGACAACAGGTGACGCGTCGCTGCCGGACGACCGCTACATGCGCACACTCGACCCGTGGGTAAGCCTGGGTACGGCGTGCGCCGTCACCTCGCGGGTGCGGCTCTCCACCGCGGTGGCCTTGCCCGTCGAGCATGACCCCATCACGCTGGCGAAAAGCATTGCGACGCTGGACCACTTGTCGGATGGCCGGGTTAGCCTCGGTGTCGGCTTCGGCTGGAACACCGACGAGCTGAGCGACCATGGCGTGCCCCCGGCGCGGCGACGCACCATGCTGCGCGAGTACCTCGAGGCGATGCGGGCCTTGTGGACGCAGGAGGAGGCCGCCTACGACGGCGAGTTCGTCAACTTCGGACCTAGCTGGGCCTGGCCCAAGCCGGTGCAGCCACACATTCCGGTCCTGGTGGGGGCGGCGGGCAACGAGAAGAACTTCAAGTGGATCGCCCGCAGCGCCGACGGGTGGATCACCACCCCGCGCGACTTCGAGATCGATGAACCCGTCAAGTTGCTGCAGGACACCTGGGCGGCCGCCGACCGGGACGGCGCGCCGCAGATCGTCGCGCTGGACTTCAAGCCGGTCCCCGAGAAGCTCGCGCGCTGGGCCGCGCTCGGGGTGACCGAGGTGCTCTTCGGCCTGCCGGACCGCTCCGACGACGAGGTCGCCGCCTACGTGGAGCGGCTCGCCGCTAAGCTGGCCGCCGTCGTATAGCGCGACGGTTTACACCCCCCCTTTGGAGGTCTGGTGTCCTTTGTGATCGCTGCGCCGGAATCTCTGACGGCTGCGGCCACGGAGTTGGCGAATATCGGTTCGACGGTCAACTCTGCCAACGCAGCGGCGGCCGCCCCGACGGTGGGGATGCTGCCCGCGGGCGCCGACACGGTCTCGTTGGCGGTCACCAGGCTGTTCGCCGCGCACGCGCGGGCGCATCAGGCGCTCAGTAGCGACGCTGCGGCATTTCACCAGCAGTTTGTCCAGCTCCTCAAGTCGGGCGCGGGCGCATACGCCGGTGCCGAAGCCGCCAATGCCGCACCGCTGCAAGCCCTGCAGCAGGATCTGCTTGCGGCGATCAATGCGCCCAGCCAGGCGCTGGTCGGACGCCCTCTGATCGGCAACGGCGCCAACGGCGCCGCGGGAACCGGCCAACAAGGCGCACCCGGTGGGCTGTTGGTCGGCAATGGCGGCGCGGGCGGCTCCGGCGCACCCGGCCAGAGCGGCGGTAACGGCGGGGACGCCGGGGTGCTATACGGCTCCGGCGGCACCGGCGGCGCCGGTGGCGCCAGCATCACCGGCAAGGGCGGCGCCGGAGGCGCCGGCGGCAACGGCGCCCTCTTTGTCGGCCGCGGCGGCAACGGCGGGGCCGGCGGCGCCAGCAGTACGGGCACCGGCGGCACGGGCGGCGACGGCGGCAGCGCCGGTCGCTTGCTCTACGGTGTCGGCGGAACCGGCGGAACCGGTGGCGCCGGCAACACCGGGGGTCGAGGCGGACTAGGCGGCAGCGGCGGCATACTCGGCCTGTTCGGCACCGGCGCCGCCGGCGGCGCCGGGGGAGCCGGCGGCGAGGGCGGCGGCGGCCACGGCGGCACCGGCGGCTCCCAGAGCGGCTTGGACGTCGGTGGCTACCTCTTCGGCATCGGCGGGAGCGGCGGGGCCGGCGGGCCCGGCATCGACAGCCTTGACGGAAGCGGCGGCAGCGGCGGCAGCGGCGGCGGCGGCGGCATACTGTTCGGCGTCGGCGGCACCGGCGGAGCTGGGGCGGGGATCGGCGGGGCCGGCGGAAGCGGCGGCCTGGGCGGCGACCTGTTCGGCGTGGGCGGCCACGGCGGGGTCGGCGGCGTGGGCGCGGTATCCGACACCGATTCGCTCGGGGGCGGGAATGGCGGGCACGGCGGGTTTGGCGGCCTCGTCGCCGGCCTCGGCGGCACCGGCGGCACCGGCGGCGCTGCCCCATCCGTCGACACGTCCGTCAACGGCGGAGACGGCGGCCTCCTCTTCGGCTACGGCGGCGACGGGGGAAACGGCGGAGACGGCGGCCTCCTTTTCGGCTTCGGCGGCGCCGGCGGCGTCGGGGGCGCTGGCGCCTTCCCGGGCGATGGCGGCATAGGCGGCCGCGGCGGATTGCTGTTCCAGGGCCGAAGCGGAGAGCCGGGGCCCAAAACCTGAACTGCGGGCCACCGGACCGCCCAGACTCCGCCGCTACAGGCTGGCGAGGATCTCCCGGGCCAGCGCCGCGGTCTCCGACGGCGTCTTGCCGACCTTGACGCCGGCCGCCTCGAGGGCCTCCTTCTTGGCGGCGGCGGTGCCCGACGAGCCGGACACGATCGCCCCGGCGTGGCCCATCGTCTTGCCCTCCGGGGCGGTGAACCCCGCGACGTAACCGACGACCGGCTTGGATACGTGGGCCTTGATGTAGTCGGCGGCACGCTCCTCGGCGTCGCCGCCGATCTCCCCGATCATCACGATGACCTTGGTGTCCGGGTCCTTCTCGAACGCCTCGATGGCATCGATGTGGGTGGTGCCGATCACCGGATCCCCACCGATACCGATGGAGGTCGAGAACCCGAAGTCACGCAGCTCGTACATCATCTGGTAGGTCAGCGTGCCCGACTTCGACACCAGCCCGACCGGTCCCGGGCCGGTGATGTTGGCGGGGGTGATGCCCACCAGCGCCTGACCGGGGGTGATGATGCCGGGACAGTTCGGGCCGATGATGCGGGTCTTGTGACCCGTGCTCAGGTTGTAGGCCCACGCATAGGCGGTGTCCTGCACCGGAATCCCTTCGGTGATGACGACCAGGAGGGGGATTTGGGCGTCGACGGCCTCGATGATGGCGTCCTTGGCGAACTTCGGCGGCACAAAGATAATCGACACGTCGGCGCCGGTCTTCTCCATCGCCTCCGCGACGCCGCCGAACACCGGCAGCTTGACGATCCGGCCGCCCTTGTCCTCGTGCGTGACGGTGGTGCCGGCCTTGCGCGCGTTCACGCCACCGACGATCTGGGTGCCCGCCTTGAGCATGCGCGCGGTGTGGACCGTGGCCTCGCTGCCGGTGATGCCCTGCACGATGACCTTGTTGTCCTGGTTGAGGAAAATCGACATCTGCACAGGTCCTTTCTCAGGCGCTCGCTAGCTCGGCGGCCTTGTCGGCGGCCTCGTCCATCGTGGGCACCAGCGTCACGAGCGGGTGGTTGGCCTCGGTCAGAATGCGGCGCCCCTCCTCGACGTTGTTGCCGTCCAGGCGTACCACCAGCGGCTTGTTGGCGTCGTCACCGAGGATTTCCAGGGCCTTGACGATCCCCGTGGCCACGGCATCACAGGAGGTGATGCCACCGAAGACGTTGACGAACACGCTCTTGACCTGCTCATCGTTGAGCACCACGTCCAACCCGGCCGCCATCACCTCCGCCGACGCGCCGCCGCCGATGTCGAGGAAGTTGGCCGGCTTGACGCCGCCGTGCTTCTCGCCGGCGTAGGCGACTACGTCGAGCGTCGACATCACCAGGCCCGCGCCGTTGCCGATGATGCCGACCTGACCGTCGAGTTTGACGTAGTTGAGGTGGTTCTCCTTGGCCTTGAGCTCCAGCGGGTCGGTGGCGTCGCGGTCCTCGAACTCGGCGTGTTCGGGGTGGCGGAAGTCCGCGTTGGCGTCCAGCGTGACCTTGCCGTCGAGCGCGAGGATCCGGTCGTCCGGGGTGCGCACCAGCGGGTTGACCTCGACCAGCGTCGCGTCCTCCCCGACGAAAAGCTCCCAGAGCTTGGAGATGGTGACGGCGGCGGCGTCGAGCACCTCGGCCGGCAGGTGGCCCTGTTCGGCGATGGAGCGGGCGGTCGCCAGATCGACGCCCTTGACCGCGTCCACGGGTACCTTGGCGAGCCGATCGGGCTTGGTGGCGGCGACTTCCTCGATCTCCATGCCGCCCTCCACCGAGCACATCGCCAGGTAGGTGCGGTTGGCGCGGTCGAGCAGAAAGGAGATGTAGTACTCCTCGGCGATGTCGCTGGCCTCGGCGACCAGCAGCTTCTTCACGATGTGGCCCTTGATGTCGAGGCCGAGGATGTTCTTGCCGTGCTGGTAGGCGTCCTCGGGTGTCGCGGCGTACTTGACGCCGCCGGCCTTACCGCGTCCGCCGATCTTGACCTGGGCCTTGACCATTACCGGGCGGCCGATCTCCTCGGCGATGGCGCGAGCACCCTCGGCACTGTCGGTTACCCGACCCGGGGTGCTCGGTACGTTGTGCTTGGCGAACAGTTCTTTTGCTTGATACTCGAAAAGGTCCATGGGCTCACCGTCTTTGCTCGACATAATGCTGGGCCGATACGTCGACCCGGCACTGGGGACAGCCGGAATCGGTAACTTGCACGGTGGCACTGTATCCACCCACCGGATCGCCGCTACGGTCGCGTCGCCCATTACGGAGGGTTTATGGCAGCCCGGCGGGCTGCAGACGTGATCCAGTTCACAATATCGGTCCGGATTCTGCACCGAGGTTGCCAGTGCAGTCGGTCAGCCGCTACCTTCCTAGGGTCCAGATAACGTTATGGTCACGATACGAGGACATTCCAGCTTGCCCCAGCATCGTCTCTTACCTTCGTCTGCCCGGGATTCGGGCGCCAATTCGGACCTGAAATCCGACCTGAAATCGGACCTGAAATCCGACATCGTCAGGGTGGGTCGCGCGGCAGGTGGTCGGCTTTCCGAGCCGAACCGAAACGAAGTGACGGAGATCCTGCCCCTCGACGGCTTCGACTTCGATGACTTCGACCTCGTCGGTGACTGTCGGGAACTGGACCACCTGGACCTCAGCGCCGACTCCACCTTCGATAACGAAGCGCAGGTGCTGCGGGCGCCCGAGCTCGACGACCTGCACGAGACTGACGACCTAGGCCCGCTTTCACTGGCCGCCCCCGTGACCGTGGAGGTCCTTTCGCGATTCCACACCGCGGTCGATCCGCACCGGGTTGACCGCCCGCAAATCACGTCGGACATCACCGACGTCATTCCGGCGGTGCGCCGCCACGGCCAGCATCGCAAGCAGCCCACCAGTGCGGCCCGGGGACGCCTGCTGATCTCGGCAATGGCCGCCGGCGCGGCAGCCGCGGCGGCCCACACGGCGACGAGCCACGCCGACACCCCCAAGACCGAGGCCGTCCTGACCGCCAACGTGTCGGCACTTTCCGGCGGCGCGCCCAGCAACACGATCCGCGGAGCGCAGGTGGTCGCGGCCCAACCAGCGGTCAATGCCGCGGTGCACAACGAGGAACTCGCCCGGGGCGTGGCCTTCGCCCACGATCGCGCGCAGCGGGAGGCACGGCTGCAGCAGCCGCTCTATGTGATGCCGACGAAGGGCATCTTCACCTCCAACTTCGGGTACCGCTGGGGCGTGCTGCACGCGGGGATCGACCTCGCCAACTCGATCGGGACCCCGATTTACGCGGTGTCCGATGGCGTCGTCATCGAGGCGGGCCCGGCCGGCGGCTACGGAATGTTGGTCAAGCTGCGCCATGCCGACGGCACGGTAACGCTGTACGGCCACGTCAACACCACGCTCGTCAGCGTCGGCCAACAGGTGATGGCCGGGGACCAGATAGCCACCATGGGTAACCGGGGCAACTCCACGGGACCCCACCTGCATTTCGAGGTGCTCCTGGGCGGCACCGAAAGAATTGACCCAGTCCCATGGTTGGCAAAGCGGGGACTCAGCGTCGGCAACTACGCTGGCTGAGGTGACCGCGCCCGACGACCCACCTGCTCCCGCGCCACCCGAGCATGCCGCACCGCCGTCCGAGTCGCGGACGCGGATCATCCGACGGGCGCCGACCGGGCCCATACCCGTGGTGCCGGATTCGCCCACCACGCACCTTCCCCCACGTCCGTCGCTCTACGAAGCGGGGCCCGGCAGCGCCCGGCGTGCAGGCGTCGGCGCGCTGCCTGCCGACGAGCCCATCGACCGCGCGGCCGTGGCCGCATGCGCGATCAGCATCGTCAGCGGGTGGGCCACGTCCGTCGTCGCCACCGACCTGATCGCCGGTTGGTGGCGAACCGACCGCCTGTTCTGCATCGCGGTCGCCTTTCTCGCGCTGGTGTTCGCGATAACCACCATCTCCGGGGTGATCCTGCTGCTGCAGCATCGACCCGTGGGGCGATACCTCATCGCGGCGGGCGCGGTGGTCGCGGTGCTCACCTATGGCGGCGTGTTTCTGGCGGGCGCACGCGTCGCGTGGATCGTGTACGTGCTGTGGGTGTTGCCGGTCGCGAGCGTGGTGCTGGCGTTTATGCCGGAAATCAAACGCCGGCTGCGGCGGTAATTGGCTGGCTGCTGCGGCCCGACGCCTTCGACACGCTTTAGAGCTTGCTGAGCGGGGCGTGGTTGTGCATCAGCTTGACCCGGCCCGAGCTGCCGAAGTCGATCAGTGACATCGCCGATTCGCCGACGCCGGAGACTTCCTCGACGCGGCCCAGCCCGTACTTGTCGTGCGTCACCCGGTCGCCGGGCTCCAGTACCAGCAGCGGACGTTTGCCCGCCCCCGGGCGCGTCGGTGCCGGACGCGGCGCGCCGAATCGGCCGGCACCGCTCACCGGGGCGCTGAATGACGCTGTCGGTGCGCTGCGCCGCCAGTCGATGAGCTCCTGCGGGATCTCCCGCAGGAATCGCGATTCCGGATTGAGCATGGGCTGTCCCCAGGACGACCGGACGATGGCCCTGCTCACATACAGCCGCTGGCGCGCCCGGGTGATGCCGACATAGGCCAGGCGCCGCTCCTCGCAGAGTTCGGTGGGATCATCGAGCGCCCGCATGTGCGGGAACATCCCGTCCTCCCAGCCGGTGACAAACACCACCGGGAATTCCAAACCTTTTGCGGTGTGCAGCGTCATGAGCGTGACCATGCCGGCACCCTCGTCCGGTATCTCATCGCTGTCGGACACCAGCGAAACCCGCTCCAGAAACGCCGCCAGCACACCGGTGTCCGGCACGTCCTCGGGCGTTTGCAGCGAGTCGTCGAGCGCGGCCGTGTTCGCCAGGTCGGTGCTGAATTCGTGTGCGACGCTGACCAATTCGTTGAGGTTGTCCAACCGCGCCAACTCCTGCGGATCGGTGGAGGACTCCAGCTCGGCGCGGTATCCGGTGCGTTCGAGCACCAACTCGACCAGGTCACCGAGGTCCTCGTCGAGGTGGCCCCTGAGGTCGTCGAGCAGGTCGACGAAACCCGCGATCGCCTTCTCGGCACGGGTATTCAACATCGGCACCTTGCCTTCGGCCGCCGCGACGAGCGCGTCGGCGAAACTGGCACCGGTGTTCTCGGCGTAGACCGCAACGCAAGCCTCCGCCCGGTCACCGATGCCCCGACGGGGCGTGTTCAGGATGCGCCGCATGCTGACCGCATCACCGGGATTGTCCAACACCCGCAGGTACGCGACGATGTCGCGGATCTCCTTGCGCTCGTAGAAACGCACTCCCCCAACGACTTTGTACGGAATGCCGGCGCGGATGAACACCTCTTCCAACGAGCGCGACGAGTTGTTGGTGCGGTAGAACACGGCCACGTCGTTATAGGTGATCTCGCCCCGCTCGGCCAGGGCGTCGATCTCCTCGGCCACGAACCTGGCCTCGTCGTGCTCGTTGTCGGCGACGTAGCCGACGATCGGCTCGCCGGCGCCGGCGTCGGTCCACAGGCGTTTCTCCCGCCGCCCCGCGTTACGGGCGATGACGGAGTTGGCCGCCGACAGAATGTTTTGCGTCGATCGGTAGTTCTGTTCCAGCAGAATGGTTTTGGCGTCTGGATAGTCGCGTTCGAAGTCCTCGATGTTCCGGATGGTCGCGCCCCTGAACGCATAGATCGACTGATCGGCATCGCCGACGACGCACAGTTCCCCGGGGGCCACACCATCCTCGGTGTCCGTGCCCACCAATTCCCGCACCAGCACGTACTGGGCGTGGTTGGTGTCCTGGTATTCGTCCACCAGAACGTGCCGGAAACGCCGCCGGTAATACTGGGCGATCTGCGGGAAGTGCTGCAGCACCGCCACCGTTTCCCCGATCAGATCGTCGAAGTCCAAGGCGTTGGCCGCCCGCAGCCGCCGCTGGTATTCGCCGTAGACCGAGGCGACCGTGCGGCTCAGCTCATCGGAGGCGTCCGACAGGTCGGCCACGGCCTGGTCCGGATCGATCAATTCGTTCTTCAGGTTGGAGATGGCGTTGGCCAGCAGCCGCGGCGAATAGCGCTTGATGTCGAGCCCCATGTCACGCCCGATCATCTGCAGCAGACGTCGCGAATCATCGGCGTCATA